>DDUQ01000030.1:833-44720 GCA_002344885.1 Comamonadaceae bacterium UBA2334
CGCACTACTACGTGCACCCCGACCTGCAGGACCTGGCCCTTGAAACGGGCGGCATCGTCAGCGACAGCCTGGAAATGGCGCGGTTCGGGCGCAACCACACGGCGCAGACGCTGGTGGTGGCGGGGGTGCGCTTCATGGGCGAGACGGCCAAGATCCTCAGCCCCGAGAAAACCGTGCTGATGCCCGAACTGGAGGCCAACTGCTCGCTCGACCTGGGTTGCCCCATCGGCGCGTTCTCGGCCTTCTGTGACCAGCACCCCGACCGCACTGTGGTGGTCTATGCCAACACCAGCGCGGCGGTCAAGGCCCGCTCGGACTGGCTGGTGACCAGCAGTTGCGCGCTGGACATCGTGCGCGCCCTGAAAGACAAGGGCCATAAGATTCTCTGGGCACCTGACCGGCACCTGGGGGGCTACATCCAGCGCGAAACCGGTGCCGACATGCTGATGTGGAACGGCAGCTGCATCGTCCACGACGAGTTCAAGGCATTCGAGCTGGAAGCCCTGAAAAAAGAACACCCCGGAGCCAAGGTGCTTGTGCACCCCGAAAGCCCGGCCGATGTGGTGGCGCTGGCCGATGCCGTGGGCTCCACCAGTGCCATCCTGAACGCGGCCAGAACGATGGACGCCACCACCTTCATCGTGGCCACCGACAACGGCATGATGCACAGCCTGCGCACGCAGAACCCTGGCAAAACCTTCATCGAAGCCCCCACAGCGGGCAACAGCGCCACCTGCAAGAGCTGTGCGCACTGCCCGTGGATGGCCATGAACGGCCTGGCGGCATTGGTGCATGTGCTGGACACCGGTGCCAACGCCATCACCGTCGATCCGGCATTGATTCCTCGGGCGCGGCAACCCATTGACCGCATGCTGGCCTTCACCGCCGCGCTCAAGGCGGGTCAGCCGGTGTCGGGCCTGGTGCCGCACATCGGGGCGGCTTGAGCGCCGGTGGCATCACCGTTGCACAACGTCGGGGTGATGGCTGACTCAGTTTGCCCGGTTGAGTGAGGGAGACAGGGCTTTTGCCTGGGCGCGGCCGTAGCCGTGAAGGTGGGTGGTGGGTGTCAGCACTCGTCCGTGCCGTGTCCAGGCGCTGCCTGCGTGGGCACATGGTGGCGCAAGCCGACAGCTTTGTTGTGTGCGTCCACAAACACCAGTTGTGGCTCGTGTGCTGACACGTCCGATTCGTGCACCTGGGCAAACGAGGCAATGATGATCAGGTCGCCCACCGTTGCCCGCCGCGCGGCCGAACCGTTGACCGAAATCATCCCGCTGCCACGCTCGCCCTTGATGGCGTAGGTGATGAAACGTTCGCCGTTGTTGATGTTCCAGATGTGGACCTGCTCGTTCTCGGCAATGTTGGCCGCATCCAGCAGGTCTTCGTCGATGGCGCAGGAGCCTTCGTAATGAAGTTCGCATTGGGTCACGGCCACACGGTGGATTTTGGATTTCAGCAGGGTTCGGAACATGGTCTGATGACGTTGTGGTGAGGGTGTCAGGCGGGTGACCTAGGCAGCATCTGCCGGAAGGCCCACGGAAGTGGTTTGGCTTGCTGCGCGGCCTTCAGCGTGGCGGCGGCACCAGCACCGTGGGTTGGGCCACTGCGTCGGTCTGCGGGAAATCGCGGCTGTAGTGCAAGCCCCTGCTTTCGCGGCGCATCAGGGCAGACATGACGATCAGGTCGGCCACCTGCACCAGGTTGCGCAGTTCCAGCAGGTCGCGGGTGACGTGGAACTGGGCGTAGAACTCGTCGATCTCCCGCTGCAGCAGGGTGATGCGGTGGGCGGCCCGCTCCAGCCGCTTGGTGGTGCGCACAATGCCCACGTAGTCCCACATGAAGCGGCGCAGTTCGTGCCAGTTGTGGGTCACCACCACCAGCTCGTCGGAGTCGGTCACGCGGCTGTCGTCCCATTCGGGCAGGGTGGGGCGTTCGGTGGGGGTGTCGGTGCGGATGGCCTGTACCGTGGCGGAGGCAAACACCATGCACTCCAGCAGCGAATTGCTGGCCAGGCGGTTGGCACCGTGCAGGCCGGTGCAGGTGGTTTCACCCACGGCATACAGCCCGTCCAGGTCGGTGCGGCCATGCAGGTCGGTCACCACGCCGCCGCAGGTGTAGTGTGCGGCGGGCACCACCGGAATGGGGTCGGTGGTGATGTCGATGCCCAGCTCCAGGCAGCGCGCCTTGATGTTGGGGAAGTGCGCTTCCAGAAACTCGGGGCTCTTGTGGCTGATGTCGAGGTAGACGCAGTCCACCCCGTGTTTTTTCATTTCGAAGTCGATGGCGCGGGCCACCACGTCGCGCGGGGCCAGTTCTTCGCGTGCGTCGTGCTGGGGCATGAAGCGGCCACCACCGGCTGACTGGGGCAGCAGCAGTTTGCCGCCTTCGCCGCGCACGGCTTCGGTGATGAGGTAGCTCTTGGCCTGGGGGTGGTACAGGCAGGTGGGGTGGAACTGGATGAATTCCATGTTGGCCACGCGGCACCCGGCGCGCCAGGCGGCTGCAATGCCGTCGCCCGTGGCAGTGTCGGGGTTGGTGGTGTACAGGTACACCTTGCCCGCGCCACCCGTGGCCAGGATGGTGTGGGGTGCGCTGAAGGTCACCACCGTGTCGGCCTGCTCGTCCAGTGCGTAGACGCCGTGACAGCGATTGCCTTGTCCGCCCAGTTTGCGGTCGGTGATCAGGTCCACCAGCATGTGGTGCTCGAACAGTGCAATGTTGGGCGTGCGCCGGACGGTCTCGATCAGCGTGGCCTGCACCGCCGCCCCGGTGGCGTCGGTGGCGTGCACGATGCGGCGGTGGCTGTGGCCGCCCTCGCGTGTCAGGTGCAGCTCGCCATCTTCCATCGAGAAGGGCACGCCCAGTGCTTGCAACCAGTGGATGGCTTCAGGCGCGTGTTCCACCACCATTTGCGTGGCTTCGAGGTCGCACAGGCCGGCACCGGCCACCAGAGTGTCCTGCACATGGTTGTCGAAGGTGTCGGCCCCGTCCATCACGGCGGCAATGCCGCCCTGGGCCCAGTTGCTGGCACCATCCGCCATGCCGCGTTTGGTCAGCACCGCCACGCGGTGCGTGGGGGCCAGTTGCAGGGCAGCCGTCAGGCCGGCCAGGCCGCTGCCCACAATCACGACATCGAAATTCAAAGCGGTCACGGTGTTCAAAATAAAGAATAGCAATGAAGCTTTGTGATTAAAGCGGTAGGCGCGTTTTCAGCTTGGTGTGTAGGCCAGGCGGACGTAGATCGGCGCGAAGGCTTCGGCTTGCGTCAGCTCAATCAGTGTTTCCTTGGCCAGCTCCAGCATGGCAATGAAGGTCACCACCAGCACCGGGAGTCCGCGTGAGGCGTCAAACAGGTCGCCGAACTCGACGAACCGGCGCTTTTGCAGGGCCTTGAGGACGATGCCCATGTGTTCCCGCACCGACAGCTCTTCCCGGCTGATGCGGTGGTGTTGCACCAGTTTGGCGCGCTTGACGATGTCGGCCCAGGCCTGACGGAGGTCGTCAGCGCTCACGTCCGGGAACAGGGGTTGCAGCGACTGTTCCATGTACACCTCGGCATGGAGCATGTCACGGCCCATCTGGGGCAGCTCGTTCAGGTGCACGGCAGCGAGCTTCATGCGTTCGTACTCCAGCAGGCGGCGCACCAGCTCGGCCCGTGGGTCTTCCGCCTCCTCGCCACTGTCGGTGCTGCGCACAGGGAGCAGCATGCGTGATTTGATTTCGATCAGCATGGCTGCCATCAGCAGGTACTCGGCCGCCAACTCCAGGTTGGAGGCACGGATCTCATCGACGTAAGCCAGGTATTGCCGGGTGACCGCGGCCATGGGGATGTCGAGGATGTTGAAGTTCTGTTTGCGGATCAGGTACAGCAGCAGATCCAACGGCCCCTCGAAGGCCTCCAGAAACACTTGCAGCGCTTCGGGCGGGATGTACAGGTCTTGCGGCAGCGCAAACAGGGGCTCACCATACAGACGGGCAACGGCCACGTTGTCAACCACGTCGGGTTGACCGGGAATGGACTCGTCTGGCGCCTGATGGGCCAGCGCCTCTTCAGCGGGGGTGAGCATGCGGGGGAAAACGATTGGCTGACGGCGGGGTCAGCCGACGTTTTCAGGCTTCGGTCGGAGCGGTCTGGTAGGGGTAGGGCTTTTGCGCAATCTGACCGGCCAGCAGGTCTTTCTGAACACTGTGGTCAATGTCCTTGTCCCACAGCAGGTTGCGACCCTCGCGCTGACCTGCTTCCAGGGCCGGGTTGGCCGACTTGATCGACTCGATGAAGTCGGTGGCATCGGACGTGTAGTGAGGGCGGGCAAAGATGGACATGATGTTCGAGTCAACCTGATGGCAAGAAGGGCGGTATTTTAATTGCCTGCGCTGGCTACACTTTGCACAACGCTGTCGTCGTGTCCTTCTCCGCCATGAAGTCCTGTATCCCACTGTTTTGCAACTTGGATCATCCGCTGGCTAACTTTCGTCTGATGGGCCTGTGGAGCCGTGTGCGGATGGGCTGTTGCCTGGCCGTTTGTCTGGCGGCTCTGCTGGCGCTTGCTGGCTGCGACGTGCAGCGCATCAGCGAACTGGAAGAGGGCGTGTCCACCGAACTGGATGTGAAAAAGCGGTTTGGCGAACCCGAGGCGGTGTGGGAGGGTGACGGTGGCGTGCGCATTTTTGAATACAACCGCCAGCCAGCGGGGCATCAGAACTACATGATCAGCATCGGCTCGGACGGCAAGATGACGGCCCTGCGCCAGGTGTTGACGCCTCGCAACTTTGCGCAGATTCAACCGGGCATGCCGATGGAAACCGTCAGGCGCATGCTGGGGCGCCCGATGAAGGTCACGCCCTACGAACTGAAGGCCGAGGTGCACCACGACTGGCGTTACCTCGATGGCCCCAACACCAGCGACGCCAAGGTGTTCACGGTGGTGTATGACCGCGACTACAAGGTGCTGCGCACCGAGTCGGTACGCGACCCGGCGCTGGACAACGGCGGCAAGTAACCGATGGCGGTTGGCCTGACCCGGTCTCAGTGAATCCGCATGCCCGGCGTGGCACCGGGCCAGGGTTGCAGCACGAAGATGCCGGGGATCTGCCTTTCGTCGGCGTAGCTGGCAGCCAGCACCATGCCTTCGCTCAGGCCAAACTTCATTTTGCGCGGGGCCAGGTTGGCCACCACCACGGTCAGCAGGCCGGTCAGTTGCTCGGGCTGGTACATGCTGGCAATGCCTGAAAACACGTTGCGGGTCTTGGGCTGACCGGCGTCGTCCTTCTCGCCCACGTCCAGCGTCAGGCGCAGCAGTTTGGTGCTGCCTTCCACCGCTTCGCTGGCCAGGATTTTGGCAATGCGCAGGTCAACCTTGGCAAAGTCGTCGATGCCGATGGTGGGTGCCAGCGCTTCACCGCCGGGGGCATTGGGGTCGGCCGCCGGGGCTGCAGCAGCCTTGGCAGGCTTCTTGGCGTTGTTGGACTCTGTTTTGGTAGCTTCCTGTGCTTGATTGGCAAGCGCTGGAGGCTCAAACAATGCCTCAAGTTGCTTGGGGTCTACCCGCTGCATCAGGTGCTGGTAGGGGTTGATGCGGGCCACGTCCTGGCCGGAAGCACCCCATGCCCCCAAGTCGGCGCCGGTCAGCTCGGCCACACGGCTGGCCAGTGAGGGCAGCACGGGGGCCAGGTAACGCGCCAGCAGCGTGAAGGCGTTGACCAGCACCGAGCACACCTGGTGCAGGCGCTCGCTCTGGGCGGGGTCCTTGGCCAGGTCCCAGGGTTTGTGCTGGTCCACATAGGCGTTGACGCGGTCGGCCAGGGCCATGATGTCGCGCATGGCCTTGCCGTATTCGCGGCCTTCGTACAGCGTGGCCACGGTGTCGGCTGCTGCGCGGATGTCGGCCAGCAGCGCGGCACCTTGCTCGTCGGCAGCGGTGGCCAGTACGCCGTCAAAACGCTTGGTGAGGAAACCCGCCGAGCGGCTGACGATGTTGACGAACTTGCCCACCAGGTCGCTGTTGACCCGCAGCATGAAGTCGTCCTGGTTGAAGTCGATGTCTTCGTTCTTGTTGCTCAGCTTGGCGGCCAGGTAGTAGCGCAGCCATTCGGGGTTCATGCCCAGCTTGAGGTACTTGAGCGGGTCCAGCCCGGTGCCCCGGCTCTTGCTCATCTTCTCGCCGTTGTTGATGGTCAGAAACCCGTGCACGAACACCGCGTTGGGCACCTTCCGGCCGCTGAAATGCAGCATGGCGGGCCAGAACAGGGTGTGGAAGGTGATGATGTCCTTGCCGATGAAGTGGTACTGCTCGGTGGCCGGGTCGGCCATGAAGGCTTCGTAGTCCTTGCCTTGTTTGACAAACAGGTTCTTCAGCGAGGCCAGGTAGCCCACGGGCGCGTCCAGCCACACATAGAAATACTTGCCCGGTGCGTCGGGAATCTCGATGCCGAAGTAGGGTGCGTCGCGGCTGATGTCCCAGTCGCCCATCTTGGGTTTGCCGTCTTCGCCGGGGGCAATCCACTCGGTGATCTTGTTCAGCACCTCGGGCTGCACCGCGCCGCTGGTGGTCCAGCCATTCAGGAAGTCCAGGCAGCGCGGGTCGGACAGCTTGAAGAAGAAGTGGTCCGACGATTTGAGCACCGGTGTGGCCCCCGACAGGGCGGAGTAGGGGTTCTTCAGCTCGGTGGGGGCGTAGACCGCGCCACAGACTTCGCAGTTGTCGCCGTACTGGTCCTTGGCGCCGCATTTGGGGCACTCGCCCTTGATGAAACGGTCGGGCAGGAACATGGCCTTGTCGGGGTCGAAGAACTGCTCGATGGTGCGGGTCTCGATCAGGCCGTTGGCCTTCAGGTCTTTGTAGATGGCCTGGGCCAGTTCGTGGTTCTCGGGGCCGTCGGTGCTGTGCCAGTTGTCAAAACTGATGTGAAAGCCGTCGAGGTAAGGTTTGCGGCCCGAGGCGATGTCGGCCACGAAATGCTGGGGTGTTTTGCCGGCCTTTTCCGCCGCGATCATGATGGGGGCACCGTGCGCGTCGTCGGCGCACACAAAATTCACCTCGTGCCCGCGCATGCGCTGGAACCGCACCCAGATGTCGGCCTGGATGTACTCCATGATGTGGCCGATGTGGAAATGGCCGTTGGCATACGGCAGTGCGGTGGTGACGAACAGGCGGCGAGGGGAGGCTTGAGTCATGGTGCAGGGCAGGGCAGTGGCCCGGAGCAGGAAAACGGAGCATTTTAAAGATGCACCTGCCGGGCATGTGTGATTGGTGTGTGGACGACAGTTTGTCGTGGCTGGCAGCGTTAGACTTCGCGCCCGGGCAGGTGCGCCGTCGGTGCACATGCGGCATACCCAAGAGACAACCCACGAGACCACACACATGGCTGCTGATCAACAGGCGCTGCTGAATGCGCTGCAATCCGTCATCGATCCGAACACGGGCAAGGACTTCGTGTCCACCCGGGCACTGAAGAATCTGCAGGTCACCGATGGCGACGTGTCGTTCGACGTGGAGCTGGGCTACCCGGCCAAGAGCCAGATTCCGGGCTTTCGCAAGGCGCTGATTGCGGCGGCGCGCACCGTGGCCGGTGTGGAGAACGTGTCGGTCAACGTGACCACCAAAATCACCACCCATGCCGTGCAGCGTGGTGTGGCGGTGCTGCCCAATGTGAAGAACATCATTGCCGTGGCGTCGGGCAAAGGTGGTGTGGGCAAGAGCACCACCACTGTCAACCTGGCGCTGGCGCTGGCCGCCGAGGGGGCCAAAGTGGGCATTTTGGATGCCGACATTTACGGGCCCAGCCAGCCGATGATGATGGGCATTGAAGGCCGCCCCGAAAGCGTGGACGGCCAGACCATGGAACCGCTGGAAAACTACGGCCTGCAGGTCATGTCCATCGGTTTTCTGGTGGACAAGGACGAAGCCATGATCTGGCGTGGCCCCATGGCCACGCAGGCACTGGACCAGTTGCTGCGCCAGACCAACTGGAAAGAACTGGACTATCTGCTGGTGGACATGCCCCCCGGTACCGGCGACATCCAGCTCACGCTGAGCCAGAAGGTGCCGCTGACGGGGGCGGTCATCGTCACCACGCCGCAGGACATTGCGCTGCTGGATGCGCGCAAGGGCATCAAGATGTTCGAGAAAGTGGGCGTGCCCATCCTGGGTATCGTGGAAAACATGGCGGTGTACTGCTGCCCCAACTGTGGCCACACCGAGCACATTTTCGGGGCCGAGGGTGGCAAACGCATGGCAGCCGAATACAACATGGACTATCTGGGCGCCTTGCCGCTGACCATGCAGATCCGTGTTCAGGCCGACAGCGGCAAACCCACCGTGGTGGCCGATCCTGACGGCGATGTGGCGGGCATCTACAAGGGGGTGGCGCGGCAGGTGGCCATCAAAATTGCGCAACGGGCGAAAGACTTTTCGTCCAAGTTCCCGACCATCAAGATTTCCAAAGACACCTGAACGCAGGCGGGCACGATGCTGGATTCCAACCACCTGCCCGTCCATGTGGTCATGCGCTGCGAGCGCGTGCAGGGCCCGATGTCGCGGTGGCAGACCTGGCGCTGGAAGGTGGCCGATGTCTGGCCGGCAGAGTTGCACCCCCACATCACAGCCCGGCACTGCCTGCTGCAGGACGAAGACCATTCGCTGTGGCTGTGCCCCGGGTTCAGTGTGGACTTGCACCGGGACGACGCCGAGGGCTATCACCTCAACCTGTCAGCTGACCAGCCGGTGTTCTGGGTGATGTGGCGTGACGAGGCGCTGCCCGGCGCGGACGAACCCGTCGCGCAGCCCTTGCTGGTGACCCTGAGCTACCACGTGGCGGGGCGTTTGCTGGATGCGCAGGAAACGGTCGAAACCGTCCCGGCACCGGCAGAGGTGGTGGCGTGGTTGCAAGCGTTCACGCAGAGTCACTATCAGCCTGAAGTCAAGCGCCGCAAGCGGCCTGAGAGTTTTCGCCCGTTGACCGACAGGTTCGGCAACCCCGCCAGTGTCTCCACCGGAAAAGTCAAATGGGGCGACGGTGGCGAGGGGCAGCAGGCGGGCGGTGGTGGCGGTCGGCAGGCGGCATCCCCACCTGCTGAACAGCCATGAGCGGCGAACGACAGGGCTTTTTTGCCCGGTGGTCCCAACGCAAAGCCGAGCAGTCGTCAGCAGCCAACAACCCGCCATCCGGTGGGTCTGAGGCCGGCACGTCGGGTGTCTCTTCGGCGGGCCAGGTTCGCCAGACATCCGGTGTCGCTGCAGTCGGTCAGCCGTTGCAGCGGGGCAGCGTGCCTGTCGCGGGCAGCCTGGCCACACCCGGCGACGGTGTGAACTTGGCCGATGTGCGCCAGCCACACTCACTGAATGAGGGAGCGGGGGATGCTGAAGGGCATGCGAAGCAGCCGCCACCCACGCTGGAAGATGTTGCCGCCTTGACGCCTGACAGCGACTTCAGCGCATTCGTCGGACGCGGTGTGGCCCCTGCAGTCAAGAATGCGGCGATGAAAAAGCTGTTTGCCGACCCACACTTCAATGTGATGGACGGGCTGGACATCTATATCGACGATTACTCCATTCCCAGCCCCCTGTCAGAGCAAGACCTGAAGAAAATGGTCGCCGCCCAGTTTGTCAAGCTGGTGGAAGAAGAGCCTCCCCCCCCTTCTCCTGGAACGGCCTCGTCACAGGGTGCGGTGCTCGCGACATCACCCGAGGTCGTCGGCTCGCCAGCGGTTGGCATGATTGAGCAGCCTGCTGATGGCGTTGCACCCGAAGCCGATGCTGCACCCGTCGTGCCCAAGCCCGTCGTTCAAGTGGCGGCAGCTGAGCAACTGGCCGAGGCGGGCAGCCGCCAGGCTGCTGTGCCGTCTGCCCCTACTTCGTCACCTGAGAACCCGTTGCCATGACCATCCTGATCTGCAGTTGCAACCAGAGCATGCCTCTGGACGAGTCGGCCCTGGCGCGTGTGCTGGATGAGCCGGTGGCGCTCCACACCACCTTGTGCCGCCGCGAGGCTCCGGCTTTTCAGCGGGCGGTACGCGGGCCGGACGAACTCGTGGTGGCCTGTACGCAGGAGGCCCGGCTGTTCAACCAGTTGGCCGAGCAGACAGAGGGGGCGGTGGGGCCAGATGTGCGGCCCATCCGCTTCGTCAACATCCGCGAAACGGCGGGGTGGAGCCACGATGCCGCCGCCAGCACCCCCAAAATGGCTGCCTTGCTCGCCCAGGCGAGGTTGCCCGATCCGCAACCGGTGCCGACGGTGTCGTACCGCAGCGAGGGCCGTTTGCTCATCATCGGGCCGCTGGAGCAGGCCGAGCGTGTGGCCGCCACGGTGGGCGATGTGCTCGACGTGACCGTGTTGTCAACCGGCGGCGACGGCATGCAGGCGCGACCCTATCCGGTGCTCGGCGGGGTCGTCAAACAGCTGTCGGGCTGGTTCGGCGCGTTCAAGCTGACCCGCGAGCTGAGCAACCCGATTGACCTGGACCTGTGCACCCGCTGCAATGCCTGTGTGGCGGCCTGCCCGGAGGGCGCCATTGGCCTGGACTACCAGATTGACCTGTCCGCCTGCCAATCGCACCGCGCGTGCGTGAAAGTGTGTGAGGCGGCCGGTGCCATCAGCTTTGACCGCACGCCGGCCGAATACGACGATGTGTTTGACCTGGTGGTGGATTTGCGTCCGTCACCCGCCTTCACCCAGCATGCACCACCCCAAGGCTATTGGCACCTGCGCCCGCATGCCGACCCGGCCGGGCTGCTGGCGGCGGTGGTGGCGCTGCGCGACGCAGTTGGAGAGTTTGAAAAACCCAAGTTCTTCCAATACAAGGCCAGTGTGTGTGCACATGCACGTAACCAGGCCGTGGGTTGTAATGCCTGTGTGGACGTGTGTTCGGCCAGCGCCATCAGCGGTGATGCGAAGCGCCAGCAGATACAGGTGAACCCGCACCTGTGCGTGGGGTGCGGGGCTTGCACCACCGTGTGCCCGACCGGCGCACTCACCTATGCCTACCCCAGGGCGGATGACCAGGGACTGCGCATCAAAACCTTGTTGCAAACCTATGCCCGCGCCGGTGGCAAGCAGCCTGCCTTGCTGTTGCACAGCCAGGAGGCGGGCGCAGCATTGTTGAATGAGTTGGGTCGTGCCGCCGCCCTGACCCGGCCACACGCCAAACCGGTGCCCGGTGGTCTGGCCCGCTGGTGGGGCGCAAAGTCTGACACTGCCGCAACTGCTGCCGAGGAAGTGACCCGTGGCCTGCCTGCCCGCGTGCTGCCTTTGGGCCTTTGGCACACCGCATCGGTGGGGCTGGAAGTGTGGCTGGCTGCGCTGGCCCAGGGGGCCAGCCAGGTCTGGGTGGTGATGACAGGGGCTGAAGCACCCCAGTACCGCGATGCGGTGCGCGCCCAGATGGCGGTGGCCCAGGCCATTATGACGGGGCTGGGCTTCGCCGGTGAGCACCTGAAACTGATCGAGGTGCGTGACGCGCGCGATCTGGCTGCGCTCGACCAGGCTTTGGCGGTGCCGCCCGCCCAAACAGTCGCCCAGGCGGCAACTTTTGCCGTGCAGCCGGGTAAACGTGCCACGCTGGAACTGGCACTCGATCACCTGATGCAGCAAGCCCCCAGCCGTACCGCCGCCGATGCCCCTGAGGCCAGTGTGCCGCTGCCGATGGCTTCTCCACTGGGAACGGTCAGGGTCGATGCCCAGCGGTGCACGCTGTGCCTCAGCTGCGTCAGCGCGTGCCCTGCGGCTGCCTTGCAGGACAACCCCGGTCAGCCGCAGCTGCGCTTCATCGAGAAAAACTGCGTGCAGTGCGGGTTGTGTGTCAAAACTTGCCCGGAGGACGCCATTGCCCTGGAGTCGAGGCTGTGGCTGAGTGCGCAACGCACACAGGCCCGCGTGGTGAACGAGGCCAAGCCGTGGCAGTGTGTGCGCTGCGGCAAAGCCTTCGGCACCGCCAAGGGCATCGAGGCCATGCTGGCCAGGCTGGGTGGTCATGCGATGTTCCAGGGCGAGGCGCTGGAACGACTGAAAATGTGCAGCGACTGTCGGGTGATTGACCTGTACTCGTCACCCAACGAAACCCGGATCACCGATCTTTGAGCGACTGAGCCCGGTGGTGTTGTCTTCTTTATCTGGGGCACGGTGCCTGGGCGCCCCCATCACATTGAACAGGTTGGTTTCATGAGCGATTTGCCTTTGCACACCCCGTCAACGCTGGATGAAGAGGTGGCCCGCGCCGAGCTGTATGGCTTGCTCGCGCAGTTGTTTTACGCACCGCCCGCTGGCGAGTGGCTGGACCAGCTTCGCGTGGCTGCCACCGAAGCACCGGCGGCCGGTGGCTTTCTTCAAGAGCCCTGGCAGCAACTGGTGGGTGCTGCCCGCGAGGCCACAGAAGCGGAGTTGGCTGCCGAGTTCGACGCCTTGTTTGGTGGCGTGGGCAAGCCAGAGGTGGCGTTGTATGCATCGCATTACCTCACCGGCTTTCTGAATGAAAAACCGCTGGCTGCGCTGCGCGGCACATTGGCTGAACTGGGCCTGACGCGGGATGAAGGCATGTCCGAAACCGAGGACCACATTGCCTATGTCTGCGAGGTCATGCGCTACCTGATCGCGGGTGAGGATGTGTCGGTTGCCAACCTCACCCAGCAGCAGGCGTTCTTCACCCAACACTTGCAACCCTGGGTCCATGGCCTGTGCGATGCGCTGGAGGGCCACCCCCTGGCGCGCTTTTACGCGCGGTTGGCGGGCTTGATGCGGGCATTCATGTCGGTGGAGGCGCAGGGTTTCGACATGCTGACGTGAAATATTTGTTAAAAAATGCCTCTGCCGCTTGATTGGTAAGCACTTGTAGCTATATTTTATTTGGGTGGCATTGCCCGTTCACAGGCTTGAAGCAGGGGTGTCGACCAATGGCACGTCGGTGGTCAGCCTCACCGTGAACACCGCCCCGCTGGCATCGGTGCGGTTGTGGGCCTCGATGGTGCCGCCGTAGCGCTCCAGCAGGCTCAGGCTGACCCACAGGCCCAGACCGTGGCCGTCGGTTCGGGTGGTGAAGAATGGCTGGAACAGGCGTTCGCGCACCGCATCGGTCAGCCCGGTCCCAGTATCCTGGACATCGATTCGCACGCCGCTGACCTCACCTTCGCCGCTCGGGCCGGGCAGGTCAGTGGTGCGCAGGGTCAGCTCGCCACCCTCTGGCATGGCGTTGGCGGCGTTCATCATCAGGTTGATGATCACCTGCTCCAATTCATGGCGGTTGATGGGCGGCTGTGCGCAGGCTTGCAGGTCCAGCGCCACCTGTATCCGCTGTTGTGACAGGCGGTGGTTCACCAGCAGCAGGCAGGAGCGAACCGACTCGTTCACGTCAACGGGTTCGACATAGCCGGCGTACTCGCCAGGCCGGGCGTGTTGCAGCAGTTGCTGCACGATCATCCGGATGCGTTCGATCTGTTCATCCAACAGCCGCAACTCCACTTTGTGGTCCTTCGCTGCCGCGCCGAGGGTTTCGCGCAGCAAGTCCAGGTTGCCCTGCATCACGGCAATGGGGTTGTTGATTTCGTGGGCCACACTGGCGGCCAACTGCCCCATCACGGCCAGCTTTTCCGAGCGCACGAGCTGCTGCTGGGTTTGCCGCAGCGCCTCGTTGGTGGCGGCCAGTTCATGGGTGCGCTCGTTCACCCGCTGATCCAGTGCCGCCCCCCATTCCTCCAGCGCCCGTGTTTTGTCGCTGACGACATCGAGCAGGCGATCCAGGTCATGCGCCAGCTGACCCAGTTCATCGGTCGCGCGGACGGCACCGACGCGGGCATTGGCATCGCCTGCCTGCACGCGCCGCATCGTGCCGGTCATGCGTTCCACCGGCCGGAAGATGCCCCTTGCCCAGCGCAGCGACCAGACGGAGGCCACGGCCATGAGGGCCAGGAAAATCAGCCCCATGATGGCCAGCATCGCGTAGCGCACCCACCGGAAAGGCTGCTCCAGGTAGCCCACGTAGAGCATGCCGATGCGCTGTTCGTCTCCGTCCAGCAGCGGTTGGTAGGCGCTCACATACCAGTCGTTGACCACGAACGCACGGTCCAGCCAGGTTTCGCCCCGCACGAGCACGGCATCGCGCACAGACTGTGACACCCGGGTGCCGATTGCGCGTTCGGACTGGAACAGCCTGACATTGGTGGTGATGCGCACATCGTCCAGGAACAGGGTGGCTGTGCCTTCACTGCCGAAGGGCAACGCACCGTCGGGGTAGACCACCCGGTTGATGTGGTCGATGAAATCCAGGTTCTGGTTCATCAGCACACCGCCCACCAGCATGGCCACGGGCTGTTCGGCCGCATTGCGCACGAGGGCCACCGACACGACCACCATGGCCCGGTCTTCATGGGTACGGTGCGTGGTTTGGGCGTTTGCGGTGGGCACCAGTGCAATGCCGGTGCGGGGTTCCAACTCGGGCGCCAGGTGGTGCAGATGGGCGGCGCTGAGCAGTGCCAGTTCACCGCGTGCCTGGGCGTCCGGCCCCCGCATGCGGGCCACCAGGCGGGGTGGCAGCGGCAGGGTGGCTTCGGAGAGGTGGGCAGGTCGGTCCAGGGCTTGGCCGTCCAGCGTGTACAGGCGCAAGAAGTCCAGGCCCTGGCGGTGCCGCTGGCGTTCCAGCAGTTCGGCCAGTGGCTGGTGATCCACGCCCGACGTATGGTCAAGGGCTGCTGCCGCGTTACGCAGGGTCGGCGTTGACAGCGGCGGTGCTTGCAGGCGCGAGACCAGTGCGTGCGACATGGCCATGCCCAGGGTGGCCTGCCCCACCACGTCGAGCATGTTGCTGAAATGGCTGGTGGCGACGGCGAGGTCGCTGCGCACCTTGGTGATCAGCAGGCGTTCGTAAGCGATGTTGGCCCAGATCGTCAACGCCAGCACCAACAGCGGGAAGGCCACCAGCAGCGGCCCCAGCGACATGGCCAGCAGCTTGTGCCGTACCGATGTGAACCGGGCCCACGGTCTCCAACGCTTGGCGGGCGGCGAAGCGGCAGGTGTCAACTCAGGTGCCATTCGGCCACCCTGCGTTCCAATGTGCGCCGTGAGACGCCCAGCAGGTGCGCCGCACGCGTTTTGTCACCGCCGACCGATGCCAGTACTGCTTGGATGTGTTGCTTCTCCAGCGTGTGGAGGTCGGTCGTGCCTGCGATCAGCGTGGTGCGCCCGCCCGGATCCGCTGGGTGGGTTGACTTGCCGGGATAGAGCGCAGAAACATTGAGCTCGCCCAGAATCAGCGAGCGCTCGATCAGGTTGCGCAACTCGCGGCAGTTGCCCGGCCAGGCGTAACTTTGCAGGTAAGTTACTTGCTCGGGCTCCAGCTGGATGGCAGGCAGCCCCAGTTCCGGCACCAGAGCCGCCATGAAATGGGTGACCAATGCGGGGATGTCTTCGGTGTGTTGTCTCAGTGGCGGCAGTTCGAGGTCAACCACTTTCAGCCTGAAGTAGAGGTCGTCCCTGAATTGGCCCTGGCTGACCCGGTCGGCCAGGTTGCGGGTGGTGGATGCAATGATGCGAACGTTGACCGGCACCTTCTGCTCGCTGCCCACCGGGTGAATGTTCTGTTCGTCAATGGCGCGCAACAGTCTGGCCTGCACGGGCATGGGCAACTCAGACACTTCGTCCAGGAACAGCGTGCCACCCTGTGCATAGCGGTACAGGCCTTCCCGCGCCTGTGCCGCACCGGCAAATGCGCCTTTGGCATGCCCGAACAGTTCGCGTTCCAGCAACTCTGCCGACATCGCCGCGCAACTCACCGCCACAAAAGGTGCCTGTGCGCGGGGGCTGCCGGCGTGAATGGCCCTGGCCACCAACTCTTTGCCCGTGCCCGATTCGCCCTGCAACAGCACGTTGCTGTGAACTTGCGCCAGCCGCGCCAGTGCCGTGCGCAACCGCTGCATGGTCGGCGACGGCCCCACCAGGGGCAGCTGGTCTGGCGATGCGTGTGGCTGGCTGCGCCGCAGGACAAAGTTCTCCCGTTGCAGGCGGGCACGTTCCACGCACTGTTTGACGGAGTTGAGGATCTGGGGCACGCGGAAGGGTTTCAGGATGAAGTCCGACGCACCAGCGCGCAGCGCTTCGATGGCGGTGTCCAGCTCGGCAAACGCAGTGATCATGATCACCTGCCCGGCAAAGCCGTTTTCCCTGAGTTCCTTCAACCAGGCCACGCCGTTTTTCCCGGGCAGGGAAATGTCAAGGATGATCAGGTCCACATGGTGGCTGGTCAGCCACTCTGCACCTTCTTCCGCGCTGCCGGCACTCATCACGAAATGGCACCGTGGGGCCAGGGTTTTGAGCAAAAAATTCTGCATCCCGGCTTCGTCGTCCACGATCAGGATGGACCAGTCGGGCCAGCCTTCGGCTTTGCGTTCAATGGATTCCGGCTGCGTCATGACGGTAGGGCAAGGGTTGTGTGGGCAAAAAAACTCAACTGTTTCAGTCGGGTAATCGCATGTTTTTTGTCGCTCGGCGCGTGAGCATTTTGTCGCGCCAGTTGCGACAGTTTGTCGCAAATCGCTTGACCTTGCCGCGGGCTGACTTGTCTTTCGGATGGAGTCGGATGGGACAAATCGCGTGGCGGTTGCGTCAAACCTATGAAATGTCTTGCACAGGTTCTGTCGTGTCCGTCGTAGCAGACCTGGCATGATTTTTGTCAACCACTTCGGTTGTCCACAGGAATGCCTCGTCGTCAGGCTGCGGTGCTTCGCGCCAGTGGCGACCAGCCGTGTCACCACCTTGTCACCGCTGCGGCGTGTGCGTACAGTTGTGCCCGATTGAACCAGTCGTGGTGCGCCTGTGCACCCCCACCCGAGGAGACGAAGATGAGCCAACCCCAACGCCCTGATCAGGGCGCCGTCAAACGTCGCGCCGTGTTTGCCGGTGCCACCACCGTGGGGGCGCTGGCGGCAGTGGCCTCGTTGCTGCCGACCGGTCCCAGCACAGCGCCTGTGGCCGAAGCGCAGCCCAAAGAACTCCCGCAGCGTGGCGGTGGTTACGCACTGACCGACCACGTCAAGCAGTACTACCAGACCACCCGCGTCTGAGCCTTGCAGGAGCCAACATGTTGCTGACCAAAAAATCGTCTGGCACCCGCAGTTCGGGTGGATCGTCCATGGTGCATCACCTGGGCAGGGGGTTGGCCAACGCCATGCCCACCATGGACCGACGGGTGTTCCTGCGACGGTCCGGGCTGGGTGTGGGTGTGGGCCTGGCTGCCACCCAATTGACGCTGGTGAAAAAGGCCAAAGCTGCCGGCGGTGCCGGTGGCATGGGCACTGGCAAGGTGGAGGTCAGGCGCACGGTCTGCACGCACTGTTCGGTGGGGTGTGCGACGGATGCCATCGTGGAAAACGGCGTGTGGGTGCGGCAGGAGCCGGTGTTCGACTCTCCCATCAACCTGGGTGCACATTGCGCCAAAGGTGCTGCCTTGCGCGAGCACGGCCATGGTGAGTACCGCTTGCGCTACCCCATGAAGCTGGTCAACGGCAAATACCAGCGCATCAGCTGGGATCAGGCGCTGAACGAAATCACCGACAAGATGAAGGCGCTGCGCGAAGCAAGCGGCCCCGACAGCCTGTACTTCGTGGGCTCATCCAAGCACAACAACGAGCAAGCCTATCTGCTGCGCAAGTTCGTGAGTTTCTGGGGCACCAACAACTGCGACCACCAGGCGCGCATTTGCCACTCCACCACGGTGGCCGGTGTGGCCAATACCTGGGGTTACGGTGCCATGACCAACTCGTACAACGACATGCAGAACAGCAAGGTCGCCCTGTACATCGGTTCCAACGCGGCTGAGGCCCACCCTGTGTCCATGCTGCACATGCTGCATGCCAAGGAAAAGGGCTGCAAGATGATCGTGGTGGACCCACGCTTCACCCGCACCGCTGCCAAGGCTGACGAGTACGTGCGCATCCGCTCGGGTTCGGACATTCCGTTCCTGTTTGGCCTGGTGCACCACATCTTCAAGAACGGTTGGGAAGACAAAAAATACATCAACGACCGTGTCTACGGGATGGAAAAAGTCCGTGAAGAGGTGATGGCCAAGTGGACTCCCGACAAGGTGGAAGAAGCCTGCGGGGTCAAGGAAGAGCAAATGGCCAAAGTGGCCAAGATGCTGGCTGACAGCCGGCCCGGCACCATCGTTTGGTGCATGGGCCAGACGCAGCACAGCATTGGCAACGCCATGGTGCGCGCATCGTGCATCCTGCAACTGGTGCTGGGCAACGTGGGCAAAACCGGTGGCGGCACCAACATTTTCCGTGGCCACGACAACGTGCAGGGCGCAACCGATGTGGGCCCCAACCCCGATTCGCTGCCCGGTTACTACGGCCTGGCTGCAGGTTCGTGGAAACACTTTGCTGCCACCTGGGGTGTCGAGTACGACTGGATCAAGGCCAAGTACACCGGCAACAACATGGAAAAGCCCGGCATGACCGTGTCCCGCTGGATCGACGGTGTGCTCGAGAAGAATGAACTGATTGACCAGGAGAGCAACCTGCGTGGTGTGTTCTTCTGGGGGCACGCCCCCAACTCGCAGATGCGAGGCCTGGAGATGAAGCGGGCCATGGACAAGCTCGATCTGCTGGTGGTGGTCGATCCGTATCCGTCCGCCACCGCAGCCATGGCAGCCATGCCCGGCAAGGCGGAAGACCTCAACCCCAACCGCGCGGTCTACCTGTTGCCGGCGGCCACCCAGTTCGAGACCAGTGGGTCGTGCACGGCTTCCAACCGCTCCATCCAGTGGCGTGAAAAGGTCATCGAGCCGCTGTGGGAAAGCCGCTCCGACCACATGATCATGTACCAGTTTGCCGAGAAGCTGGGCTTCGGCAAAGAGTTGGTCAAGAACTACAAGATGCAGAAGGTCAAAGGCATGGACGAGCCCATGGTCGAAGACATCCTGCGCGAAATCAACCGCAGTGTCTGGACCATCGGCTACACCGGCCAGAGCCCCGAGCGACTGAAGGCCCACATGCGCAACATGGGCGCGTTCGACATCAAGACCCTCAAGTGCAAGGGCAAGGTCGTGGACAAGGAGACGGGCTACGACATGTCTGGCGACTACTTCGGTCTGCCATGGCCCTGCTACGGCACGCCCGAACTCAAGCACCCGGGTTCGCCCAACCTGTACGACACCAGCAAACACGTCATGGATGGTGGTGGCAACTTCCGCGCCAACTTCGGTGTCGAACGTGAAGGTGTGTCGCTGCTGGCAGAAGACGGTTCGCACTCAGTGGGAGCCGACATCACCACCGGTTACCCCGAACTCGACCATGTGCTGCTCAAAAAATTGGGCTGGTGGGACGAACTCACCGATGCCGAAAAGGCAAAGGCAGAGGGCAAGAACTGGAAGACCGATTCGTCCGGTGGCCAGATCCGCGTGTTCATGCAGAACCACGGTTGCCACCCCTTCGGCAACGCCAAGGCGCGTGCAGTGGTGTGGAACTTCCCCGATGCCATTCCGCAGCACCGCGAGCCCATTTACGGCAACCGCCCCGATCTCATTGCCAAGTACCCATCGCATGATGATCAAAAGAACCGCTGGCGCTTGCCCATTCTGTACAAGTCGCTACAGAAAAAGAACGTTGATGACAAGCTGCACGAAAAATTCCCGCTGGTGATGACCTCGGGTCGCCTGGTCGAATACGAAGGGGGTGGAGAGGAAACCCGCTCCAACCCCTGGCTGGCCGAGTTGCAGCAGGAAATGTTCATCGAGGTCCATCCGGCTGCTGCCGCTGCCCGCAGCGTGCGCAACGGCGACCGCGTGTGGGTGACCACCCCAACCGGTGCACGCCTGAATGTGCAGGCATTGGTGACCGAGCGCGTGGGCCCGGACACCGTGTTCATGCCGTTCCACTTCTCCGGGCGTTGGCAGGGGCAGGACATGCGGCCCTACTACCCCGAGGGTGCCATGCCTGTGGTCCGGGGCGAGGCCATCAACACGGCCACGACCTATGGTTACGACATCGTGACCATGATGCAGGAAACCAAGACGCAAATCTGCAACTTTGAAAAGGCCTGATGCCCGTCGCACGGCAACAGACCACAGGAGTACCACATGGCACGCATGAAATTCATTTGTGACGCAGAACGCTGCATCGAGTGCAACGGTTGCGTCACCGCTTGCAAGAACGAACACGAAGTCCCCTGGGGCGTGAACCGCCGCCGCGTCGTCACGCTGAACGACGGGGTACCGGGCGAAAAATCCATCTCGGTGGCCTGCATGCACTGCAGCGATGCACCTTGCATGGCGGTTTGCCCGGTCAATTGTTTCTACCGCACCGACGAAGGCGTGGTGCTGCACGACAAGGACGTGTGCATCGGCTGCGGCTACTGCAGTTACGCCTGTCCGTTCGGCGCGCCCCAGTTCCCTGGCCAGGGCACCTTTGGTGTGCGCGGCAAGATGGACAAGTGCACCTTCTGCGCCGGCGGCCCCGAAGCCAACGGCAGCCAGGCCGAATTTGAGAAGTACGGCCGCAACCGCCTGGCCGAAGGCAAGCTGCCGGCCTGTGCCGAAATGTGTTCCACCAAAGCCCTGTTGGCTGGTGACGGCGACGTGGTGGCCGACATCCTGCGCAGCCGCGTGGTGCAGCGCGGCAAGGGTGCCGAGGTGTGGGGTTGGGGCACGGCCTACGGCTCACAAACAGCAGGCAAGCCAGCCAAGGAAGGGAGTGCATCATGAAACGTGTAGCCCTCACAACCCTGTGCCTCGCTGGCGCGGTGGCCATGCTGACCGCCTGCGGCGAGCGTCCCCAGACCAACGGCGGGCTGACCGGCGCAAAGCGCGATGCCTCACCGGTGTCCGGTACCGATGCGGCCGTCTTCCGCCAGGGTGGCTGGAAAGCGGGTGACCAGGCTGCCTGGTCTCAGCAACTCAAGGCCCGTGCCCAGTACGGCATGAACGACCACTCCCGTACCACCAACTGAAGCGGGGTGTTTCACATGAACCGATCCATCGTGCAATGGCTCATGGCCGCTGCGCTGACGCTGTGTGCCGCCGGGGGTGCCTGGGCTGCCGATGCGCCTGCCGCAGGGGGCGTGAAGAGTGCCAATATTTTCGACGTCAAACCCGAGGCCAGCGAACAGCCGGGCTACGCCGGGCAGACCAATGCCGAACGCGCCAAGGTGCAACCCGGCAACAACGCGCCCATGTGGCGGCAGGTGGGGGGTGGTGTCACCGGCTTCAGCAGCTTGCCCGTCACGCAGGCACCCGAGGCGGGCAACCTGATCCAGCCGTTTGTGCAGTACCCCGGCAGCAGCCTGACGAATGCGGGTGAAGCCTGGCGGCAGGTGCGCAACCACTGGATCCTGCCCTACGGCGGCTCGCTGCTGCTGATCGTGCTGATTGCGGTGGGCATTTTCTACAAGACCAAAGGGCCGCTGGGTGGGCACATTGCCGACACGGGTCGCAAGATCGAGCGGTTCACGCCGTTTGAGCGTGCAGCGCACTGGGCCAACGCAGGTGCGTTTGTGGCCCTGGCGGTGTCGGGCGTTGTGATGGCATTCGGCAAGTTCTTCATCCTCCCGGTCATCGGTGGCACCTTGTTCGGCTGGCTGACGTATGTGCTGAAGAACCTGCACAACTTTGTCGGCCCGCTGTTTGCCGTGTCGCTGCTGGTGCTGGTGTTCACCTTCCTGAAGGACAACATCGCCAATGCTGCGGATTTCAACTGGTTGAAAAAAGCCGGTGGCATGGTGGGTGACCACCAGGTGCCGTCGCACCGTTTCAACGCGGGTGAAAAAGGCATGTTCTGGTGGGGCGTGTGCTTCCCTGGCCTGGTGCTGGTGGGCAGTGGCTTCGTGCTGAACAAACTGGTACCTGGCCTGGGTGATGTGCGCAGCGACATGCAGATCGCGCACATGATCCACGCGGTGGCCGCCGTGGTGGCGCTGGTGGCGCTGATCGGTCATGTCTACATGGGCACGGTCGGCGTCAAAGGCGCTTACGAAGGCATGAAAACCGGTTTTGTCGACGAGGCCTGGGCCAAAGAGCACCATGAACTGTGGCACGACGATGTCAAGTCCGGCAAGATTCCTGCTTTGCGCAGCCAGACTGCGGCCGAACAACTGGCCGCCCAGGGGGCGGCGGTGGCTGCATCCCGTCCCGCTTGAGCCTGACCAACGAGGGTAGACCATGAAACGCACGATTGTTCTGATGGCCGCAGCCACACTGGCCGCCACCGCCTGGGCCAAGTTGCCCCCACCCAGTGACGAAGCCAAGGCCAAAGCAGCCGAGGCAGCCGCCAAGGCTGCACATGGCGGCAAGGTGGAAGCCTACTTGCTGTGCAAGTCGCAAAACAAGGTGGTGGCGCACTACACCAAAACCGCTGCGGCGGCCAGCAAAGAAGCCAAGGTGCCTGCAGCGCCCGCAGCGTGCGCAGACCCCGGTCCCTACGTGGCCGCTGCGCCAGCCGGGGCAGCGCCTGCGGCACCTGCGGTGGCTGCTGCACCGGCGGCAGCGGCCCCCAAAAAGCCCTGACGCCTGCGCGCACCTGCGTCTGTGCCAAACTGGCCGCCCTGTGCGGCCATTTTTGTTCCCCGCCAGCCGGAATTGTTTCGTACCGTTTGCATGACTGAATCTGACTGTTCCACTCCCCGCATGCCGCACCTGACGGCGGCTCAGGTGCCGCTGACCTGTGATGTGACGGTCATCAACGAGTTCGGCCAGCCACAGCGCATCGCCATTCCGGCCGAACGTGCGCTGACGGTGTACGTCGACAAGCGCGAGCTCGTCACGCTGATGACCCTGGGCGGCCACCCCGAGTGGCTGGTGCTGGGGTACCTGCGCAACCAGCGGCTGGTCACCTCGCTGGACGACATCGAATCCGTCACGGTGGACTGGGATGTGGGGGCAGCCGCCGTCAAAACCCGGCATGGCATCGATGAAATCGAGGCCAAAACCGCCAGCAAGGTGGTCACCACCGGGTGCGGTCAGGGCAGCATGTTCGGCTCTCTGATGGCCGAGGTGGAGCGCCTGCAGTTGCCGGTCAAGGCCACTCTGCGCCAGAGTCAGTTGCAAAACGTGGTCAACACCATCCGTTTGCAGGACAGCACCTACAAGTCAGCGGGTTCGGTGCACGGTTGTGGTCTTTTCAGGGGAGACGAGCTGCTGCTGTTCGTCGAAGACGTGGGGCGGCACAACGCAGTGGACACCATTGCCGGGTGGATGTGGCTGCAAGACCCGGCTCAGATGCGCGGTGATGACAAGGTGTTCTACACCACCGGGCGGCTGACCAGCGAGATGGTCATCAAGTCGGCCCAGATGGGCATTCCCGTGGTGGTGTCGCGCAGCGGCATGACGCAAATGGGACTGGCCGTGGCCCAGCAGGTGGGGCTGTGTGCCGTGGGCCGCGCCACTCACCGGCGCATGCTGTGCTTCTCGCACCCGGAGCGGCTGGTGTTCGATGCCATGCCGCCTGTGCCCCGCCGTGAGGTGTCAGAGTCCGACATGCAGCCCGCTGTTGCCTGACAATCCGGGTTTTGCGGAGATTCACAGCCATGTCAGACCGACAAGTACACGTCATCAACCATCCCCTGGTGCAGCACAAGCTCACCCTCATGCGGCGCAAGGACACCAGCACCAAGAGCTTCAGGGAGCTGGTGCACGAAATCAGCGCCATGCTGGCCTACGAAATCACGCGGGACATGCCCACGCACCTGATCGAGATCGAGACGCCGCTGGAGACCATGATGTCCCCGGTGATCGACGGCAAAAAAATTGTGCTGGCATCCATCCTGCGGGCGGGCAACGGCTTTTTGGATGGCATGCTGAACGTCATTCCCGCCGCGCGCGTGGGTCACATTGGCCTGTACCGCGACCCTGACACCTTGCAGGCCGTGGAGTACTACTTCAAGATGCCACAGCACATGGACGAGCGCGATGTCATCGTGCTCGACCCCATGCTGGCCACCGGCAACTCTGCCGTGGCCGCTGTGGACCGGATCAAGCAGCTCAAGCCCCGCTCCATCCGTTTTGCCTGCCTGGTGACGTGCCCGCAGGGCCTGAAAACCTTTCACGACCACCACCCCGACGTGCCGGTTTACACGCCATCGGTGGACCGGGCCCTGAACAGCCACGGCTACATCGTGCCAGGCTTGGGCGATGCGGGCGACCGGATATTCGGCACCAAGTAAATTTTGGTCAGCCGTTGAGTGTGGCGGCAAGTCAGGCGAGCCACATGCATTGATGGGCCCGCAGGGGCGGCCAGCAGACAAGTCCCCTCGCAGGCAGGGTGTCGTCAACCTGCGGTAAGGTGTGGCGCTTGGTTGCGTGCCACCTGTGCCGCCGGAACGGACCGGTGGAACCGCTGGCCCCACACGCCTACACGGCCCTTCGAGGTTTTCAGGTTCGAGACCACCCCATGACCCACCCACCTATCCCCCGCCCCGGTGCCTGGCAATTGGCGCTGCGCGCGCTGTGGCGCGACTTTCGCGCGGGCGAGCTGCGCCTGCTGCTGGTGGCGGTCACGCTGGCGGTGGCGGCACTCACGTCGGTGGGCTTTTTTGCTGACCGGTTGCAAGGGGGTTTGCAGCGCGACGCCCGGCAACTGCTGGGTGGCGATGCGGTCCTCAGTTCTGACAATGTCCCACCGCCCGCCGCCCAGGCTGAAGCCGACAAGCTGGGCTTGCAGACCAACCAGAGCCTGAGTTTTCCGACCATGGGCCGGGCGGGTGCCGAACACGGTGGCGGGGCTCGGCTGGTTGCGTTGAAAGCCGTCAACCCTGGCTACCCCTTGCGTGGCAAGCTGGTGGTGGCGCCCGATGCCGCCTCGGCGGGGCAACCCGCATCGGGTGTGCCTGCACCTGGTACCGCGTGGGTGGATGCCGCTTTGCTGGTGGCACTCAACCTTCAGGTGGGCCAGACCCTGTGGTTGGGCGATGCGCAGTTCACCATCGATCAGGTGATCGTGACCGAGCCTGACCGTGGCGGTGGTTTCATGACCTTTGCGCCCCGCGTCATGGTGCATGCCGATGACCTGCCCGCCACCCGTCTGGTGCAGCCCGCCAGCCGCATCACCTGGCGGTTGGCAGTGGTCGGGTCTGACGATGCGGTGCGACGCTTCAGCGCCTGGGCGCAGGCGGCAATCGAGGCGGGCAAGTTGCGTGGTGCGCGCATGGAGTCGCTCGAATCGGGGCGGCCTGAGATGACCCAGACCCTGGGACGGGCCGAAAAATTTCTCAACCTGGTGGCCTTGCTGGCTGCCTTGCTCAGCGCAGTGGCGGTTGCCATTGCAGCACGCGGGTTTGCGCAGCGCCACCTGGACGACTGTGCCATGTTGCGTGTGCTGGGCTTGAGCCAGCGGACCATGGCCTGGTCGTTTGCGTTGGAGTTCCTGGTGGTGGGTGTGTTGGCCAGCGTGCTGGGGGTGGCGTTGGGTTTTGCCGTCCACCATGTGTTTGTGGTGTTGCTGGGCAGCCTGTTGAGTGTGGCCTTGCCGGCTGCCAGCCTGTGGCCCGTGCTGTTCGGGCTGGGGCTGGGGCTGACGTTGATGGTGGCCTTCGGCCTGCCACCCGTGCTGCAACTGGCGCGGGTACCGCCGCTTCGCGTCATCCGGCGTGACGTGGGTGGCCTCAAGCCTGTGTCGGTGGGCGTGTTGGCGCTGGGGTTGGCCGGGTTCGCGACCATGCTGCTGGCAGTCAGCCGCGACCTGACGTTGGGTGCCCTGGCCGTGGGGGGCTTTGCCGCTGCGGTGGTGGTGTTCGCGGTCATCAGCTTCGGGGCGGTCAAGCTGTTGCGTGGGGTGGTCACCGAAGGCAACGCGCCGCGCTGGCTGTTGCTGGCCACCCGCCAGCTGTCAGCACGGCCAGGTTATGCCGTGGTGCAGGTCAGTTCACTGGCTGTCGGTTTGCTGGCACTCGTGCTGCTGGTGCTCTTGCGCACCGACCTGATTGACAGCTGGCGCAAGGCCACGCCGCCTGATGCGCCCAACCGCTTTGTCATCAATGTGCAGCCCGATCAGGCGGATGCCTTCCAGGCCCACCTGCGTGCAGCGGGTGTGACCCGGTACGACTGGTACCCCATGATGCGCGGGCGGCTGGTGCAGATCAACGGCCAGGCCATCGACCCCAATGTCCTGTCCACTGACCGGGCACGCCGGTTGGTCGAGCGTGAATTCAACCTGTCGCATGCCACACAGGCTCCGGTGCACAACCAGGTGGTGGCCGGGCAGTGGCTGGCCGACGAAGCAGACGGGGCCAGCGTGGAAGAAGGGCTGGCCCAGGAGCTGGGGCTGAAGCTGGGTGACACTCTCACGTTTGACCTGGCAGGCCAGTTGCGCACCAGTCGCATCACCACCTTGCGCAAGGTGGACTGGGGCAGCATGCGCGTCAATTTCTTCGTGATGTATCCGGTGGCGAGCATGGGCGACACGCCCGTGACTTACATCAGCGCCTTCAGGGCACCCGGCGGTGCCACCGGAACGCCTGCCGATGCGCAGGCCGGTGCGGTGTTCGACAACACGCTGGTGCGTGACTTTCCCAACATCACCAACGTGGACATGAGCAGCACGATTGCACAGGTGCAGCAGGTGCTGGGGCAGGTGATACGCGCGGTGGAGTTTCTGTTTGGCTTCACGCTTGCGGCCGGGCTGGTGGTGCTGTTTGCCGCTGTGTCGGCCACGCGGACCGAACGCGAGCGTGAATTTGCCATCATGCGTGCCGTCGGGGCCAGTGCCCGGCTGCTGAGCCAGGTGCAGCGCACCGAGTTGCTGGGCGTCGGTTTGCTGGCGGGTGTGCTGGCGTCGGCTGTGGCATCGGTGGTGGGCTGGGCGCTGGCGCGTTACGCCTTTGAGTTTGCTTGGAATCCGTCGGTCTGGGTGGTGCTGGGTGGTTCGCTGGCCGGTGCCGTGCTGGCACTGGCCGCAGGCTGGTGGAGTTTGCGCAGCGTGCTCCAGACTCCCGTGGTGGCCACTTTGCGACGTGCCACCACCCAATGATTGATTGCTGACATGACAGCCGATTCCTCTCCGACACCCCACCCAGCCCCCGCCACACCGTACGAATGGATCGGTGGCGAGCCGCGCGTCAAGGCGCTGGTTGACCGTTTTTATGACCTCATGGACCTGGAACCCGCCTACGCCCAACTGCGTGCCAGCCATGGCAGCACGCTGGACGATGCACGCCAGAAGTTGTTCTGGTTTCTCTGCGGCTGGCTGGGCGGCCCGGACTACTTTGTGGAGCGCTTCGGCCACCCAAGGCTGCGCGCACGGCACATGCCGTTTTCCATTGGCATCGTCGAGCGCGACCAGTGGCTGGCCTGCATGGACCAGGCCATGGCAGAAACGGGCGTGGACCCGGCATTGCACGCCCGGCTGAACACCAGCTTCTTCCAGACAGCAGACTGGATGCGCAACCGGGCGGGTAACTGATATTTTGGTAGCAAACGACACAATAAATAAAAGCGATAGGAGGCAAAATAATGTCAAATTCAGTGGAGAAATTGCTGCAAGACCTTCAACTGTTGGATGGCCCGCAGTTCGCCACCGTGCAGGCGGTCAGGGAGTTGGTTGCCGAGCAGTTTGCGGCGGTGCATGAAGAGGTGAAGTACGGCGGCATCCTGTTCACGGCGGGTGTGCCGTTCGGTGGTGTGTTTGCTTACCAGTCGCATGTGTCGGTCGAGTTCAGCCAGGGCGCGAAGATCGCAGACCCGTACGGTCAGCTCGAAGGCAAGGGCAAAGGCCGGCGGCACATCAAGTTGCGCAGTGTGGACGACATCCCGGCAAAGCAGCTCGCGGCTTACCTGCCTCTTGCGCACCGTGCGGCGGGTGGATAAATTCCACCGCTTGCGCCGCCACCCTCCACACCAGGAACCCTGCCATGTTTGCCAAACGTCCCGTCCACATCGGCCTGTCAGCCCGCATCACGCATCCTGAGGTGGGTGGGGTCGGGCTCAAAGGCAAAACCCTGCAAGTGCTGGAGCAGTCGGTGGCACAGTGGGCTGCCTCGCGTGACACGCTGGTGCTCATGGTGCCCTCGGTCATGCAGGATGGCGCGTTGATGCGCAGCAACATTCGCGTGCGTGACTATGCCCGCTACCTGGACGGCCTGATTTTGCAGGGCGGGGCCGATGTCAGCCCCCGCGCCTATGGCGAAGAACCGCTGCGCCCCGAGTGGAGTGGCGATCCGGTGCGCGATGCCTACGAACTGGAGCTGGTGCACGAGTTCATGGAAGAGGGCAAACCCATTCTGGGCATCTGCCGGGGCATGCAGCTCATCAACGTGGCGTTGGGCGGCAGCCTGTGGCAAGACCTGCCCAGCCTGTGCCCTGGCCCTGTGCCGCACGAAACCACGGCCTACGAACAGAACGCCCACCCGGTGCGCTTTGTAGAGGGCGGCCAAATGGCCCGCTGGTTTGGTGGCGTGCAGGGTGGGCTGGTGGCATCCATTCACCACCAGGCCGTGCGCCGCCTGGGCAAAGGCCTGGTGACCGAGGCAGTGGCCGACGACGGCGTGGTCGAAGCCATCCGTTGGAGCGGCCGCAGCTTTGTGTGTGGGGTGCAGTGGCACCCCGAGTTCCACCACCTGGGCCAGCAGGAGATGCTGGACTGCCACCCGCTGCTCGACGCGTTCCTGGACGCGGCGCGCAAGGCGTGACCTGCACGCGACAGCTTGCCGTGCGGGGCCTTTGCAGCAGACTCACAATCGAAATCTTTTTTGCTTCAACCCAACACAGGAGACACAGGTATGTTCAGTCACGTCATGGTCGGTTCCAACGACATCGAGCGTTCCAAACGGTTCTACAACGCGGTGCTGGGGGTGCTCGGTGCGGGCGAGCCCATGGTCAACCAGGCTGGCACCGGCCACACGCGGCTGTTCTACCGCCACGACGGCGCAACGTTCTGCGTGTCGGAGCCGATCGACGGTGCGCCGGCCACCCATGCCAACGGTGGCACCATCGGGTTCAAATGCAACTCGCCTGAGCAAGTGGCGCAGTTCCATGATGTGGCAGTGGCCAACGGCGGCACCTCCATCGAGCAGCCACCGGGCCTGCGCGAGAACAAGATGGGCGCGCTCTACCTGTCATACGTGCGCGACCCGGACGGCAACAAGCTGTGTGCGCTGCACCGGCCTGCGCAACCCAAATGAGCGGTTCTCAGAGGCAGAGCGTCTTTCGCCCAGCCTCTGAATTGCTTGCCCCCGGTGCGTTCGGGCCGCTGCGGCACTGCCCATGGCTGCGGGTGGCGCGGTCAGGCCAGCCACTTCTGCATGAAGCTGGCTTGCCCGGCTGCAGGGTCCAACTCGTAGGGTGCGAACCCAAACCGCACATAGCTGTGCAACGCGGGCTGGTTGCCCGTCAGCACTTCCAGGGTCAGCTTGCAGCAACCCCGTGCGCGGGCGTGCGCTTCGGCAGCTGCCAGCAGCGCCTGACCGATGCCTTGCCCGCGGTGGTCGGGCAGCACAGCCATGTCGTGGATGTTCATCAGCGGACGTGCCTTGAACGAGGAGTATCCCTCCATGCAGTTGACCAGGCCCACCGGCTGGCCATCCAGCCAGGCCACGAAACTGGCCACGCCGGGGCGGGCGGCCAGGTCGCTGCACAGGCGGGATTTGACATCGTCGGCCAGCGGTTCCCCGCCGCCCATCGGGTCGCGGGCGTAGGCATCGAGCAGCATCAGCAAGGCGTTGCAGTGGGCGGGCTGGGCGAAATCGACCGGGGAGACGATCAGTGTCATGGGTGTGAAGCCGCACGCAGGGCGTGCGGGGTAGGTGCATTCAGCCCACATTGTCAGTCAGACTGCCTCAAGCTGGCGGTGCAGGGTCTCGGGTCGGGGCAAAGGCCAACCAGGCTTTGAGTGCGCAAGTGGGCAGCTTTCTCCACGGTGCGGATTTTCCACGGTGCGGTGGCGTTGCGGGTAGCATCGCCAGTCAACCCCGCCACTCGGAAGCCACCCGTGCCACCCCGTCTGCTGCACCGCGTTCCCGCCGGTTTGCCGGCGTTTCTGGGTCCCATTCACCCGCCTTGCTACGTGCACCGGGCACCGCAGTGGCAGGTGACAGCATTGGTGGGCACGGCTGCTGCGCTGGTGGGGGCGGGTCTGGCGTACATCGCTTGGCAAGGCTGGCAGCGCGACCTGACTGCGCCCGAGTGGGCCATGGGTGCGTTCATGATCCCGTTTCTGTTGCTGTTGCTGCGCCCGGTCAGCTGGCGCTCACCCGTCGTGCTGGTGGCTGATGTGCGGGGCATTCATTTTTTGGGCGGGCGAGAAAGCGCGTTCGTGCCCTGGGCAGAAACGGGGCCGCTGTCCATCGAGCGGGCGCGCACCCAGGCCGGTGTGGCCCGCTGCGTGATCGTCACCATTGCCAGCAGCTCCCCTTTTTGGGAGGCCGCGCGGCAATCGGCCTTCAGCGCCTGGCTGATGGGTGACGAGCAACCCCCTGGCTACTTTCGCATGCCCATTGTCAGCCAGGGCGTGGCACCGGCGCAGACGCTGGCCTGCCTGGAGGCTTTGCGTGAACAAGGCGGCAAGCCGTGAGTGCTGCAACCGATTGCACACCCGGTGTGCACCTGCAAAGCCAGCACACCATTCGACCGTTTGCGCCTGCCGATGCAACGGCCTGTCGGGCCATTTTTTGCAGCAATGTGCCACGTCATTTTGCGCCGGATGAACAGCCTGAATTTGAAGCGTTTCTGGCCAACCCGGTCGGTGACTATTGGGTGCTGGAGACTGCAGGGGCGTTGGTCGCATGCGGTGGGAGCCGGGTTGACGGAAACGTCGGCAGGCTGATCTGGGGCATGGTGCATGCCGCGCACCATGGAACGGGCGTGGGCCGGGCGTTGCTGTGGTGGCGCCTGGACCACCTGTGCCGCCGGTCAGACCTGGTGGCCGTTGCCATCGAAACCAGCCAGCGGGCAGAAGGCTTTTTTGCGCGCCATGGGTTTGAGGTGACCCGGCGCGTGCCCGATGGTTTTGGCCCAGGGCTGGACAGTGTGGACATGCACCTGCAAGCCGAGCGTTGGCACCGGTGGGAACGTGGCGCATGGCTGTAAGAGAACTGAACTTAAAAATTGCCTCTGTCGCTTTATTTAAAAGCGCAAGACGCTATGTTTTTTAGTGTTTATCAATTGAAAACTCGCCTGCCATGGACGATATGACGCACTTTCTCGACATTTACGGCCATCTGCCCCGTGCGGGCCCAGGCTCCACGGCATCCACCCGCCGGGCTTGGGCGCTGATGACGGACCTGCCCGCGTCACCGCGCGTGCTGGACATCGGGTGCGGGCCGGGCGTGCAGACGGTGGACCTGCTGCAACTCACGGCGGGCCAGGTGCTGGCGCTGGACTTTCTGCCGCTGATGGTCGAGCGAACCCGTGCGCTGGCGGCGCAGGCCGGTGTGGCCGACCGGCTGACCGTGCTGCAACAAGACATGCACGAGATGGACTTTGCCCCCGCCAGCTTCGACGTGGTGTGGTCTGAGGGTGCCATTTACAACCTGGGCTTCGAGAACGGTTTGAACAAGGTCAAGCCCTTCGTGCGCTCAGGCGGGCACGTGGTGGTCAGCGAAGCGGTGTGGCTGCAGCCCGCCCCGCCCGCACTGGTGGTGGCCCATTGGCAGGAGTACCCCGAAATCGACACCATTGCCCACAAGCTCGCCGTTATCGGTAGGCTGGGGTACACGCTGCAAGGGCATTTTGTGCTGCCCGAGTCCGACTGGACCACCGACTACTACGACCCCATGGAACGCCTGTTGCCGCTGAAAGCGAAACAATGGGCAGGTGGACCGGACGAAGACAAAGGCCTGGCGGTGATTGACGAGGCTCGGCGCGAGATCGCGATGTACCGGCAGAACTCGGCCTGGTATGGCTATGCTTTTTTTGTCATGAAACGCCGGGGCTGACGAGGCGGTTGGCTGGCCTGCCCCCTGCACACGGGCGTGAACAAGGGGGTCTTGCATGGAGGACGAACATGGACAAACCTGCAACCGTTTCGGTTCAAGTTCATGCCGGGTACCTGCCTGGCTGCGTGGGCCGCATCGTGGAGCTGCACGCCACTTACTACGCGGCCAAAGCCGGGTTTGGCGTGCCCTTCGAAGCGAAGGTGGCGCGTGAGCTGGCCGACTTCTGCCAGCGTCTCCGCCCCGACCGCGACGGCCTGTGGCTGGCCGTGGCAGATGGGCGCATTGAAGGCTCGATTGCCATCGACGGCCTGCATGCCGATGCCGAGGGGGCGCACCTGCGCTGGTTCATATTGTCGGATCGCCTCAGGGGGCGGGGCGTTGGCAGGCAATTGCTGGCGCACGCCACGGCTTTCGCAGATGCCAGGCGGTTCGCCAGAACCTACCTGTGGACGTTTGCAGGACTCGATGCTGCGCGGCACCTCTACGAGTCGGCAGGCTTTCGCCTGGCGCACGAGGCGGCGGGCGAGCAGTGGGGCACCCGTGTGGCCGAGCAACGGTTCGAACGGGTGGTGAGTTGAGCGCTTGAGCGGCCTGCATCGGGCGCGGAGGCGTGTGGGGTGAGGCAGCGGGTGCACCTACCGGCCAGTTCAGCCTTCTCGATGCTCAGGGTGCGGCCTTTTTGGCTTCCGACGCTTCCATCTGTTGCTGCACCACCTGCGCCAGCAGACGCATGGTTTGTCGCCGGTCGTCCGCACTCATGCCAGCCAGCCAGGCTTTGAACTTGTCGAGCTCCGGATGGGGTGACGGTGGCTTGGCTTTGCCGGACGGATCAGAGCTGGCTTTTGTGGTCATGCTGGCTGGCAACCTCTCAAATGCCCGTGTTGCAACCCCAACCCAACGGTGCCGATGGTGGCTGGGTGGCCATGGGCCGGGTGGAGGGTCGGAAGTTTGCCACACGGTGTTCGCGCGGCGCCTACACGGCACCCACACGGCGCGCGTGGGTTCACGCTTGCAAACAAAAAACGGCTCTGGCGCTTGTTTCATAAAGATATTCAGCTATAAAAATAAATTTCATAGCATCTGTCGCTTTCAAAACAAGCGCTGGAGGCAATTTTTGTGTTTGAGGATGTCGCCCGTCACGCCCCCAGCGTCATCAAACTGGCATTCCCGCCCGCTGCCGCCGTGTTGGTGCTGACGCTGCGCTCGGCCACCAGCCGGGCCAGGGGTACGGGCGCACCGGGGGGAAGGGTGGTCAGCGTGACGATGGCACCAGGGCGCTGCGACAGCACTTGTGCCGTGTGCAGGTGGTCTGTAGGTTGGCCGTGGCACAAAGCGGCGTCGGCATCTGCCCGCGCCCAATCGTTGCGCAGCTCGATGTGCGCCTGGACCTTGGGTGGCAGGGCTGCATGCAGGCTGGCGGCGACCGGGTGGTGGCTGTCCCACACGGCTGTGCTGCCAACCGCCAGCACAGCGGCCAGTTGGGTCAGCAGGTCGTCTGCGGCGTTGGGCTGCTGCCCCACGGTGCACAGCACGTGCTGGCGGGCGTGCACCTGGTACACGTTGCGTTCGCCGGTGGGGCCCGGCAGTGTGGCCTGCAAACCTGCGGGGTTGCAGGCTGCCAGACGGGCGCACTGGTGGGACAGTGGCAGCCGGTTCTGCGCCGCTGCCCAGTCATGCATGGCCTGCAGCGCGGGTTTGGCCTGGGGCAGGCCCACGGCACCGCTGGCCTGCACGCTGCGCAGGGCGGCGTCGTCAGGGCTGTGCGCCAGCAGGCGCAGCAGGTACAGCGGGCCACCCGCCTTGGGGCCGGTGCCCGACAGGCCTTCGCCCCCAAACGGTTGCACGCCCACTACCGCGCCCACCATGTTGCGGTTGACATATACGTTGCCGGCATGGGTGTGGTCGATCACCTGGACAATGGTTTCGTCGATGCGCGTGTGGATGCCCAGCGTCAGCGCGTAGCCGGTGTCGTTGATCTGCTGCAGCAAAGTGGGCAGGTCGGCACGGCGGTAGCGCACCACGTGCAGCACGGGGCCGAACACCTCACGGCCCAGTTCGGCCAGATCGTCCAGTTCGATCAGGGTCGGCTGCACGAAAGTGCCTGCGGCGCGGTCGGTGCTGCTGGCATGTGCCAGGCGGTGCACGCGGTGGCCCGTGTCGGCCATGCGCTGCACGTGGGCCTCGATAGTGGCTTGCGCCCGGGCGTCAATCACCGGTCCCATGTCGGTGTGCAGCTGGGCGGGTGTGCCCATGCGGATTTCGGCCATCGCGCCCTTGAGCATGTGCAGCAGGCGGTCGGCCACGTCTTCCTGCACGCACAGCACGCGCAGGGCCGAGCAGCGCTGGCCTGCGGCTTCGAAGGCAGACGCCACGGCGTCGGTGGCCACTTGTTCCAGCAGGGCAGATGAATCGACCACCATGCAGTTCTGGCCACCGGTTTCGGCCACCAGCGGCACGGCCTGGCCGTGGGCGTTCAGCCGCTGCGCCAGCGTGGTTTGCAGGGCGCGGGCGGTTTCGGTGGAACCGGTGAACAGCACGCCTTGGGTGCGAGCGTCGGCCACCAGTGGCTGGCCCACGTCTTTGCCGTAGCCGGGCAGCAGTTGCACGGCGGCGGGCGGCACCCCGGCTTGCCACAGCAGGCGCACGGCCAGGGCGGCAATGGCGGGGGTGGCTTCGGCCGGTTTGGCCAGCACGGTGTTGCCGGCGGCCAGGGCGGCAGCCACCTGCCCCATGAAGATGGCCAGCGGGAAGTTCCACGGGCTGATGCACACCACCGCGCCCAGCGGGCGGTGGGTGGCGGGGTCGAACTCGCGCCGCACCTGGGCGGCGTAGTAGCGCAGGAAGTCCACCGCCTCGCGCACCTCGGCCACGGCGTGGGACCAGGTTTTGCCTGCCTCGCGCACCAGCAGGGCCATGGCGCGGGGCGTGTCGGCTTGCAACAGGTGGGCGGCTTGCTCCAGCAGGGCGGCGCGCTGGGCGGGGGGCACAAGGGCCCAAGCGGGTGCAAAGTCGGCGGCGGCTTGCAGCGCGGCGTTCACTTCGGCGGGCGTGGCGTGGCGCACGCTGCCCACAGTGTCGGCGTGGTCGGCGGGGTTGATGATGGGCAGGCTGGCGGGCAACGTGTCTGCCACAGTTCCGGTTGCTGCGTCAGGCCGGGTGGCCAGCATGGGCTCAACCTGTGCCGGTTCGCCGCAGGCGGCCATGTGCGCGGCCAGCTGGCGCAGCGTGGGCTCGTGTGCCAGGTCTGGCCCGGTGGAGTTGGTGCGTGCTGCGCCGTACAGCGCAGCGGGCAGGGGAATGTGCGGGTGGGGGTGGCCCAGGCCGCGTTCGGTTTGCGCGGCCTCGGCGTGCAGGCGTTGCACGGGGCATTGCACCAGGTCGTCCACTGACACGGCCTCGTCTGCCATGCGGTTCACGAAAGAGCTGTTGGCACCGTTTTCCAGCAGGCGGCGCACCAGGTAGGCCAGCAGCGTTTCGTGTGTGCCGACGGGGGCGTAAATGCGGCAGGGCCGGTCCAACTGGTTTGCGCCCACCACCTGGTGGTACAACGGTTCGCCCATGCCGTGCAGGCATTGGAATTCATACTGCCCTGGGGCCCACGCTCCCAGCTCTGCCTCGGCCAGGTGCATCAGCGCGGCCACGGTGTGGGCGTTGTGTGTGGCAAACTGGGGGTACACCGCGTCGGGCGCAGCCAGCAGCTTGCGGGCGCAGGCCAGGTACGACACATCGGTGTGGTGTTTGCGGGTGTAAACCGGGTAGTCGGCCTGGCCGTCCAGTTGGGCGCGCTTGACCTCGCTGTCCCAGTACGCGCCTTTCACCAGGCGGATCATCAGCCGGTGGCCGGTGCGCCGGGCCAGGTCCACCACCCAGTCAATCACAAACGGGCAGCGCTTCTGGTAAGCCTGAATCACAAAGCCGATGCCGTGCCAGCCTTGCAGCGCAGGGGCGGTGCACAGGGCTTCCAGCAGGTCCAGCGAAATGTCGAGCCGGTCGGCTTCTTCAGCGTCAATGTTCAGGCCAATGTCGTACTGCCGCGCCAGGGTGGTCAGGTGCAGCACACGGGGCAGCAGTTCGTCCAGCACACGCTGGTGTTGGGCGCGGCTGTAGCGCGGGTGCAGGGCCGACAGTTTGATGGAAATGCCCGCACGCTCCACCACGCCGGGTCCTTTGGCGCTTTGGCCGATGGCGTGGATGGCCTGTTCGTAGGCCACCAGGTAACGTTGCGCGTCGTCCGCCGTCAGCGCGGCCTCGCCCAGCATGTCGTACGAGTAGCGAAAGCCCTTGGCCTCCATCTCACGGGCGCGCTCCAGCGCCTGGCCAATGGTTTCGCCGGTCACGAACTGCTCGCCCAGCATGCGCATGGCCATGTCCACGCCCTTGCGGATGAGCGGCTCGCCGCTCTTGCCCACCAGCCGGGTGAGCGAGTCCATCAGCGCGCCCTCGCGGTGGGTGGCCACCAGCTTGCCAGTCAGCAGCAGGCCCCACGACGCGGCGTTGACAAACAGCGAGTCGCTGCGGCCCAGGTGCTGGTGCCAGTCGCCTTGGCCAATCTTGTCGCGGATCAGCGCGTCGCGCGTGGCGGCATCGGGAATGCGCAGCAGCGCCTCGGCCAGGCACATCAGCGCCACACCTTCTTCGCTGGACAGGGCGTATTCCTGCATCAGGCTTTGCACCCGCCCTGCACGGCCCCCTTGCACAGGGCCCTGGCGCAAGCCGCGCACCAACTGGCGGGCCAGTGCATCGGTGCGCTGGGCCAGGTTGCCTTCCAGCTGGGCCAGTGCCGCCAGTGGGGCCAGTGCTTCGGGTTCGGGCAGACGGGTGGCGCGGGCCATGGCCTCGCGCAGCGGGCTGCGGGTGGCCAGTGGGCCGCCAGGGGTGAAGTGTTTGCCGAGTGTCATGATGCAGATGTGCCTTTGAACGTCAATGGATCGGCATCATCCGGATTTTTTGATGAATGTTTCACCAAAATTTGCCGTTATGACTGCAAATAATGCGGCAATCACCCGTTGGGTTGCCAGCGCTGTGTGTTTGCCTGCCTGGCAGGTCCATGCTGCAAACGCTCTCTGTCAGCCTCGATGCCAAAAGGCCGTGGCTCAGCCCATCACTGCTTCATCCCGATGGTCAGCCAGCAGTGGCTGGCGGGTTTGCGCCGACTGGGCCAGGTTGTTCGGCCCATTCCACCCGGTTGCGCCCGGCGTGTTTGGCGGCGTACAGGGCGTGATCGGCCTGGGCCAGCAAGCTGTCAAGGGGCTCGTTGCGTTCAACCGCCCATTGCACGCCGCCGATGCTGACGGTGATGGCAATGCGGGTGCCATCGGCATCGGCCGGTGCCGCCTCCACGGCGGCGCGAATGCGCTCGGCCGTCAGGCGGGCCTCGGGTGCCGAGGTGTGGGGCAACAGAATTGAAAACTCCTCACCGCCCAACCTGCCCAGCAGGTCAGCTTGCCGCAGTTGGCTGTTGATGGTGGCTACAAAATGCTTCAGCACCTCGTCGCCCGCCGCGTGGCCGTAGGTGTCGTTGACCCGCTTGAAATGATCGATGTCCAGGCTGAGCACGCACAGGTCCAACTGGTGGCGGGCAGAGCGGTCGCGCTCTTGTGCGAGCGTGTGCAAAAAATGGCGGCGGTTGGCGCAGCCGGTCAACGCATCGGTGCGCGCTTCTCGGGCGAGTGCCTGGTTCAGCGCCAGCAGCGCGGCCTGCTGCCCCTGTGTGGCAATCAGGTATTGCGCAGCCAGGCCCAGCAACAGGGCGGTCGCCAGCGCGAGCAGGCACACCAGGCAAACCACCACAGTTGGTCGCGCCGGTAGTTGGCCAGCGGCTCGCCGAGTGTGCGCATGGCGTACACCCGTAGCGAGCCGTCTTCGGTCGCTTGGCTGGCCATGACGTAGGGCTGCGAAAAAGTCCGCAGCCGGAACAGGGTGGGCGAGTCATCCACGGCCAGGGTGGTCAGCCCCGCAGGCTGGAACTGGGTGCGTTTGTAGCGTGCGTCGCGCGCCTCTGTGGTCAGCGCGTTCACACCCGCGTCGGGCATGGCTTGCATGAGCCGTGACGGTTCGTGGGTCAGCACGATGACACCCAGGTCATCTGTGACCACGGCGGTCATGCCCGCGATGGCGCGGCCCATGGCAGGGACTGGCATGTTGACCCCAACCATGCCGATGAACTGTCCATCGTTCAGCACCGGCGCTGACAAAAACAAGCCATAGACATTGGTGCTCCGGCCGATGGCAAATTGCCTACCTGGCTGGCCTTGTTGGGCAGCCTTAAAGTACGCCCGGTCGGCATAGTTGGTGCCGACGAACGGTGGCAGGCCTTCAGCATGGCCTTCGGCCACAGCATCGCCCGCGGCATTGGACAGCCAGAGTGAATTCACCTCGAAAAACTTCACGGTTCGCGTCAATCGTTCCGACATAGGGTTCAAATCGGGGTCGGCCAGCCACTGCGCACCACGTTCAGGTTGAGGGGTTTTTGAAGGTTCAACTTGAGGGCCGAACTTCGCCAGGGCCGTGACCACGGCTTGGTCGAGTGACAGGGTCTGGATCACGCTGCGGGCTTGCCCGAGTTGCATGTTCAGGCTGGCGCTGGCAAGTGTGGCCTCGGTTTGGGCTTGGGCGTGTTCCTGTTGCACATAGGTATCGATGCGTGCGTTGGCAAACACCACAGAGCCCACCCAGGCCAACAGGCAGGCCACCGCAGCCCCTGCGGCCAATGCCGCTGCGATGGACCGGATACCGGTGCGCACCAGCCACGATGGCGGCTGTGGTGCTGCCGTATGGCCCGCCTCGGGCAGGGCGTTGTCAGTTGTTTGGGCTGTCGTCATCGGTGCATCCAAAACAGGGTCCGTACAGCCTGTGGGTGGCGTTCAGCGGCGCTTGACGGCCACCGAACCCACCGAGTAGCCCGCACCGAACGAACAGATCAGGCCCAGCGCACCGGTGGTCAGGTCAGCGCTGTGCTGGTGGAAGGCGATGATGGAGCCCGCCGACGCGGTGTTGGCCCATTCGTTCAGGATGATGGGCGCGATCGACTCGTTCACGTCGCTGCCCAGCAGGCGTTTGATGACCAGCTGGTTCATGCCCAGGTTGGCCTGGTGCAGCCAGAAGCGCGCCACCTGCGCGGGTTGCAGCCCCAGGCTGGCCAGGTGGCCTTCGATGTGGGCGGCGGCAATGGGCACCACTTCTTTGAAGACCTTGCGGCCTTCCTGGCGGAAGGTTTTGTCGCGCTCTTGCCAGGTGCTGTCTTCGCAGCGGTTCAAAAAGCCGAAGTTGTTGCGGATGTTGTTGCTGTATTGCGTGGCCAGTTGGGTGCCCAGCACGTCCCAGCCTCTGCCGGCGGGCACGTCTTCGGCGCGTTGCACCAGCACGGCGGTGCAGGTGTCGCCGAAGATGAAGTGGCAGTCGCGGTCGCGCCATTCCAGGTGAGCCGACGTGATTTCGGGGCTGACCACCAGTGCACAGCGGGCGCTGCCGCAGCGCACGGCGTTGACGGCCTGTTCGATGCCGAAGGTGGCAGACGAGCAGGCCACGTTCATGTCAAACCCATAGCCCTTGGCACCCAGCAGCGCCTGGATTTCGCAGGCCATGGCCGGGTACGCGCGCTGCATGTTGGCGGCGGCGCAGTACACGGCGTCAATCTGCGAGGTGGGCACACCGGCCTGCTCGCACGCCATTTGGGTGGCTTGCACGGCCATTTCGGCCATCAGGCTGGCCTGTTCGTCGGGCCGGGGCGCGATGCGGGGGTACATGCGGCCGGGGTCGAGCACGCCGGCCTTGTCCATCACGTAGCGGTTCTGGATGCCGCTGGCTTTTTCGATGAACTCGACGCTGGATGGCTGAAGCGCCACCACGTTGCCTGCTGCAATGTCGGCGGCATGTTCGGCGTTGAAGCGCTCCACATAGGCGTTGAAGGCTTCCACCAGCTCGGCATTGCTGATGGTATGGGGCGGACGGAACAGGCCGGTGCCGCTGATGACGGTTGGGTGCATGGTGATAAATCCGGTGGGGCGGGAAATGTGGTGCGCCCCGAGGTAACGAAATGTAACGCCTTCGAATCTGTGCAGAGAGCCGGACCCGCGGAGAGCCGCTTGGGCTCACCCCGGGGTCAGCAGCACAATCAGCGCACCGGCTCCACCGTCAGATGGCCGTGCCTGCACAAACGCCAGCACTTCGTTCTTCTGCACCAGCCAGCGCTGGGTTTTGCTTTTGAGCACCGGTGTTTTGCCGGGTGACCCCAGGCCCTTGCCGTGCACCACGCGCACGCAGCGCCAGCCGACTTTGTGGGCCTCGCGCAGGAATTGGGCCAGCGCCACCCGGGCCTCGTCGCTGCGCAGGCCGTGCAGGTCGATCTGGCCCTGCAGGCTCCAATGGCCCCGGCGCAGCTTGCGCACCACTTCCGGGCTGATGCCGGGTCGGCGGTAGCTCAGGGTCTCGTCGGTGTCAAGCAGGCTTTCCACATCCCATTCGTCCGAAATGGCTTCCTGCATCACGGCCTGTTCATCCAGCTCCCGCTGGCGGGCGATGGGCAGGGCCGACTGCAGCCGCAGTTCGGCCCTGCGTTGCGATTTGAGCGGGCGCACCGGGCCCACAGCGTTGGCAAACAGGTTGCGCTCGGTCTCTGCCCGGCGCTGCGCCTCGGCTGCGGCAGCTCTGGCGGCCTGGCGCGCATGCTCCCGCGCCTGCAGCACCTGGCGGATGGCCAGCAGGCGGGCTTGAACGGGTGTCAATGCATCGTCGGCCATGGTGTGTCGGTCTGGTTGCGTCGGTGGGGATGCGGGCGCGTCGGGGGTCAGACCAGCCCCATCTCGGCCATGCTGACCACGCCGCTGCGGGTGACCACAAAATGGTCGAGGACGCGCACGTCCACCAGTGCCAGTGTGGTTTTCAGGGTGCGGGTGAGGGCTTCGTCTGCGCTGGAGGGTTGGGCGTTGCCGCTGGGGTGGTTGTGCGCCAGCACCACGGCGGCGGCCTGGTGGTGAAGGGCGCGCAACACCACCTCGCGTGGGTAGACGCTGGTTTGCGTCAGCGTGCCCCGGAAGAGTTCTTCAAACGCCAGCAGCTTGTGCTGGCTGTCCAGAAAAATGATGGCAAACACCTCGTGCCCTTTGGCCCCCAGCTGCAGTTGCAGGTAGTCGCGCACGGCCTGGGGGCCGTCGAACACGGGGGTGTCCTGCATCTGCTGGGCCAGGGCACGGCGGGCCAACTCCAGCACGGCCACCACTTCGGCGCGTTTGGCGGGCCCGAGGCCCTTGATGGTTTTGAGCGCATCGGCCGAGGTGTGCAGCAACCCGGCCATGCCCCCGAACTGTTCCAGCAACTCCTGCGCCAGCACCACCACGCTTTTGCCCTGTATGCCGGTGCGCAGCAACAGGGCCAGCAGTTCGGCATCGCTGAGCGCCTGCGGGCCGCGTTGCAACAGCTTTTCGCGGGGGCGCGAGTCGGCGGGCAGTGCTTTGAGGTTCATATGTGGGAGCGGAGGCGTGCGGTCAATCAGGTGCGCGCTGACGGGTGCTTGCGGGCGGCTTTTTACAATACGGGCAGTTTACGCACCCTGGCGGGTGTGTGCGGGCCGGCTGGTGTGATGCCCCGTCCGCTGCGGCAGACCTTTGCGGGTGCGCCGTTTGTGTCTGTGTTTTTCCCTCTCGGCGCACCAGCGCCTGCCTGCCATGCCTTCAGTCGAACCCGGGTCTTTCCTCACGCTGCACTACCGCCTGTCCGGCGTGAACGGGCAGGACATTGTCAACACCTTCGGCGGCCAGCCGGCCACCCTGAGCCTGGGCACGGGTGAGTTGTCTCCCTCGCTGGAGGCCCGCCTGATCGGGCTGGAAGAGGGGGTGCACACGTCGTTCGACTTGCCCGCCGGCGAGGCATTCGGCGAGCACCGCAGCGACCTGCAGCAATGGGTCGCCCGCAAACTGCTGGACAAGCTGGGCGACCCGCACGAGCGCTACACCGTGGGTGACGTGGTGCAGTTTCCCACGCCCGATGGCAGTGGCACCTACGCCGGTACGGTGCTGGATGTGCGCGACGATGGCGCGGTGCTGTTCGACTTCAACCACCCCCTGGCTGGTCAGGCGGTAGTGTTTGAAGTGCAACTGATCGGGGTGCTGTGATGGCCGATTCCCGTCAGGTGCTTGGTTCAGGTGCCGGTATCGTTCTGGCTGAACCGCGTGGGTTTTGCGCGGGGGTGGACCGCGCCATTGAGATCGTGGAGCACGCACTGGCCAAATTCGGTGCCCCCATCTATGTGCGCCACGAAATCGTGCACAACACGCATGTGGTAAATGACCTGAAGGCCCGTGGAGCCATCTTCATCGAAGACCTGGCTGAGGTGCCGCCAGGTGCCACGCTCATTTTTTCGGCGCACGGTGTCAGCAAGGCCGTGCAGGCCGAGGCTGCCCAGCGCGGGTTTCAGGTGTTCGATGCCACCTGCCCGCTGGTGACCAAGGTGCATGTGGAGGTGGCCAAGCTGGCCAAAGAGGGGTTCGAGTTCATCATGATCGGCCACAAGGGCCACCCCGAGGTCGAAGGTACCATGGGCCAGTTGAGCGAAGGCATACATCTGGTGGAAGATGTGGCCGATGTGGCTCGCGTCGCGCCACGTCAGACCGAGAGGCTGGCCGTGGTCACGCAGACCACGCTCAGCGTGGACGATGCGGCCGACATCACCGCAGCCGTCAAGGCACGCTTCCCGGCCATCCGCAGCCCCAAAATGCAGGACATTTGCTACGCCACGCAGAACCGGCAGGATGCCGTTAAGCTGATGAGCAAGCAGGTGGACGTGGTGGTGGTGGTGGGCAGCCCCACCAGTTCCAACAGCAACCGCCTGCGCGAGCTGGCTGCCCGCCTGGGTACGCCAGCCTACATGGTGGATGATGCCACCGAGTTGCACCCGGAATGGTTTGCAGGCAAGCAGACCGTGGGCATCACCGCTGGTGCGTCTGCTCCCGAGAAGCTGGTGCAGGGTGTGATCGACCGTTTGCGCGAATTGGGCGCAGTGGCCGTGCGCAAGATGGATGGCATCGAAGAATCCGTGCGCTTTCCGCTGCCCAAAGGCTTGCGGATGGGCGACGACGGAGAAGAATAAAATGCATAGCTGTCAGTGCTTTTCATGTAAGCGCTGGATGCCAATAATTATTTAAATTTTCTTTTCAGAGTCACACCATGCTGGACATTTCCCTTCTGCGCAAAGACCTTCCACAGGTTCTGGCCAAGTTGAACCAACGCAAACACCCCCAGCCCTACTTGGACGAAGCTGCCTTCACCGCCCTGGAGGCGGAGCGCAAAGGCATACAGGTGCGCACCGAAGAGCTGCAAGCGCAGCGCAACAGCCTGTCCAAACAGATTGGCGCCCTGAAGGGCAAGGGCCTGCATGCCGAGGCCGACGCCGCCATGGCCCAGGTCAGCGCGGCCAAGGCCGAATTGGAAGCGTCTGCTGCCCGGTTGGATGTCATCCAGGCGGAGTTGCAGAACCTGCTGCTGGCCGTGCCCAACCTGCCGCACGACAGTGTGCCGGTGGGGGCCGACGAGGCGGGCAACGTCGAACTGCGTCGCTGGAGCCCGCCGCAGCCCGATGGCTCAGGTGGGCTGGGTGGTTCGCCCGTGCCCTTGGGTTTCGAACCCAAAGACCATGTGGACCTGGCTCTGCCGCTGGGTCTGGACCCCGAAACCGGCGCCAAGTTGGCCGGGGCACGTTTCACCGTGATGAAAGGCCAGGTGGCCCGCCTGCACCGGGCGTTGGCGCAGTTCATGCTGGACACCCAGACCAACGAGCACGGCTACACCGAGTGCTACACCCCCTACATCGTCAACGGCGACACCCTGCGTGGCACCGGGCAGTTACCCAAGTTCGAGGGCGACCTGTTTGCCGCCAAAAAGGGCGGGCAGGAGGGCGAGCCGGTGCCCGACAACCAGGCGCTGTACCTCATTCCTACCAGCGAGGTGACGCTGACCAACTTCGTGCGAGACACCGTGCTGGCCGAGGCCGACTTGCCCATCAAGCTCACGGCGCACACACCGTGCTTCCGCTCAGAGGCCGGCAGCGCCGGGCGCGACACG
>DDUQ01000030.1:44981-68803 GCA_002344885.1 Comamonadaceae bacterium UBA2334
GTTCGACAAGGTGGAAATGGTGCAAATCGTCCACCCTGAAAAAAGCTACGAAGCGCTCGACGCCATGACCGGCCACGCCGAAGCCGTGCTGCAAAAGCTAGGTCTGGCCTACCGCGTCATTGTGCTGTGCACGGGCGACATGGGCTTTGGCGCCACCCGTACTCAAGACCTGGAGGTGTGGGTGCCTGCTCAGAACACTTACCGCGAGATCAGTTCGGTCAGCAACTGCGAAGCCTTCCAGGCCCGCCGCCTGCAGGCCCGCTTCAAGAACGCGCAGGGCAAGAATGAGCTCGTTCACACGCTCAATGGCTCCGGCCTGGCTGTGGGCCGCGCGCTGGTGGCTGTGCTGGAAAATTACCAGAACGCCGATGGCAGCATCACCGTGCCCGAGGTGTTGCGTCCCTACATGGGCGGGCTGGCGTTGCTCAAAGCCTGAATCGGGGCGAAGGCACTGATTGCGTCGGAACGGGCTGCTAGAATGCCGATTTTGCGAAATTGATCACCCAGGAAAGATGGCAGAGTGGTCGAATGCACCGGATTCGAAATCCGGCGTACAGGTTCTCCTGTACCGAGGGTTCGAATCCCTCTCTTTCCGCCAGTGACCGGAGTTTTTTTTCGGATCGTTAGCTCAGTTGGTAGAGCGTCTGTCTTACACACAGAATGTCGGCAGTTCGAGCCTGTCACGATCCACCACACACAAGCCTCTCGCTGGAAACGGTGAGGGGCTTTTTGTTTGGCGTGTTGGCCGGGGAGTCATGGGCCGGGAGATCACTCCGCTATGGGTTGTGGTGGGTCGTCTCCAACGACGGGTCTGATGCCCAGGAATCGCTGATGCATCTCATGCAAGGCCAGGAGCACCTTCAGGTGCTCGCTGGCCAGTTTGGGCACCGGCGTGCGGCCCGACATCCACATCCACACGGTTTTCTGGCTGACATCGATCAGGCGAGCGTAGCCTGCCTGCGTGAGCCCGAGCGTAGCCAGTGCTGCGCTGAGTTGTTCGGGGGTCATGGTTGCTGGGGTCATGCGGGGATTGTCGATCCTGACGAGGTTCATGCCTATCATTGGGGCAATGATTTCTTCGGAAGCTACCAACCTGCTTGCTGCTGACGCATGAGCCAGATCGCCTCACAAGCCGCTTTGCATCGCGTGCTGTTCCGCATGGCCGAGCGGGCCACCGCCGGGCTGTCGTTCTACGAGTTCCTGCAATCGGTGCATGGCCTGCTCGGCGAGTTGCTGTTTGCGCGGAATTTTTACGTCTGCCTCAGCAACACCTCGCGCCAGACGCTGGATTTTCCGTATTACGTCGACGAAAAAGACGGCGACACGATGCAGTGCAACGATGTGCCGATGCGCCGTGGCCTGACCGAGTTCGTGTTGCGCACCCAACGTCCGCAGCTCATTGACGCGGTGCGTTTTCAGTCTCTGGTCGCATCGGGTGAGGTGACCGAAGCATCGGGCGACCTGACCTTCTCGGCTTGGCTGGGCGTGCCGATGTGGCTGCACGGTGCAGTGGGTGGGGTGCTGGTGGTGCAGAACTACGATGCCGACGGGCACTACAGCGACCAGGACATCGACGTGATGTCCTTCGTTGCGAACCAGTTTGGCAGCGTGATCGAGCGGCACCAGGCCATCGATGCGCTGCGCACCTCGGAGGCGCGGTACCGCGCGGTGTTTGAGCATCTGGGTGTGGGCGTGGCGGTGGTGCAGGCCGAGCGCATGCAGTTCATCAACCCGGCCATGGCCGCCATGCTGGGCTGGGCGCGCGACGAGTTGTTGCAGCAGGACTTCAAGAAGGCCATCCACCCGGATGACGTGGCGGCTGTGGTGGCCAGGCACCAGCGCCGGCTGGATGGCGAGGTGGTGGAACCCTACTACGTGGCCCGGTTCCTGACCGCCGCTGGCGAGACGCGCCACCTGGAAATTTCGGGGGCCCTGTTCGACTGGAACGGTCAACCCGCCACCTTGCTGTTTGCAGTGGACGTGACGGTGCGTTTGCAGGCAGAACTGGCCCAGCGGGCGGCCACCGAGCGGCAGCGCGAGCTCAATGACATGCGGTCCCGTTTCATTGCAATGGCGTCGCACGAGTTTCGCACGCCACTGGCTGCCATCACCGGTTCGGTGGAGCTGCTGTCCGTCTACGGTGACAAGCTGGACCCTGCGGAAAAATCGGATGTGCTGGCTCGCATCCAGAGAGCGGTGGACCGCATGACGCACATGCTGGAAAGCGTGCTGGAGCTGGATGAGGTGGAGTCATCGGCCATGCTGTTTCGGCCTCAGGCAGTCGCTGTGTCACCTCTTTGCCGCGCCATCGTGGCCGATGTGGAGGCTGACAAGGTGGCGGGTGGTAGGCGGGTGGTCTTGAGCCTGCCGCCCGATGAGCTGGTGTGTGCGCTGGACGAAAGCCTGCTTCGGCACGTGCTGGTCAACCTGTTGTCCAACGCATTCAAGTACTCGCCCGGTGGAGGCGAGGTGCGGATGACGGTGGATGCGTGCGAGGGTGAGCTGGTGTGGACCGTGCGCGACCAGGGCATCGGCATCACGCCGCAGGATCAGACCCGGCTGTTTGACAGCTACCAGCGGGGCAGCAACGTGGGGCACATCCCCGGCACCGGCCTGGGGCTGGCCATTGTGAAGCACGCGGTGGCGCGTCACCAGGGCAGCCTGTCGGTCGAGAGCCAACCGGGTGTGGGAACGTGCTTCACCGTTCGCTTGCCCGCACACCGCCCGCCGGGACAAGGCTGACGTCTTGGGCCGCTCAGCGGGCCGTGATCATTTGGGCTCGCGTCACCACAGGGTGGGGTCAAGCCTGAAGTACTGCTTCAGTTGCGCGTAGAGGTCGGGGTGCCGTTCTGACATGGCGCGGGGCTGCATGAAAAACGTCTCGACCGCCACGGCAAAAAACTCCTCGGGTGCCGACGCGCCGTAGGGGTCAATCAGTGTTTCTTCGCCTGCATCGACCAGCCAGCGCAGGTCTTCGTAAGCGCGCTGGAACACCTGTGCCCAGGTTTGTGCGGACTGCCCCGGCCGCAGCAGAGGGGCACCGTTCGCGGGGCCGATTTCCTGGTCCAACTGGTGAGCAAACTCGTGCAGCACCACGTTGTGGGCAGCAGGTTGGTCTTCTGTGCTGTGATGTTGGCCGGGGCGGGGCCACTGACCGGATTGGGCACCCGCCAGGGCGTCGGGCCACGACAGCACCACGATGCCTTCCTGCCAGGACTCGCCCAGGCGCTCCTCGCGGCCCTCGCTGACCACGCCGCCGGGTTCGTGGTGTTTGGCGCTCACCACGAACGAAGACGGGTACAGCAGCACCTGACGCAACTCAGGGTAGGGGTGGGGGTGGTCACCCGCGCCATGCAGCATCAGCACCGGCAGGCAGGCCTGCGCCGCCACCAGCACCCGCATGTCGTCGGTCACGGTCAGGCCCTGGCAGCCAATGAGCGGTTTGTCCGCCACAAAGACTTGCACCATGGCCTGCAACTGCTTCTGGAGCGGTGGTGGCAGGTGGTTGTAGAGCGGAAACTGGCGCTGCAGCAGCTTGCGCCATGCGGCTGGAAAGGGGCGCTGCCCCGTGCGCAGCCGCCGGTGGCGTGACCAGGCAGGCCAGCCGATCAGGCCCAGCAGCACCGTCAGGCCAGACAGGGCGAGAATGAGTTCGGGGTTCACGGTGCGGCGTTGGGTTGTGCTGCCGCTGCAACTGGAGCCCGCACGGCGCTTTTCAAGGGTGCCGGCGGGTAGGCAGGGGCATTGCCTGGTGCATGGCCCCGTGGCGGACTCAGTTCTTGGCGTCGCGCAGCGCTGCCATGGCGGTGTCAAGCGCGTCGGCTGTGCTGCCGGCAGCCAGAGTTTGCCCCAGGGGCGCCAGTGCCGCAGCCCCTTCGGCCTGGAGGCGGCCGATGGCAGCGCCGCAAGCCTTGGGTTGGTCGAAGCCGGTGCTTTGCAGCACGAGCGTGCCATCGGCAGCCAGCAGCTTGAAATAAAACAGGCCATCCTTCTCGCGGTACTGCTTAAAACTCGGCAGTTCCGATTTTGTTGCCTTGCCTGACTTGACGACCGAGCCTGCTGCGCTGCCATCGGCCAGGTTGCGCAGCCCCACCGCAGCCCGCAACCGGGAAGTAAAAGGTGTCGCGATGGCGCGGGCCTTTTCTGCGCCACGCTTCACGATGGCTTCGACCTCTTCGGGGTGGGTCATGTAATGGGTGTATGCGGCTCGCATGGGGGCAATTTCCGTGTCCAGCCGCTCGAACAGCATCTGCTTGGCCTCTCCCCAGGCAATGCCGCTGGCATAGGCCTGGCGCATGGCTTCGGTTTCCTGTGGGCTGGCAAACGCCTGGTAGATCTGGAACAGCGCGCTGACTTCGGTGTCTTTCGGCTCGCCCGGCGCGCGGGAGTCGGTCAGCAGACCCATGACCAGCTTCTTCAGTTCTTCGCGTGGCGCGAACAGTGGGATGGTGTTGTCGTAGCTTTTGCTCATCTTGCGACCATCCAGGCCCGGCAGCGTTGCCACGTTGTCGTCGATGATGGCTTCCGGCAGCGTGAAGTGTTCGCCGTACAGGTGGTTGAAACTGGCCGCCATGTCGCGCGCCATTTCAATGTGCTGGATCTGGTCACGCCCGACCGGCACTTTATGGGCGTTGAACAGGATGATGTCCGCCGCCATCAGCACCGGGTACATGAACAGGCCCGCAGTCACGCCATCGTCGGGCTCGGCACCGGCAGCGGTGTTCTTGTCCACGCTGGCCTTGTAGGCGTGGGCGCGGTTGAGCAGGCCTTTGCCGCACACGCAGGTGAGAAACCAGGTCAGCTCGGGGATTTCAGGGATGTCGGACTGGCGGTAGAAGAACACCTTGTCAGGGTCCAGCCCGGCGGCCAGCCAGGTGGCGGCGATTTCCAGCGTGGACCGCTGCACCCGTGCCGGGTCGCCAGTCTTGATGAGGGCGTGGTAGTCGGCCAGGAAGTAGAAACTCTGCACGCCGGGGCGATGACTGGCCTGCACGGCCGGCCGCACAGCGCCCACATAGTTGCCCAGGTGAGGGGTGCCTGACGTGGTGATGCCGGTGAGAACGCGTTGAATGGTCATGTTAATGATTAAAAACGACTCCACCGCTTGATTGGCGATGATTGATTGCTATTGAAATATTTGTCGGTTTTCAGTGGTCGCCCGGGCATCAGAACAGCAGGGCACGCAGCGGGGTCAGCAGCAGTTCGATGGCGTCGGCGGTCACTTCCATCAGGGGGCGCATCCAGTAGTCGCCCACGATGCCCGCCACCACCAGCGCCAGGACGATGAAGAAGCCGTAGGGTTCGATGCGCGACACCTGAACCGCCTGGCGCATGGGCAGCAACCCCACCAGGATGCGCCCGCCGTCCAGCGGGGGCAGCGGGAAGAGGTTGAACGCGAACATCACCAGGTTGACCAGCAGGCCGCCCTGTGCCATCTGGATGAAAAAGCGTTCCTCCACTTCCATGGCCACCAGTGCATAGGCCATCACGCTCCAGCCAATGGCCATGGCCAGGTTGGCTGCAGGGCCTGCCAGCGCCACCCAGATCATGTCGCGTTTGGGGTTGCGCAAGTGGCCGAAATTCACGGGCACCGGCTTGGCGTAGCCGAACAGGAAGGCACCCGCCGTCACAAAGTACAGCAACAGCGGCATCAGGATGGTGCCCACCGGGTCGATGTGTTTGACGGGATTGAGGGTGATGCGCCCCATCATCCACGCGGTGTTGTCGCCAAAGTGCCGGGCGGCATAGCCGTGCGCGGCCTCGTGCACGGTGATGGCGAACAGCACCGGCAGGGCGTAGATGGCGACGGTTTGAATGATGTTGGCAATGTCCATGTGGCGATTGTCTCCGACAGTGGGTGCCAGGGGGCTCGTGTGGCCGGGCGGGCCGTGGGGCAGGCGGGTGGCTGCTCAGCCCAAGCCGACCGCTGACAGCGGCCCCGCGCCTTCGCGCAGCACCACCGGATCGTCGCCTTTGTCCATGGGCGTCAGGTCAATGACCGTGGTGGGTGCCAGTGCACAGGCACCCGCGTCGATGACGCCTGCCAGGTCGTGCTCGAAGCGCTCGCGGATGTCATGCGGGTCGTTGAGGGCGTCAGTTTCGCCGGGGGGGATTAGCGTCGTGGCCAGGAATGGGCCGCCATGCAGGTCCAGCAGGGCCAGCAGGGTGGTGTGCAGCGGCACGCGCAGGCCGATGGTTTTGCGCGATGGGTGGCTGACGCGTCGCGGCACCTCTTTACTGGCCTCCAGAATGAAGGTGTAGGGGCCGGGCGTGCCCAGCTTGAGCAGCCGGTACTGCCGGTTGTCCACCCGGGCATAGCTGGCCAGCTCGCTCAGGTCGCGGCACAGCAGGGTCAGGTGGTGCTTGTCGTCCACCCCGCGGATGCGGCGCAGCCGGTCGGCAGCGGCCTTGTCGTCCAGGTGGCAGATGAGGGCGTAGCTGGAATCGGTGGGTACGGCCAACACCCCGCCTTTGGCGAGCAGGGTGACGGCTTGCTTCATCAGGCGAGGCTGTGGGTTGTCGGGGTGGACTTCAAAAAACTGCGACATGGTGACCGTATTGTCCTGCAAGGCCTGTTGGCAGGCCTCACTGAAAAACTGGCATTTGTCTGATCCAGATCAAATCAGAACGATGCAGGAATTGATTTTCGTCAAGTTGGTTGATGCTGTTTGCGGTTGCAATGGAGCTTGTTTGAAGCCAAATGAAGGAATTTCCATGAAAGCGCTTGCCGACTTGTTTTCGACTGACTATGGCCTGCTGAGCGTGGGCGTGATCGCGTTCACCTTGGGCATGGGCGTGTTTTTCTACCGCTTCTTCACCAAAAAAATGGATGAAGATGCTGCGGCGGCCGCACGCAACAAGTGAAGCGGCGGTTGCGCGGTGGCGCAACTGGCAGAATCGCACCGACAAACGGGCCGATGGGCCCGCCACTCAGCGATTGCTTTCACCGTTGCAGCCATGAATTCTCCAATCTCGACACCCACCCCGGCTGCTGCTGCGGTGGTTGTTCCCCTTTCTGACGTACTGGCGGCATGTGACGTGCTGTTGCAGCCACAGCTGTTCAAAGACTACGGCCCCAACGGCTTGCAGGTGCAAGGCAAACGCGAGGTGCGGCATTTGGTCACCGGCGTGACGGCCAGCCTGGCCCTGCTGGAGGCAGCGGCCGCTGCACAGGCCGATGCGGTGCTGGTACACCACGGCCTGTTCTGGCGCGGCCAGACGGGTTGCATCACCGGCTGGATGCACCAGCGCTTGAAGGTGCTGATGGCCCACGACATCAACCTGTTGGCCTACCACCTTCCCCTGGATGCGCACCCTGAGCATGGCAACAACGCCCGTCTGGGGGCGCTGCTGGGTTTAGAGCCGCTTGCCGAAGGGCGGACGCGTTTCGGCGAGCAGAACCTGGGCTGGTTGGGCACCTGTTTGCCTCAAACGCTGGGTGAGTTGGCCCGGCAGGCCGAACAGGCCTTGGGCCGCTCAGTGGTGTGCGTGGGCGATGTCACCCGCCCGGTGCGCACGGTGGCCTGGTGTACGGGCGGTGCACAGTCTTACTTTGAAGCGGCCATTGCCGAGGGGGTGGACGTGTTCCTCACCGGTGAGTTGTCAGAGCCGCAGGCCCACTACGCCAGGGAATCCGGTGTGGGCTACCTCGCCTGTGGCCACCACGCCACCGAGCGTTACGGTGTTCAAGCGGTTGGGCAATATCTGGCTGGCACGCTGGGGTTGCGCCACACACACATCGACATCGACAACCCGGCCTGAGAAACGTCGCGGCTTTGACTGTTCTTTCGTTTGAAAGCCCTCGACAACATGGGTACTGATCTTTTGACGTCGCCCGCGCCCACCGCCCCGCTTGCGGGGGTCGGGGGTGGACTGCCGGTCGTCATCACCATGGGCGATCCGGCGGGCATTGGCCCGGAAATCATTGCCAAAGCCTTTCGTGACGAACCCGGGCTGCTCACCGGCTGTGTGGTGGCAGGTGACGTGGCAGCCATGCGGCGTGCCGCACAGGCCGTGGGCGGCTTGTTGCCGGTTGCCGTGTTGGCGGGGCTGGATGATGTGCAGGCTGTGCCCCCCCGGTGTGTACCTGTGGTGCAGGCCTGTGTGCCGCTGGCAGCGGCCGATGATCTGGCCGCCTTGCCTGCCTGGGGGCAGGTCAGTGCCCAGGCGGGACGCGCGGCAGCCGACTGCATTGCCTGGGCCGCGCAGGCTGCCCTGTCAGGCCGGGCGGCAGCTGTGGTGACGGCACCCATCCACAAGGAAGCCTTCAGCGCAGCCGGGCTGACCTATCCGGGCCACACCGAATACCTGCAGGCGCTGGCAGCAGTGCACGTGGGGCGTGACGTGGCCGATGTACCGGTCCGCATGATGCTGGCCAACCCCGAGTTGCAAACTGTGCTCGTCAGCATCCACGTCGGGCTGCGGCAGGCCATCGAGGCGGTCACGCACGACAACGTGTTGCAAACGCTGCGCATCGTGCAAGCAAGCCTGAGAGGTGGCCCTGTCAGAGATCCTCTCAGCAGTCCTGAAGGTGGTCTGGAGGGTGGCCCGGACGGTCAGGCGCGCAGCCGCCTGCGCATTGCCGTGGCGGGGTTGAACCCCCACGCGGGGGAGGGTGGCCTGTTTGGCCGCGAGGAGTTGGACGTGATTCAGCCTGCCATCGAGCAGGCCCGTGCCGAGGGCATGGATGTGCATGGCCCCTTTGCACCTGACACGGTGTTCATGCGGGCACGCCGGGGCGAGTTCGATGTGGTGGTGGCCATGTACCACGACCAAGGGCTCATTCCGGTGAAGTACCTCGGTGTGGACCATGGCGTGAATGTCACACTGGGCTTGCCATTTGTGCGCACCAGCCCCGACCACGGCACAGCCTTCGACCTAGCAGGCTCTGGCAAGGCCGACCCGTCCAGCCTGCTGGCAGCCCTGCGTTGGGCGCAAGCTGCCGTGGCCGTTGCCCCGGTGTGACGGGCCCGGTCAGCAGCATTGCGCAACTGCGCAGCGCTGTGGCCCCACAAACGGCTGATGGGTTGCTATCAAAACAAAGGCCTGTTTTCGTGATGAAAACAGGCCTTTGCGCTTGACGGATATAAAAAGTTGCTATTATTTTTTCAGGCTGTCCCTGATTTCGCGCAGCAACTGGATGTCTTCAGGTGTGGGTGGGGGCACCTCAGGGGCGGCCGGCGCAGCGGGGGCCTCGCGCTTCAGACGGTTGATCTGTTTGATCATCATGAAAATCACGAACGCCAGAATCAGGAAGTTGACGGCAATGGTCAGGAAATTGCCATAGGCCAACACGGGGACACCGGCTTTTTTCAACTCGGCCAATGTCATCGCCGTGCCATCCGGGACCTTGCCGAGGATGATGAAAAGGTTGGAGAAGTCGAGCTTCCCCACCACGCTGCCGATCACCGGCATGATGACATCGCCCACCAGTGAATCCACGATCTTGCCGAATGCGCCACCGATGATGACACCGACGGCGAGGTCGATCACGTTGCCCTTGACGGCAAATTCCTTGAACTCTTGCATCATGCCCATGCTGTTTCCTTCTTGCGTGTGATGCCGGGCGTACCGGCTGAGTGTTGAAAAAGAGGTGGGTCAGCCGTCGGCGTTGATCCGCTTGATGAGGGAGCGCAACGCATCGTCGGCCTGGTCATTGGCCACCTGGCAGGTACCGGCAGCGTTGTGGCCGCCGCCGCCGAATTCGAGCATCAGCGCACCCACATCGGTCTTGCTGCTGCGGTCGAGGATGGACTTGCCGGTGGCAAACACGGTGTTCTGCTTCTGCACGCCCCAAAGCACGTGGATGCTGATGTTGCACTGCGGGTACAGCGCGTAGATCATGAAGCGGTTGGTGGCCCAGATGGTTTCTTCGTTGCGCAGATCGAGCACCACCAGATTGTTGTAGACCGTGCTGCAGCGCTTGAGCTGGTCGTGTGCCAGGTCGGCGTGGGCGTTGTATATGTCGATGCGTTCGCGCACGTCGGGCAGCTTCAGGATGTCCTGGATGCCGTGGCTGCGGCAGTATTGGATCAGGTCCATCATCAGCTGGTAGTTGCTGACGCGGAACTCGCGGAAGCGGCCCAGGCCGGTGCGTGAATCCATCAGGTAGTTCAGCAGCACCCAGCCGTGCGGGTCGAGGATTTCGTCACGGGTGAACTGGGCCGAGTCTGCCTTGTCCACAGCGTCCATCATGTCGGCAGAGATGTTGGGGAAAGCTTTGGCACCGCCGTAGTACTCGTACACCACCCGTGCAGCGGAGGGCGCTGTGGCCGAGATGATGTGGTTGGCACGCTCGCCCGTGTTGCGGATGGTTTCCGACTCGTGGTGGTCAAACGCCAGATGCGCGGCGGGCACGTAGGGCAGGTTGGTGGTGATGTCGCGGCCGGTGATGTCGATCTTGCCGTCCTGCATGTCCTTCGGGTGCACGAACTTGATGTCGTCGATCATGTCCAGTTCGTTCAGCAGCACGGCACACACCAGACCGTCGAAATCACTGCGGGTAACCAGTCGGAATTTGTTGTTGCTCATGGGCATCCTCAAGGCAAATAAAGGGGGAGGTGGGTTGAGATCTGTCGCATGCCTTGCCTTGGGGCGAGGCACGAATCATCGTACTCCATAAAGCACTCAGCCAGCACATGGGCTGGCTGGCGAGGCGTTCAGGTGAGAAAAATCACAGTGGTGTGGGGTAGGTGCCGGGCAGCAGGATGTCTTTTGTGACGTTTGTCAGCTGCGTGTGGCCGCTGAAGGCCATCGTCAGGTCGAGTTCCTTGTGGATGATCTCCAGGCATTTGGTCACGCCGGCTTCGCCCATGGCGCCCAGCCCGTACAGGAACGGACGACCGATGTACACCCCTTTAGCCCCCAGCGCCCAGGCGCGCAGCACGTCCTGGCCGCTGCGCACGCCGCCGTCCATGTGGACTTCGATGTCCTTGCCCACCGCGTCGACGATGGTGGGCAGGGCTTCGATGCTGCTTTGCGCACCGTCCAGCTGGCGGCCGCCGTGGTTGCTGACGATGAGCGCGTCGGCACCGCTGTCCACCGAGAGTCGGGCATCGATGGGGTCTTGGATGCCTTTCAGGATGAGCTTGCCGCCCCAGCGCTTCTTGATCCACTCCACGTCACCCCAGTTCAGCGCGGGGTCGAACTGCTGCGCGGTCCAGGCGCCGAGGTTGCCCATGTCGTCCACACCTTTCACGTGTCCGACGATGTTGCCGAACTGCCGCCGTGGCGTACCCGCCATGCCCATGCACCAGCGCAACTTGGTGGCGAGGTTGATCAGGTTGGCCAGTGTGGGCTTCGGGGGGGCTGACAGGCCGTTCTTCAGGTCTTTGTGACGCTGCCCCAGGATTTGCAGGTCCAGCGTCAGCACGAGTGCGGTGCAGCCGGCTGCCTTGGCGCGGTCGATCAGGCGTTCGATGAAGTCCCGGTCTTTCATCACGTACAGCTGGAACCAGAAGCCAGGCCCGGCATGTTCGGCCACGTCTTCAATGGAGCAGATGCTCATGGTCGAGAGGGTGAAGGGCACGCCGAACTTTTTCGCCGCGCGTGCCGCCAGGATCTCGCCATCGGCATGCTGCATGCCGGTCAGGCCGGTGGGCGCCAGCGCCACGGGCATGGCCACCTTCTGGCCAATCATCTCGGTGGCGGTGCTGCGGTTCTCCATGTTCACCGCCACGCGCTGGCGGAATTTGATTTTCTGGAAATCGCTCTCGTTGGCGCGGTAGGTGCTTTCCGTCCATGACCCGGAGTCCGCGTAGTCATAGAACATGCGGGGCACGCGCTTCTGCGCCAGGCGGCGCAGGTCTTCAATGTGGGTGATCACGGTCATGGCTTGTCTCGCTCCGGTGGTGTGTCTGGCAGAAAGTGCTGCATGTTAGCCAGAGGTGAACGCATCCGTCCATGAAAGCGTGGGGCAGGGGCTTGAAAAAAATTCGACCCCCAACCTCTTGCCTGTGCGAGTACCTGCCGCATCATCCGGCGTGTGCCTGGCGGTGGGCTGCCGCCAGGCTGCGTCATTCAGGTGCCGACAAATCCTGATGTTGCGCGGCCATCACGCGCAAGCCACAGGGCCCAGGTGCAGGCCTCAGCTGCAGGTCACGCTGCCGCAGCCGCTCATGGTGGCGGCGCGTACCTTGCTGGGGTCGGCCAGGGTTTCGGTGCGGCTGTCAAAGCCCACGTCCTTCAGGTGCAGGGCCAGACCGGCGTCCATGCTGGCGGCGTGCTGCGGAAACCATTCCACCAAAGCCTCAGCCAGCCGCTGGATGATGTCGTTGTCGCCCTTCAGGTAGTGCTCTTCCACCGCGCGCATCGTGTCCAGAATGGTGGCGTGGTGGGTGGCGTGGCAGTTGTCGGCGCTGAAACCAGTGGCCAGCATCCAGCGTTCTTCCTGTTCGAAGTGTGCCACCGTGTGTGCCAGGAATTCGCGGTACAGCGGCAGCTGGTCGCGCAGGGGCGTGGCCAGCAGCTGGTTGAGCATGGTCACGAATTCTTCGTGTGTGTCGTCCATGCGCGGGTCACCCGTTTGCAGGTTGGGTGCCCAGGTCAGGCCATCGGCAAGGGACGTGTTAGCACCAGGCATGGGTGCGGTTGTCGATTCAGGTGCAGCAGTGTGGGTGTGTTCCATGGGCCGCAAGGCTAGCAGGCTTGGCCAACAGCCGCTTGACGCAGGTCAAACGCATGTCACCTGGCGGCCTCGATTCAACCGCTCACATCCGGGAAAGCCCGGTGTTTAGTTTAAGTTTAAATGAATTAAGCTTGAAATGAGTGGACGGCATCCAGCCGCTTCACTGCCGATTGAGGCAAGGAGTCTGGACATGAACATCGTGTGCGTGGGTGGTGGGCCGGCAGGGTTGTACTTTGCGTTGCTGATGAAGCAGCAGCACCCGTCCCATGAGGTCACCGTGGTGGAGCGCAACAAGCCTTACGACACTTTCGGGTGGGGTGTGGTGTTTTCCGATGCAACCATGGACAACATGCGCCGGTGCGACCCGGCCACGGCCGATGACATCCAGGCCGCCTTCAACCACTGGGATGACATCGAGCTGCACTTCAAGGGTGAGGTCATCCGGTCCGGCGGGCACGGGTTTGTGGGCATCGGGCGCAAGAAGCTGCTCAACATCCTGCAGGCGCGGTGCGAGCAGTTGGGTGTGAAACTGGTGTTCGAGACCGAGGTGGCATCGGACACCGACTTCCCCGATGCCGACCTGGTCGTGGCCTGCGACGGCATCAACTCCCGCATTCGGGACAAGTACGAACACGTGTTCAAGCCCGACCTGGCGGTGCGCCCCAACCGCTACATCTGGCTGGGCACGCACAAGCAGTACGACGCCTTCACCTTCCTGTTCGAGAAAACCGAGTACGGCTGGTTTCAGGCGCATGTGTACAAATTTGACGCGCACACCACCACCTTCATCGTCGAGTGCCCCGAGCACGTCTGGTTGGCGCACCGGTTGGACCTGGCTGATCAGGAAGAGTCGATCGCGTTCTGCGAAAAGCTGTTTGCCAACAACCTTCAGGGCGCGAAGCTCATGACCAACTCGCGCCACCTGCGTGGCTCGGCCTGGCTGAACTTTCAGCGCGTCAAGTGCGAGCAGTGGCACCTGTTCAACGGCCGCAGCCAGGTGGTGCTGATGGGCGATGCCGTACACACCGCGCATTTCGCGATCGGCTCGGGCACCAAGCTGGCCATTGAAGACGCCATCGACCTGGCCCGTTTGCTGGGCGAGGTGCCGCCTGCCGAGCAGGTGGCCAGCCTGCCAGCCGTGTTGCAGCGTTACCAGGCGCTTCGCAGCGTGGATGTGCTTCGCCTGCAAAACGCGGCCTGGAACGCCATGGAGTGGTTCGAGGTGTGCGGCCAGCGCTACTGCGACCAGCTGGCCCCGCAACAGTTCATGTATTCCATGCTGACGCGCAGCCAGCGCATCAGCCACGAAAACCTCCGCCTGCGCGACGCCCGCTGGCTGCAAGGGTACGAGCGCTGGTTTGCGCGCAATGCAGGTGTGCCGGACGCCGCCACAGCGCCACCTCCGCCCATGTTCACGCCCTACACCGTGCGTGGCGTGACGCTGAAGAACCGCATCGTCGTCTCGCCCATGGCGCAGTACTCGGCACGCGATGGTGTGGTGGGCGACTACCACCTGGTGCACCTGGGGGCGCGGGCCATGGGTGGCGCTGCGCTGGTGTTTGCTGAAATGACCTGCGTGAGCGCCGAGGGGCGCATCACCCCCGGCTGCCCAGGGATTTACACGGTTGAGCAGGCGCAGGCGTGGCGGCGCATCGTGCAGTGGGTGCATGCACACACAGACGCCAAATTGGGCATGCAGTTGGGGCATGCGGGCCCCAAAGGTGCCACACGTGTTGCGTGGGAGGGCATCGACCAGCCGCTGGCCGACGGTGCCTGGCCGCTCATGGCCGCTTCGCCCCAGCAGTACCTGGCAGGCGTCAGCCAGACCGCCCGTGAAATGAGCCGTGCGGACATGGATGCCGTCAAGGCCCAGTTCGTCCAAGCAACCGTGGCGGCGGCCGACATCGGCGTGGACTGGCTGGAGTTGCACTGTGCGCACGGCTATTTGCTGTCCACTTTCATTTCGCCTTTGACCAACCAACGCACAGACGACTGCGGTGGCAGCCTGGCCAACCGCCTGCGCTACCCGCTGGAAGTGTTTGCCGCAGTGCGCGCGGCCTGGCCGGCGGAGCGGCCCATCTCGGTGCGCATTTCGGCGCACGACTGGGTGGAAGGCGGCATCACCCCGGCGGACGCGGTGGAGGTGGCCAGGGCGTTCAAACTGGCCGGTGCCGACATGATCGACTGTTCGTCCGGTCAGGTCAGCAAGGCGGAAAAGCCGGTGTATGGCCGCATGTTCCAAACCCCGTTTGCTGACCGCATCCGACAGGAGGCCGGCATCCCCACCATTGCCGTGGGGGCCATCAGCGAGGCCGACCATGCCAACAGCATCCTGGCAGCCGGGCGTGCCGACCTGTGTGCCGTGGCGCGCCCCCACCTGGCCAACCCGGCCTGGACACTGACGGAGGCCGCCCGCATCGGCTACACCCCCCTGCAATGGCCGCGCCAGTACCAGTCGGGCAAAAGCCAGATGGAAGCCAACTTTGCCCGTGAACAGGCGCAGGCTGCGCAAGGTAAGGCCAAGGCATGAACGATACCGATGCCGCAGCCATGACGGAGACGAACCATCCATCCACCGAGCGGCAGGCTATCGTGCCAATGGTCGCCTGGCCACACGGCATGCGTCATGCGGCCCGGCATGCGCTGGTCACGGGCGGTGGCACCGGTATCGGGGCCGCCATTGCACGGTCGCTGGTGTTGCAGGGTTGCCTGGTCACGGTGCTGGGCAGGCGTGCGGAGCCCTTGCAAGCCGTCGTGGTCCACGCACCGGAACGTATGCATGCCGTGGTGGCCGATGTGACCGACCCCGCTCAGGTGGAACAAGCCGTGGCGCAGGCTGCCGAGCGGTTTGGGCCCGTGTCTGTGCTGGTGAACAACGCCGGGCAGGCCATCAGCGCACCTGCGCACAAAGCCAGCCTGGAACTCTGGCAGCAGATGCTGGCGGTCAACCTGACCGGCACCTGGCTGTGCACCCAGGCCGTGTTGCCCGGCATGCGCGAGGCGGGCTGGGGCCGCGTGGTCAACGTGGCCAGCACGGCAGGCCTGGTGGGCTACGCCTATGTGTCGGCCTACTGTGCGGCCAAGCATGGCGTGGTGGGGCTCACCCGTTCGCTGGCGCTGGAGCTGGCCACACAGGGTATCACCGTCAACGCCGTGTGCCCGGGCTACACCGACACCGAGTTGGTGCACGAGAGCATCGAACGCATCGTGGCCAAAACCGGCCGCAGCCACGATGAGGCATTGGCCGAGCTGGTCAGCGCCAATCCGCAGCGGCGTCTGGTGGCACCTGCCGAGGTGGCGGATGCCGTGGTGTGGCTGTGCAGTGCCGGGGCCAGTGCCATCACCGGCCAGGCGCTGCCGGTGGCCGGTGGTGAAGTGATGTGAGGTGCACTTGAACATGCATACACACCCTTTGCCCGCCGACTTGAACAGCGCACCGCTGGCCGACGAACACCTCGGGCTGGAGGCCCGCTCGAAAGACAGTGACCATCTGGACCTGCGCATCTGGTTGCGCCTGCTGGCGTGCAGCACCCAGATCGAGCAGGTCATCCGCCAGCAGTTGCGGCAGCGCTTTGCGTCCACGCTGCCCCGGTTTGACTACCTTGCCCAACTGGAGCGCCACCCCAATGGCCTGCGGATGAACGTGCTGTCGCGCTACCTGATGGTCACGGGTGGCAACGTGACGGCACTGACCGACCAATTGGTCCGCGACGGGCTGGTGGAACGTGTCGATGACCCGGATGACCGACGCTCTTACCTCGTGCGGCTGACCCGCGCCGGACAGGCCGACTTTGCCGCCATGGCGGTGGAACACGAGCAGTGGCTGGTGTCGCTGCTGGGTGGAATGTTGCCCGCCCGAAAAGAAGAACTGTTTGCCTTGCTGGGCGAGTTGCGCCTGCACCTGGTGCATCACCAGGGCTTGCCATCCTGACGCCCCTATCCCGATGACTGAAAGCATCACCCCCATGAACACGCCAGCCCCTCAGTCCCCTCCTGTCGACCCCGCCTTGCTGGCGGGCAACCGCCGTTCCATGGCCGGCTATGTGGCGCAGCACGTCCAGTGGCAGGTGGCCGATGGCGTGGGCACGCTGACACTCAACCGGCCCGAGCGCAAGAACCCGCTCACGTTCGCTTCCTATGCCGAGATGCGCGACCTGTTCCACGCGCTGAAGTGGGCTGACGATGTGCACGTCGTCGTGGTGCATGGTGCCGGCGGCAACTTCTGCTCGGGTGGCGATGTGCACGAGATCATTGGCCCGTTGATCGCGCTGAAGGCACCCGAACTGCTGATGTTCACGCGCATGACCGGCGAACTGGTCAAAACCATGCGTGCCTGTCCCCAGCCCATCGTCGCGGCGGTAGACGGGGTGTGCGCAGGGGCTGGCGCCATCATGGCCATGGCCAGCGATTTGCGGCTGGGCACGGCCCGCAGCAAAACGGCCTTCCTGTTCAACCGGGTGGGGCTGGCGGGGTGCGACATGGGGGCCTGTGCCATGCTGCCACGCATCATCGGCCAGGGGCGGGCCAGCGAGTTGCTGTACACCGGGCGCAGCTTCGGCGGCGAAGAGGGCGAACGCTGGGGGTTCTTCAACCGGCTCGTCGATCCGGCCGACTTGCTGGGCGAGGCCCATGCCCTGGCACACAGCCTGGCCCAGGGGCCGACCTTTGCCAACGGCATCACCAAGACGATGCTGCACCAGGAATGGGCCATGACGCTGGAGCAGGCCATCGAGGCCGAGGCCCAGGCCCAGGCCCTGTGCATGCTGACGCAGGACTTTTCCCGCGCGTACCACGCCTTCGTGGCCAAGCAGAAACCCCGTTTTGAAGGCAACTGACCATGGCCCAGACACTGGATGAACGTTTTCTGGGCCTGCCGTTCTTCGAAGACCGGCACCGGCAGCTCGCCCGCGACCTGCAGGCCTGGGCTGGCGACCATGTGCCACACGACCACGGACCCGATGCCGATGCCGAATGCCGCGAACTGGTGCGCGCCCTGGGGCACGGCGGTTGGCTGGGGCATGCGGTGGCCGGACGCGACGTGGGTGGCGAGTGCGACACCATCGACACGCGGGCCATTTGCCTGCTGCGCGAGAACCTGGCACGCCACAGCGCCCTGGCCGACTTCGCGTTTGCCATGCAGGGCCTGGGGTCGGGCGCCATCTCGCTGCACGGCACACCGGCACAGCGCCAGCGCTATTTGCCGCGTGTGGCCAGCGGCGAGGCGATTGCCGCCTTTGCCCTGTCCGAACCGTCTGCCGGCTCGGATGTCGCGGCCATGGCCTGCAGCGCCCGGCGGGTGAGCGACGCGCAGGGCGACGGCTGGGTGCTGGACGGGGAAAAAACCTGGATCTCCAACGGCGGCATTGCCGACTTTTACGTGCTGTTCGCCCGCACGGGCGAAGCCCCTGGTGCCCGGGGCATCAGCGCCTTCATTGTGGAGGCCGATACCCCTGGCTTCGAGGTGGCCGAACGTTTTGAACTGATGGCCCCGCATCCGCTGGCTCGCCTGCGATTGACCGGTTGCCGCCTGCCCGCCGATGCGCTGGTGGGTGAAGCGGGGCAGGGCTTCAAGGTGGCCATGCGCACGCTCGATGTGTTCCGCACCTCGGTGGCCGCTGCTGCCCTGGGGTTGGCCCGGCGGGCGCTGGATGAGGCGTTGCAACGTGCCACCTCGCGGGCCATGTTCGGCGGGGTGCTGGCGGACTTCCAGCTCACACAGGCCAAGCTGGCGCAGATGGCCACCGCCATCGACAGCGCTGCCCTTCTAACCTACCGCGCTGCCTGGCTGCGCGACCAGGGCCACACCGTGACGCGTGAAGCCGCCATGGCCAAGATGACCGCCACTGAAAACGCGCAAGCCGTCATCGATGCCGCGCTGCAGATGTGGGGAGGCATGGGCGTGGTCAGTGGCGTGCCGGTGGAACGGCTGTACCGCGACATCCGGGCGCTGCGCATCTACGAAGGTGCGACCGAGGTGCAGCAACTCATCATCGCCCGGGAAATGTTGAAGGAAATGGCCTCTACCGCTTGATAGGTATGGTTTTGTAGCTATCTTGTATTTGAGTACTGGACACCTGTCATGCACACCACCCACACCGATACGTTCGCGTTCGACCACCTGCCACCCGCCGACCAGTGGCCCGAATTTCTGCTGGACGCGCCTGACCTCCGGTTCCCCGAGGCCATGAACTGCGCCGCCGAGTTGCTGGACGCTGCGGTGGCCAGGGGGTGGGGAGAGCGCGTGTGCATCCGGGCGCCGGGCGGTGTGGTGTGGACCTACCGGCAGTTGCAGGCGCAGGCCGACCGCATTGCCCATGTGCTGGTGCACGACATGGGTCTGGTCAGCGGCAACCGTGTGCTGCTGCGTGCGCCCAACAACCCCATGCTGGCAGCCTGCTGGTTCGGCGTCATCAAGGCCGGGGGCATCGCCGTGGCCACCATGCCGTTGCTGCGTGCCAAGGAACTGGGGGCCATTGTGGGCAAGGCCCAGGTGTCGCACGCGCTGTGCGACCTGTCGCTGGCCGACGAACTGGTGCAGACGGCCGCCGCCCATCCGGTGCTGGGGCACGTCCGCTTCTTCCATGGACAGGGCGACCCGGCCGGGGAGGCCGTCGCCTCTGATCGTCCTCGGCTGGAGGCCGACATGGCCCGCCATGCCCAGCCGTTTGCCACGGTTCAGACATCTGCCACCGACATCTGCCTGCTCGCCTTCACCAGCGGCACCACCGGTGTGCCCAAGGCCACCATGCATGGCCACCGGGACGTGATGGCGGCTTGCCAGTGCTGGCCCCAACATGTGCTGCGCCCGCAAGCCGACGATGTGTTTGCCGGCAGCCCACCCCTGGCGTTCACGTTCGGTCTGGGCGGCCTGTTGCTGTTTCCCATGTCGGTGGGTGCATCCACCGTGCTGCTGGAGAAAGCCAGCCCGCCCCAACTGGCAGAGGCCATTCCCGCCTTCGGTGTGACCACGTTGTTCACTGCGCCCACGTCCTACCGCGCGTTGGCCGCGCATGGCGAAGCGCTGCGCCAGTCCGCGCTTCGGCAGTGTGTGTCGGCGGGCGAGGCCCTGCCGATGGCCACCCGCACCCAATGGAAAGCTGCCACCGGTATCGAGCTGATCGACGGCATCGGGGCGACCGAGCTGTTGCACATCTTCATTTCCGCCGACGAGGCGCAGGTGCGCCCCGGTGCCACCGGCAAGGCCGTGCCCGGCTACGTGGCGCAGGTGCAGGATGACCAGGGGCGCGAGGTGCCACCGGGCACGGTGGGGCGGCTGGCGGTGAAGGGCCCCACCGGTTGCCGGTATCTCGACGACGAGCGGCAGACCAGCTACGTGAAAAACGGCTGGAACCTGACCGGCGATGCCTACAGGATGGACGCTGACGGCTACTTCTTCTACCAGGCGCGCACCGACGACATGATCGTCACCGCCGGCTACAACGTGGCCTCGCCCGAGGTGGAGGATGCCCTGATGCTGCACCCGGCCGTGGCGGAATGCGCCGTCATCGGCGTGGCAGATGCCGAGCGCGGCCAGGTCATCACCGCGTTCGTGGTGCCCAAAACCGATGTGGTGGCAGACGACGCATTGGTGAAAACCCTGCAGGAGCACGTGAAGCAGTCCATTGCTCCGTACAAATACCCACGTGTGGTCCGGTTTTGTGACACCTTGCCCCGCACGCAGACCGGTAAGCTACAGCGGTTCAGGTTGCATGACCTGATCTGACAGCTTTCTTCCGTTTACATTGCTTCACCCCCCCTTTTGAATTGGAGACATGACCATGCGCCAGACACCCCAACGCCTCACCGTCATCCACCGCGCCGCGTGCCAGACGCTGGCCCTTGCTGCCGCCACGCTGGCGCTGGCAGGTGGTGCGCACGCTGCTGACAAAGTGAAGGTGGGCCTGCTGTCCACCCTGTCCGGCCCCGGTGCGGGTCTGGGTGTGGACATCCGCGACGGATTTCAGCTCGCCGTCAAGCACAGTGGCGGCAAGCTGGGTGGCTTGCCGGCCGAAGTGATCGTGGCCGACGACCAGGCCAGCCCCGATGCTGCCAAGCAAACCGCCGACCGCCTCGTCAAGCGTGACAAGGTGGACTTCATGACAGGCATCGTGTTCTCCAACGTCATGCTGGCGGTGGGCCAGCCCATCTTCCAGTCCAAGACGTTCTACATCAGCGCCAACGCCGGGCCCAGCCAGTACGCCGGTGCACAGTGCAACCCCTATTTCTTCAACGTGGCCTGGCAGAACGACAACCTGCACGAGGCGGTGGGCAAGGTGGTGACGGACAAAGGCTTCAAGAAGGCGGCCATCCTGGCCCCCAACTACCCCGCAGGCAAGGACGCGCTGGCCGGGTTCAAGCGCTTCTTCAAGGGCGAAGTGGTGCAGGAGACCTACACCGCGCTCAACCAGCTCGACTACGGTGCCGAGCTGTCCAAGATCCGTGGCTCCGGTGCCGATGCGGTGTACATCTTCCTGCCTGGTGGCATGGGCATCAACTTCATCAAGCAGTTTGTGGGTGCAGGCTTGTCCAAGGACATGACGCTGTTCGGGCCCGGCTTTTCGGGTGACGAAGACGTGATCCGTGCCGTCGGCGAGCCCATGCTGGGCATGTTCAACACCTCGCAGTGGGCGCATGACATGAACAACCCCGCCAACGTCAAGTTCGTCACCGACTTCCAGAAGGAATACGGCCGCCTGCCCAGCCTGTATGCCAGCCAGGGCTACGACGCGGCTCGCCTGATCGACGCTGCCGTGCGCGACACCAAGGGCAAGCTTGATGACAAGAACGCCGTGCGCAAGGCCCTGCAGGCGGCCAAGTTCGATTCGGTGCGCGGTGCGTTCAAGTTCAACACCAACCAGTACCCCATCCAGGACTACCACCTGCGCGTCATCACCCGCGACACGCAGGGCCGGGTGACCAACCGCACGCTGAACAAGGTGTTTGAAAAGCATGCCGATGCCTACGCCAAAGACTGCAAGATGCCTGACAGCCTGTGAAGGCTGATGCACCCCACCTGACACCTGTGCCCACTTTTTCATGAACACCCTGCTGTTGCTGGAGCAGGCCTTGAACGGCCTGCAGTTCGGGTTGATGCTGTTCCTGCTGGCCGCCGGGCTGACGCTGGTGTTCGGCATCATGGACATGATCAACCTGGCCCACGGGTCGCTGTACATGATCGGTGCCTACCTGGTGGCTACCATCACGGCGGCCAGCGGCTCGTACTGGACGGGCCTGGGCGTGGGCATCGCCGGCACAGCGGTGGTGGGGGTGTTGCTGGAGACCAGCCTGCTGCGCCACTTCTACCGGCGCGACCATTTGTCGCAGGTGTTGGGCACGTTTGCGCTGCTGCTCATGGCCAACGAAGCGGTGCGCATGGTCTGGGGCAGCCAGCCCCTGAGTCTGAACCCGCCGGATGCGCTGGCCGGGCCGGTGGAGCTGTTGCCGGGTTTCCACTACTCGGCCTACCGGCTGTTCATCATCGGTGTGGGCCTGGCCGCTGCGCTGGGGTTGTATCTGCTGGTCACCCGCACACGGCTGGGCATGCAGGTGCGCGCCGGTGCGTCCAACCGTGACATGGCGCTGGCCATGGGTGTGCCGGTGGGCAAGCTGTTCACGGGTGTGTTTGCCCTGGGGGCGGCTTTGTGTGCCTTGGCCGGTGGTCTGCTCGGGCCACTGCTGGCCGTACAGGTGGGCATGGGCGAGAGCATTCTGATTCTGGCGTTTGTGGTCATCGTCATCGGCGGCATCGGCTCCATGCGCGGTGCGTTTCTGGGGGCACTGCTGGTGGGCGTGGTCGACACGGCCGGCCGGGCCTTGCTGCCACCGCTGGTGACGTGGCTGTTCGGTGCCGAGGCCGCCAGTGGCGCGGCGGCTGCGCTGGCCTCGATGTTGATCTACCTGCTCATGGCGGTGGTGCTGTTCTACCGACCCCAGGGCCTGTTCCCAGCCAACGGCTGAAAGAGGACGATGAACGTACCGATGTCGCCCGAACGGGCAGCCACACCCAGTGCACGACCACCAGCGGGCCTGCTGGACCACCGGCCCAGCGTCTGGACTGTGGTGGTATTGCTCTGTTTTTTGTTGCTCCTACCGCCCGTCTTGAAAGCGCTGGGTGAGGATTTTTATGTGGGTGTTGCCAGCCGGGTGCTGGTGTACGCCCTGGCGGCTGCGAGCCTGAACCTGATTTTGGGCTGGGGTGGCATGGTCAGCTTCGGCCACGCCGCATTTGTGGGCCTGGGGGCCTATGCAGCGGGCATCGCCATGAGCAGCCTGGGCTGGATGTCGGCCTGGGTGACCTGGCCGCTGGCTGCCCTGGTGGGCGGGGTAGCGGCGCTGGCGGTGGGGGCCATCAGCCTGCGCACGCAAGGGGTGTACTTCATCATGATCACCCTGGCGTTTGCACAGATGCTGTACTTCCTGATGGTGTCGCTCAAAACCTGGGGCGGTGACGATGGCCTGAGCCTGCCAGGCCGGGCCACGGTGGGTGGGGGCATCGACCTGTCGTCCGATGTCCATTTCTACTACGTCGTGGTAGGGGTGGTGTCGCTGGCGTTCTGGCTGCTGCACCGGCTGGTGAATGCGCGGTTTGGCCACACGCTGCAGGCCATCCGCGAGAACGAAGGGCGCATGCTGGCGCTGGGGGTGCCGGTGTACCGGGTCAAGCTGGTGGCGTTTGTGCTGGCTGGCGCACTGGCCGGGCTGGCGGGTGCGCTGTCGGCCAACCAGAACAGCTTTGTCAGCCCGTCCATGATGCAGTGGAGCCAGTCGGGCATGCTGATGGTCATGGTCATCCTGGGCGGCGTTGGGCATTTCTGGGGCCCGCTGGTGGGGGCGGCGGTGTTCCTGTTGCTGGAAGAGGTGCTGGTGGCCTACACCATCCACTGGCAGCTCGGTTTGGGTGCTGTGTTGTTGGCCGTGGTGTTGCTGGCACCGAATGGGCTTATGAGCCTGCTCGGCAGGGCCCGACAGTTGCTGCGCCAGCGCGCGTTGCGGCAGGAAGCGCAGCAGCGCGTCGCCAGGGAGGTGGTCTGATGGCCGACAAGCAGATGCCCTCAGGGACATCCCCTTTGTTGCCCCCTTTGCTCGAAGTGGACCGCCTGGTCAAACGCTTCGGCGGCCTCGTGGCCACCGACCATGCCACGCTGACCGTGCACCAGGGTGAATTGCATGCCCTGATCGGCCCCAATGGCGCGGGCAA
>DDUQ01000030.1:69014-69334 GCA_002344885.1 Comamonadaceae bacterium UBA2334
CAATGGCGCGGGCAAAACCACCCTGATTCACCAACTCAGCGGCGCGCTTGCCCCCACGGCCGGGCACATCCGCCTGGGCGGACAGGACATCACCCACTGGCCCATGCACAGCCGGGTGGCCAGCGGGCTGGTGCGGTCGTTCCAGATCACCAGCGTCTTCCGTCGGCTGTCGGTGTGGGACAACCTGGCGCTGGCGGTCCAGGCGCAGGACGGCAGCCCCTGGTCGTTCTGGCGGCCAGCGCGGCGCGACACCGCGCGCTACGAGCAGGCACTGGCCGTGGCCGAGCGGGTCGGGCTGGGTGGCAGGCTGTGGGCCGATG
>DDUQ01000117.1 GCA_002344885.1 Comamonadaceae bacterium UBA2334
CGTATGAGGCCCGGCCCGCCCCCGGCTGCCACGCCCTCGGCGCCCGCCAACCCGCCAGCCGAAGTACCCGCCAAACCGCCCTCCAAAGCCGCCTGCACCACCCGCCGGTTGAACGTCTGCCGCAGGCTGTTGGTGGTGATAAGCCCCATGCGCTCGCACTGCCCACCGGCCACCAGCGCAGCCGCTTTGGCCCACCAGTACATGACGAAATCGGCGCTCTCGGGCACCTGCGGCCAAGCAGCGCGCAGGGCTTGCACATAGCCATCGCCCAGCGCTGCCCGCATGGTGGCCGCCCCAATAAAAGGCGGGTTGCCCACGATGAAATCGGCCTGCGGCCACTCTGCCGCCTTGGCCCCCACGTAGCGCCACTGGGGCACTTGGGCGGCTTCGTCGGGCACGGGCTGGCCGGTGACGGGGTGGGGTTTGAAGGTGGTGCCGTCCCAGCGGCTGAGGGGCTGGCCGTGCTCGTCGGTGGCCAGCTCTTGCCGCTCCCAAGCCAGCACCGCATCGCGGCACTGAATGTTGCCGTAGTCGTGCACCACGGGCTCGGCCACGGCGGCGTTGCCCTGGGTGCGGATGTGCCACTGCAACCAGCCAATCCACAGCACCAGCTCGGCCAGCGCGGCGGCGCGGGGGTTCAGCTCAATGCCCAGCAGTTGCTGCACTGTGACGGTTTCAGCCGCCAGCGCCAGCTTGCCTTGCGCGCCACCCAGGTCTTCAGCCTGAGTGAACACCTCGGCCTCCAGGCGCTTGAGGTGTTCCAGCGTGACGTACAAAAAATTGGCACTGCCACACGCTGGGTCGAGCACGCGTACGGTGCACAGCCGGTGGTGAAAGGTTTTGATGTGGCCCAGCGCCTGCTGGCGCAGCGCGTCCACCTCGGCCAGGTGTTTGGCGCGGGCTTGCATGGCGCGCTTGTTGGCGGCGGTGAGTGCGGCGGTTTGGGCTTGGCTGAGGGCGGCCACGTTGGCGGGCAGTGTGGGCACGGCGGGGGTTTGGCTTTCCAGCTCGGCGGCCTGTTGGGCCAGCACCAGCGCGGCGGCCTGGGCGTTGGCCCACTCTGCCCGTAACGGCTGCATGACGGTGGGCAGCACCAACCGTTCGACATACGCACGCGGGGTGTAGTGGGCGCCCAGGGCGTGGCGCTCGGTGGGGTGCAGGGCGCGCTCCAGCAGGGTGCCGAAGATGGCGGGCTCTACCTCGCGCCAGTTGGCTTGGGCAGCCTGGATCAGCAAATCGGTTTCAGCGGGTTGCAGCAGCAGGCTGTAACCGTCGGTGCCCGCGCCTTTGAACAGCTTGCCGTTGAAACGCAGCACGTCTTCGATGAGGGCAGCGCAGAAGCCGCCACGGTCCATGTCGGCCCACAAAATAGAGAGCATCTTTTGCAGGATTTCCGGGCGCTGGCGGTGGTTTTGAAGCAAACCCACGAATGCGCCCACCCCGTCGCCCATGGTTTGCAGCAGGCCCACGTCTTCGGCAAACATGCTGAACAAACAGCGGCTCAAGAAAGCGGCCACCTGTTCGGGCGGGTGGCGTTGCTCCAGGCTGTGGGCCAGTTGGGCCAGCAGGGAGGCCACTTCGCGGGTGACTTGGGCGCTGCGGCGGGCGGGGTCAAGGCTGTCAGGAGCCGTCCAAATGGCGTGCAGGCGCGCCAGCACCTCGGGCTTGGCCAGGTCTGCCAGGGCGAGCCGATGGCTGCGGGGGTCAGGAAACGGGGTGTAGGTGCCGCCGCTGCGGCTGAATTCGGCGTACACCTCAATGACGGTGCCCACATCCACCACCAGCACGAAGGGCGGGCGGCCTTCTGCTGCAGGCAGCGCACGGGCGTAGGCCTCGGCCTGGCTGCGGGCACGCAGCAGCCCGTCGTCAAAGCCTTTGGTGTGGCTACCCGCCTTGAGCTTTTTGGCCTCCAGCACAAAGTGGCTGCGTTTGTAGCAGTCCACCCTCCCGGCGCTGGTGGAGCCGTCGCCGTGCTGGAAGGTGATGGGCCGCTCGAACATGTAACTTTGCTCGGGCGTGGGGTGGGGTTTGGGCACGCCCAGCAGCTCGCACAGTTCGAGGGTGAAGCTTTGGGCGGTGGACAGTTCGCTGGCTTGCACGCCTTGCCATTTGGCGATGAAAGCAGCAACAGAGGCGAGGGCTTCGGGCGTGCCGAAGTCCGTGGTGGTGTGTGATGTGGCTCCCATGGGTTGAATCATATGGGGCAGAACGGGAAAAGGCCGCTTGCGCGGCCCTTTGTGTTGGCGACCAGAAAACCTGCTGCCTACAGCACAACAGGCTGCCGGTCAGTCGGCTCTCACGCTCCGATCACACCACCGTCCGTCCGCGTGATGACGATGGTGGCCGAGCGTGGACGACCGGTCGGGCCGTAACCCGCGTTACCGGGCCACTGGCTTTGGAACGTGAACGCACTGGCCGTACCGATCGCAGCTGTTTCTTCACCAGGATGCTGGATGTTGACAAACAGCGCTTTGCCATCCGCAGATTCCGTGATGCCAGTGACTTCAGAACCCTTGGGTGCGACCAGGAAGCGGCGCAGCTTGGCCTCGCCCAGCGCGGCACCGATGAAGGTGTCTTGCTTGGCCGTGACTTCGGCACCACTGACGGTCATCTTGTTCTCAACGGTGATCTTGGAACCATCGCCCACGCTGCCTGGCAGCGCCGCCAGCAACATGCAGTTGGTTTCGTCGGTGTAGGCACCGTCGTCGGTCTGGATCCAGCAGATGCCGGTGGCTTTGGAGAACCACAGACCGTCGGGTGACGAGAAGCTGTTGCTGGCAGTCAGACCGGACAGGTTGATGCTGGCCCCCGCATCTTCCTCGGCACCGAACAGGAAGATGTCCCACTTGAAGCCCGTGGCGGTGGATGCGCCGTCCGTTTCCCGGAAGCGGATGATGTGACCATTGGGGTTGCCCGAGCCTTTTTTGCCGTCGTTGTCCGCATAGGCACGGGGGTTGGCCGCATCGGTCTTGCCGGGTGTGCGGTTGGCGCTGCTGTTGTTGGTCAGCGTCATGTAGATTTCGCCGTTGGCCGGGTTGACGGCACCCCACTCAGGACGATCCATCTTGGTAGCACCCACGGCATCGGCCGCGATGCGCGCGTTGACAAACACATCGGCCTGGTTGGCAAAGGCATAGGTCGCATAGCCCGCAATCTTGGGGTCGGCCATGGTCAATTCCAGCCATTGCCCGGTGCCGTCGGCGTTGAACTTGGCGGCATACAGCTTGCCTTCGGTCAGGTACTTGTCACCGGCGGCCATGCCGCCACCCACGTCATTGGCGTCCCAGTTGGCGGCCGACACGAACTTGTAGATGTACTCGCCACGCGAGTCGTCACCCATGTAGCACGCCAGCGGCTTGCCCACCACCGGCTTGCCAAACACAGCCGCTTCGTGCGCGAAGCGTCCCATGGCCACACGCTTAGTGGGTGTGGTAGTGGCCATGGGGTCAATTTCAACGATGTAACCAAACGTGTTGGGTTCGTTGCGGAAATCGGCGGCAGCCGATGCACCCACCGCCGAATTGTTCCAGCGAGTGAAACGGTTGTCAGTCGTCGAAACGGTGTGCCAGCCCTGGCCACTGCCAACGGTGGCCGTGTCAGCCAATGGCGCGCGGGCCACGCCGTAGCGCTGCAATGAAGCGGTGAGCTTGGCATCCACGCCCGTCGAGCCTTTGGGCATGTGGAAATAAGCGGCCCAGTTTTCTTCACAGGTGAGCATGGTGCCCCAGGGGGTGTAACCGGTGCCGCAGTTGTTCAGTGTGCCGCGCGACGAAGCGCCTGTGGTGTCGTAGGCCGTGACCATGAACGCCTTGACGGCGGCCAAGTGGGCGGCGGGTGCGGTGATGCGCATGGGCGTTTGCGCATTGACACGACGGTTGTAGGTGGAGTCCACCTTGTATTCCCACTTGCCAGCGGCGTTCTTGCCCACTTCGACCAGGGACACACCGTGGTGGTTGATTTCCTTCAGCGCCTCCAGACCATCGGCCGGGCGTGCACCCAAATCCCAGTCGCCAAACTGCGAAAACTTCTTGCCGTTCACGCCATTGCTGGTCTGGCCCTTGGCATGGAAGAAATGGGCATCGGCCGAGCTTTCGTGGTTCATGGCCAGCACGGCGCGGCTGGTTTCGGTGGCGCTGTAGCGGCCATTGCTGCCGATGTAGAAAAACTCCACGCCATCGTGGTGGTCCCCCACGCGCTGGCTCCAGTCGTCGGTCTCCGTGCCCAAGTTGCTGTAGGCCGGGATGCTCGACACCAGGCGGTCGCCGGTGGCGTGCAGGATGGTGAAGGTGTAGCCGGCGGGCAGCACGACGCTGTCGGCAATGCTCTTGCCCACGGCAGTGAAGCTGAGTTTCTTTTCGACATCGTCGTCGCCACCGCCGCAAGCAGCCAGCATGGGCAGGCTGCTCACAGCTGCCAGGCCGATACCACCCCGGATGAGGCTGCGGCGGCTGATCTGGGCACGTGCCAGAACGTCGGAAAAATGCTCGTTGGCGGACGTGTTCACGTCCTGGGTGGGGTGGTGCGCCATGTGGCTGACTCCGTTTCGTGGGTTGAGAAAAGAAAACCCGCGAACAATGCCAACCTCATGTGACAAACCTGTGAAGACTGGGTGAGCACCTCTAAACCGTGTGGCTTCACGTCGCTGACATGCCGTTGTCATGAAAAACCGGCAACGCTGGCTTATGCTCGAAAACCCTGATATTCCCCCACCGCATGAGAGAGAGAAACGACATGTTGGCCATCAAAAAAGCACGCAAACTCATCGAAGCCAATCCCGGCAGCGACACCGGCAAAACACTGGCTGCGCTGGTGGTGGCCCTGGAAACTGAAGGCAGCTTCAACCTCACCGACCTGTATGCGCTGAATGACAAGCCGTTCCAGTTGGCGCTGGAGATTCTGGCCGAATGGCGATTGGACAGGCACTACGCAAAAAAAGCCCGTCTGCTCGATGCCAGCACCTACGCACAGCAGTTGAACGCCAAAAAAGACGCTGCGTCCACCGCACAAGCCGAAGCACCTGAAACCCCAGCGGCTGACACACCCGATGCCAACCCCGCACCCGAACAATCGGCCGACAAAGCCTGACGGGACAGGCCAGAACGTTGGATCTTGAAAAATCAATAAAAATAAGCCGCCAGCGCTTATTTTTATTGAACAGTCAGCTATTGTTTTCTGACAAGCCTGCCACGTAGGCACCGAGCGCACGGTCTGAGTGCTCGATGTGGTGCATCAGCCAATCTTTCAGCGTTTGCAGCAGCAGTTCTTCGCCATCTTCAGACAAGCGGGCCTGCATTTGGACCAACTCGCCCAACAGGTGGGCATGCGCCTGTTCATGCTCGGGCCGTCCGGGGTAATTGACGGCGGCCATCAGGCGGTTTTCGGTTTCAAAATGCAGGCGTGTGGCCTCGAACAACTGACCGAGCAAACCCTTGATCTGCTTTGCCGCACCGGCTGACGACTGTCCTGCGGTCTGGGCACCGGCCAATGTGCGGTTGATCTCGTTCACCAGGCGCACCAGTTCACGGTGTTGCTGGTCCACCTCGGGTATGCCCGTGAGGTGCGCGTCGGTGAACACCACCCAATCCGTCGCTTCCTGCACGGCCATGGGTTGGCCTTCAGCAAGGGTGTAGCGGTTCTTGCCGCGCCCCTTGCTCTGGTACATGGCGGTATCGGCAGCTGCCATGAGGGTGTCGATTTCGGTGCCATGCGCCGGGTACAGGCTGATCCCCACGCTGACCCCCACCTTCACGGTGGCATGGTCCGGCAACTCGATGGCCTGCCCGGCCAGCTGAATGAGTTTGGTGGCAATTGCCTGCAAGTCTTCCGTCCGGTCGGTGTGGGGCAGGATGACCGCAAATTCGTCGCCCCCCAGGCGGGCCACGGTGTCCGTATCGCGCATGGCCGACAACCAGCGTTGGGCCACGGCCACCAACACCGCATCGCCCGCGTCGTGTCCATGCTGGTCGTTGACCTGCTTGAACCCGTCCAGGTCCAGAAACAGCAAGGCCAGGGGCTTGTTGGCACGCCGCACACGCGACAGCTCGCGTGACAGCCGCTCGAAAAACAGGCTGCGGTTGGGCAGACCCGTCAGATGGTCGTGCGTGGCGCGTGCGCGCATCTGGGCGTACAGATCGTCCACCTGCTGCTTGGCCCGCGCCAGTCGCTCGTGGCTGACCACCATGGCCGTGGCCACCAAGGCCAGCATGAGCACGAACACCGTCGCACCCACGGCAGGCACCAGCAACTGGCGGATGCGCGGGTCGGCTTGCGCGGCCACATCGGCTTGCGAGAACGCCACCGCTGCCACCAGCGGCCATTCGGCCAAGGCTTCGTACACGTAGGTGCGGGGCACCTGGTCGAACGAGCTGGTGCGTTGGTAAGTGCCCTTGGCCTGTGTCGGCAGTTGCTGCCACAGTTCGGCCTCAACCGGCTCTGGCCACTGGTCGTCCCTGGGCACGGGCAACCTGGCGCGTCTGGTGCGGTCCTGAGTGCCCATCAACACGACCACACGCTGCGTACCGTCCTGGTTGAGTTGCTGGAAATATTTGTTGAACGCCGAAGGCTGGATGGTGGCCAGCACCACACCACCAAACTGGCCATCGGGCGCATTGACACGCATGCTGACGCGAAAATGCAATTGCCCAGTCACACGGCCCATTTCCACCTTGGACACATGCATGGCATTGCGGTTGGCGGGGTCGCGGTGAAACGCAAAATAGTCCCGATCGGCCACCACCTGGCCCGACGTGGCGGTGTGCGAGATGAGCACACGGCCCTCGGCATCAATGAGGTAGATGTTCTCGATGACCGACCGGTCAAACCCCAGGCCATCAATGAACCGCTGGGTGTCTTCTGCCGAACGTGACACCGCATGAAACTGCCGCACTGCCGACAGCAAAGCACGAACCTGGTGCAGGTGCTGCTCGGTGTAGGTCACCACGGCCGAAGCACGCAGCGCAGCGGCAGCTTCTGCCCGCGCGTGCTCTTCACCCACGATGCGCTCGCGTATCAGCACCCCGCCGCCCCACAAAGCGCCCACGAAAAAGAGCACAACCAGCCACAGGGTCAGGAGTTTGGCTTGACGGCTCATGGCGTGCGGTCCAGGTAAGTGTGGGCGACGGGTGGGCAGAAATCCAGTGTGGCGCAGCGGCCCGGCGGCGGTCAGTTCAGGTGGGGATCAGTCGTCCACCACTGTCAGCTTGGCAATGCCCAGCGCCAGCCATTTGACGCCGTGACGCGGAAAGTTGATTTGTGCCCGCGCATCGGCGGCGGCGCCTTCAACCGTCAGCACCTTGCCCTCGCCAAACTTGGCATGGAACACCTTCATGCCCGCCGAAATGTCGGAGCCCCGCCCCGACTTGGGCTCGGGTGCAGGCGCAAAAGCGCCCGGTTTGTCAGAACCGTATTGGCCACCAGGGCTTGATGAATATGACTTTTTTGCTCCACCCAACGAAGCACCCGAGCCACCCTGCCCTGCACCCCAAGGCCGCCCAGCCCCGCTGCCGTAGCCAAACCCGCCCGTCTGCCCGGCTGGTGCGAACCCGCCACCTGCCTGACCGAAACCCATGCCACCCGCCCTGGGCGTGAGCCAGCGCAGGCAGGTCTCGGGCAGCTCGTCCAGGAACCGGCTGCGCAGGTTGTAGCGCGTCTGGCCGTGCAGCATGCGGGTTTGCGAATGGGTGATATACAGACGTTTGCGGGCACGGGTGATGGCCACGTACATCAGGCGGCGTTCTTCCTCCAGGCTGGCCCTGTCGGAGGCCGAGTTTTCGTGTGGGAACAGGCCTTCTTCCAGCCCGGTGATGAACACGCAATCAAACTCCAGCCCCTTGGCGGCGTGCACCGTCATGAGCTGCACCGCGTCCTGCCCCGCCTGGGCCTGGTTGTCGCCAGCCTCCAGCGCGGCGTGCGTCAGGAACGCGACAAGTGGAGACAGGGTTTCACCGGTTTCTTCGGGCAGGACGGCCAACAGGCCGGTGTCGAGTGCATCGGCCCAGTTGGGGTCAGCACTGGCTTGGGCGTTCACGCCGGCGCCTCTGCCCACCTGGCCAGCAGGCTCCGAGGGCACCACCACTGGCCTCGTAGTGGGCAGGCTGTCAAAGTCAAATGCGTCCTGCAGGTCCATGCCGACGTCGCCCAATTCGGCAGCCGCTTCATTGGCAGCCTGCAGGGCATCGGCCAGGGCGTCCTCCGGGTTGACGGACAAACGGGTGGTGGCCCCCAAAGGGTTTGCAGATTGGGCTCGGCTGGGCGGCACCAGGCCCTGGCTGACGGGTGATTGCGTCAGACCCGGCCCGGGTTTGCCGTCGCGCAGCAACCCGCCACCGGGCGCACCGGTTTCGTCCAGCGGCAGGGCCACGGCATCGCGACCAAAGCCTTCCTGCATCACGAAGCTCTCGGCCGCGTTGACCAGTTCTTCCAGGTTTTCCACCCGGTCAGCGCCATCGCGGTCGTTCTGGAAGTGAACCAGCAACCCCGACTGGTCGAGCACGGTGGCCACAATCTGCCGCAGCGTCTGGCCCTGGGTGGCCTCGCGCATCACATCGAGTTTCGCCACAAATGCCGTCAGGCCCACACCCGCCCGGCCCTTGACCGCGCTGACCGCATCGAACAGCGCGCAGCCGCTGCTGCGGGCCACGTCCTGCAACTGCTCGATGCTGCGTGCCCCGATGCCACGGGGCGGAAAGTTGACCACGCGCAGAAAGCTGGTGTCATCGCGCGGGTTCTCCAGCAGGCGCAGGTAGGCCAGTGCGTGCTTGATTTCAGCCCGCTCGAAGAACCGCAACCCGCCGTACACCTTGTAGGGCACGGCGGCGTTCATCAGCGCGGTTTCAATGGCCCGGCTTTGCGCGTTGCTGCGGTACAGCACGGCAATTTCTTTTCGGGGGTAGCCGTGCTGCTCGGGGTCGGCGTGTGCTGCGCCGTTGGGTCCATGGCCCAGCGCGCTGCCCTTGCCCCGCACCAGTTGCCGCACCTCATCGACCACCCAGCGCGCTTCGTCAAAGTCCGTCGGACTCTCGTACACGCGGATGGGCTCGCCCGCGCCCTGGTCGGTGCGCAGGTTCTTGCCCAGGCGCTGGCTGTTGTTGCCGATCAGTTCGTTGGCGGCATCGAGGATGTTGCTGTGGCTGCGGTAGTTCTGCTCCAGCTTGACCTGACTGACGCCTGGAAACTCGCGCAAAAAGTCGGCCATGTTGCCCACCCGCGCCCCACGGAAGGCGTAGATGCTCTGGTCGTCGTCACCCACGGCCAGCACGGCGGTCTCGGACCCCACCAATTGTTTGAGCCAGGCGTATTGCAGCTTGTTGGTGTCCTGAAACTCATCCACCAGCACGTGCCTGAAGCGCCGCTGGTAGTGCTCGCGGATGTCGGCGTGGTCGCGCAGCAGCTCAAAGCTGCGCAACATCAGCTCGCCGAAGTCCACCACGCCTTCGCGCTGGCACTGGTCTTCATACAGTTGGTAAATCTCGACTTTCTTGCGTGTGTCGTCGTCGCGCACGGGCACATCAGCCGGGCGCATGCCCTCTTCCTTGCACCCGGCAATGAACCACACCAGCTGCTTCGGGGGAAAGCGTTCGTCGTCCACGTTGTACTGTTTGCACAGCCGCTTGACGGCGGACAACTGGTCTTGCGTGTCCAGAATCTGGAAGGTCTGCGGCAGCCCGGCGGGCTTCCAGTGTGCGCGCAGCAACCGGTTGCACAGGCCGTGGAAGGTGCCCACCCACATGCCGCGCACGTTGACGGGCAGCATGGCCTGCAGGCGGGTCAGCATTTCTTTGGCTGCTTTGTTGGTGAAGGTCACGGCCATGAGCCCGCCCGGCCCCACCTGGCCGGTTTGCATCAGCCACGCCATGCGGGTGGTAAGCACACGGGTCTTGCCTGAACCGGCACCAGCCAACACCAGCGCATGGCCGTTCCCCAGGGTCACCGCCTGAAGTTGCTCGGCATTGAGGCCCTGCAGCAGGCTTGGGTGGCGGGTGTCGTGCGACGGGTGCGTGGCGTGTTCGGTCATCCGCCGATTGTAGGAACGCCCTTTGCAGTTGGGCCTTGCTCCGCTGGCCCCTGTGCCACGTCTGGAAACGCGACCACCCGGTTGCGCCCGGCCGCCTTGGCCGCATACATCGCCTGGTCGGCCTGCGCACGCAACGTGTTCAGGCTTGCTTGGTCGTCCACAGGTGTAGCCGCGGCACCGAAACTGGCTGTGACCTTCAGCACCACCCCGCCGCCTGCGTCAATCTCCAGCGCTGCCAGACCCGAACGCAGTTGCTCCGCCACCTTCACGGCATTGACCAGCGCCGTATTGGGCAAAAAGACAGCAAACTCTTCGCCACCGACACGTCCTAATACGTCACTCTGACGCAGCAGGCTCGCAAGCGCCCGTGCAACCGCACTCAGCACAGCATCGCCGGCTGCATGACCATGCGTGTCATTGACACGCTTGAAGTAATCCACATCCACAAACAGCATGGAAGAAGGTGAGGCCTGCCGCACCCCCACAGCCATCAGCCGCTGTGCCTGGTCAGCAAACGCGCGTGCATTCAACAAGCCAGTCAATGGATCATGGTGCGCCAAAAAGCTCAGCCGCCGATTCGCTTCACGCATGCGGATGAAGTACGACCATGAGCGGTCGGCAACCACGTGAAAAAAAGCGGCGAGGTACGCCAGCCCAACCGACAATGTCACCAGGGCGTTACTGCTGTAAGGTGCCGGGTTGTGCGAGTTGCCCCACCAGATCACGCCCAGGCACAAGGCGGTGACCATCGCACCTGCCTGATTGCCCAGAAAAATATAGACACCCGGCACATTCACCAGCACCCACAGCACACGCAGCTCATCGTGTGGCGCCCAGAACCATGCTGCAGCGTACTCACCCAATGCTGCCAGCTGATAGCTCCAGGCAACACAGGTAAAGCGCTGCGGTCGGCCACGCAGAACAAGCCACAACAGCAGCGCCAGGAGTGCAAACCCGCTCATGAACTGGCGATGGTGTGGCTCCAACCTGTTGACACCCAACATGTCAGTCCACACAAACACCCAGGTGGCGAACGACCCGACGAGCAATACCACCACCAACAGGCGGTACCTGAAGGCCTGGTGGTCATCGTCTTCGCTGAACAGGTGGTCACCGAACAGTGCGCGGGCGATTCGATCTTTCACGTCAAATTCTTTCTGTGCTTCCTTGAACTGTACCCACCGAAACCAGTCACGACATTGACCACCATCATGAACAGCCCATCTGCGCGTCTTTACAGGGGTTCCGCATAACCGATGGGTGGACATGCAATCCAACAGCACCACTTGCCTGCCCCAATGTGTATACAATCGCGCACCGGGCCCAAGTTTCTTGCGCCCGGTTTTTTGTTGCCGGGTTCAAGCCAAGCGCTCATCCTTCTTTTGTAGCTGTCAGGGCACACCAGATGTGCGCTGACTCCATTTTTGGAGCTTGGAATCATGGAAATCTTCGACTACGACAACATCCTGCTGCTCCCCCGCAAGTGCCGGGTGGAGAGCCGTTCGGAATGTGACGCCAGTGTGGAACTGGGCGGCCACCGCTTCCGCATCCCGGCGGTGCCGGCCAACATGAAAACCGTTGTGAACGAAACCATCTGCGAATGGCTGGCGCGCAACGGCTACTTTTACGTGATGCACCGGTTCGACCTGGACAACGTGGCCTTCGTGCGCGACTTCAAGGGCAAAGGTCTGTTTGCCTCCATTTCGCTGGGCGTGAAGCAGGCCGACCGCGACACGGTGGATGCACTGGTGGCCGAAGGGCTGGTGCCCGACTTCATCACCATCGACATCGCCCATGGCCATGCCGACAGCGTGAAGCACATGATTGCCTACATCAAGGAGCGGTTGCCCAACAGCTTCGTGATCGCGGGCAACGTGGGCACGCCCGAAGCGGTGATCGACCTCGAGAACTGGGGTGCCGATGCCACCAAGGTGGGCATTGGCCCCGGCAAGGTGTGCATCACCAAACTCAAAACCGGTTTCGGCACGGGTGGCTGGCAGTTGAGTGCCATGAAGTGGTGCGCGCGCGTGGCGACCAAGCCCATCATTGCCGATGGCGGCATCCGCAGCCACGGGGACATTGCCAAAAGCGTGCGCTTTGGAGCGACCATGGTCATGGTCGGCTCCCTGTTTGCCGGCCACGAGGAAAGCCCCGGCCAGACCGTGGAAGTGGATGGTGTGCTGTACAAGGAGTACTACGGCTCCGCCTCCGACTTCAACAAAGGCGAGTACAAGCACGTGGAAGGCAAGCGCATCCTCGAACCCATCAAGGGCAAGCTGGCCAATACGCTGGTCGAAATGGAGCAGGACATTCAAAGCTCCATCAGCTACTCGGGCGGCAAAAAGCTGATGGACATCCGCAAGGTGAACTACGTCATCCTGGGCGGCGACAACGCGGGTGAGCACCTGCTGATGTAAACCCTAGCGCTGGGCCTTCGGAGAGGTGGGTGGCAGCGCACGCACAGGGCAGCAATGCGCGGGGGCTGTGATACACCGCCACACACCCCCATACACCGCCACACACCCCAGTACGCCGCAAACCACCCAAAACACACCCAGCGGGCCGAGGTCCGCTTTTTTGTTGCCCGAATACCGGAAACCAGGCAACCGAAAACAGCGGGTGTCCCGCACCGCAACAGAGCCGGTTGTTGGCAGTTTGTCAGCTTGGGGGCATACTTCACATGTATTCTGTATACAGTATTCAACTCAAGTCATGAACAGCTCCCTGCCCCAGTTGCCCACTGCGCCCGACCTGGTCGAGCTGGTGTACCGACGCTTGCTCGACGCCATCAGCGACGGCAGCATGCCGCCCGGCATGCGCCTGACCCAGGAGGAAGTGGCCGAACAGCTGGCCGTGTCACGCCAGCCCGTGCTCCAGGCGCTGCGCCAGCTGAAGAACGAAGGTCTGGTCCAGGACGCGCCAGGCCAGCACGGCCACAAAGGACGTGGCGTGCTGGTGTCACCGCTGGACACGGTGCGGATTGCCCACATCTACCAGGTGCGGGGGGCATTGGATGCATTGGCCGCGCAGCTGGCCGCTCAACGCCAGGTGACCATCGACCCTGCTTTAATCCGCCAGGGCCGCTTGGCCGCAGCCAGCACCGACATCGGGGCGATGATGAACGCCGACATGGCGTTCCACCGCGCCATCTACCAGGCCAGTGGCAACCCGCTGATAGAAGCCAGCTCACTGCTGCACTGGGCCCACATCCGCCGAGCCATGGGTGAAAGCCTGCGCCACGGCAGCCTGCGCGCCGCCGTGTGGGACGAGCACGCCGCCATTGCCGATGCCATTGCCGCCGGCGACATCGCTGGCGTGACCGCCCTGACCACACGCCATTGCGAACAGGCCAGCGCCAACCTGCAGCGGCTGCTGGCACGCAACACACCCACAGCGGCAACGCCTACCCCCGTCAACTCCGTGGTTCCATGAACCACTTTTGCGCGGTCACCTGCGCTGGACACCGGGTGACCGCGCCTTTTATTCTTTTTGCCTTCCATCGCTTGTGATCATGACATCGACAGCTATGAATTTTCAACCAACCTCACCCGCTTCCACCGTCGTCGCCCTGCTGGGCATCGGCATGATGGGCACCCCCATGGCCCAACGCTTGCTGGCAGCGGGCTACCGGGTACATGTCTGGAATCGCACACCCGCCAAGGCACAGGCCCTTGAAGCAAACGGTGCGCGGGCATTCAGCCTGCCGGCCGATGCGGTGCGGGGTGCCCACATCGTCATCACCATGCTGCAGGATGGCCCCGCCGTGGAAGACGTGCTGTTCCGCCAGGGTGCTGCCCAGGGCCTGCAACCCGGCACGCTGGTGGTGGACATGTCGTCCATCCAGCCCCGCGAGGCACGCGACCATGCAGCCCGGCTGGCGGCCCTTTCAGTGGATTGCCTGGATGCACCCGTCTCAGGCGGCACCGTTGGCGCCGAAGCGGGCACCCTGGCCATCATGGCCGGTGGCCGGCAGGCAGATTTCGAGCGCGCACGGCCCGTGCTGGAAGTGCTTGGGCGCCCCACCCACGTGGGGCCCATGGGTTCGGGCCAGCTGGCCAAACTGGCCAACCAGATGATCGTGGGCATCACCATCGGCGCCGTGGCAGAGGCCCTCCTGTTCGCCGCACGCGGCGGTGCCGACATGGGCAAGGTGCGCGAGGCCATCTCCGGCGGCTTTGCCGAAAGCCGTGTGCTGCAAGTGCATGGCCAACGCATGGTCGAACGCGACTTTGCCAAACGCGCCGCCGTGACCGTGCAGCTGAAAGACATGCGCAATGCCATGGCCACGGCACGAGAAACCGGCTTTGAAGCGCCCATCACCCAACTGTTTGCCCAGCTCTTCGAGCAGGCCACGGAGCACGGCTTGGGTGACCTGGACCACTCGGCACTGTTTGTGGAACTGGCCAGCCGCAACGGCATGAACTGAGCGGCCGATCCGCTGTCGGCTGGGCATTCGGCGCGGGCAAGCGCCGGCCTGGGTGCGCCTGGGGCTCCGCACAAACCAGAGATGCACCCGGCGCACCACTTTGGTATGCTGGCACACATGCGGCACCAGCCTCCCACCCCATCCGGCCCCCTGGCGATTCAACCATGAGCCAGCTCGATCCGGGCATTGCCGATTGCCGCGCCCTGGTGGTGGACGGCAACCCCACGTCTCGCAGCACCATCGTGTCTCAGCTCAGGGACTATGGCGTGACCCAGGTAGCGCAGGCGAACCGGCCCACCGATGCGCGGCGGATGCTGGAGTTCCGCGAATTTGACATCGTGCTGTGCGAACAGCGGTTTCCCGACACGACCTATTCGGGTCAGGAGTTGCTGGACGACTTGCGCCGGGCACAGTTGCTGCCGTTTGGCACGGTTTTCGTGATGCTCACGGGCGAAGCCAGCTACGCCCAGGTGGCCGAGGCGGCTGAATCAGCGCTCGACAGCTACATGCTCAAGCCTCACACGGCAGCCGCGCTGGGCCAACGGCTCAAACACGCCAGGCACCGCAAAAAAGTGCTCAGCCCCATTTTCGAGGCCATCGAGGCGGGCGAATTCGAGACAGCCGCCCAACTGTGCCTGGCGCGCTACCAGGCCAAACAGCATTACTGGTTGTACGCAGCCCGCATCGGCGCCGAGCTGCTGCTGAGGCTGGAGCGGCCAGCCGAGGCGCAAAAACTGTTCAAAAGCATCCTGGATGCCCAGGCCCTGCCCTGGGCCAAGCTGGGCGTGGCCCGGGCCGAACTCGACAGCGGCCAGCCGAATGTGGCCCTGAGCACCCTGCAAAGCCTGGCGACGGAGCAGCCAGGTTTTGCCGATGCCTACGATGTGATGGGCCGCATCCACGTCGAGCAGGGCCACTACGAACAGGCGCTGGCCGTCTACCGGCAGGCCTGCGACATCACGCCCAGCTCCATCGCCCGGCTGCAGAAACGTGGCATGCTGGCCTTCTACATGGGGCATAAAGAAGAAGCCGCCAAAGCCCTGGACCGCGCCACCCTGCTGGGCCTGTCGTCCAAAATGTATGACCATCAGTCGCTCATGCTGCTGACGTTCACCCGCTACCAGATGCGAGACACCCAGGGTGTTCGCCGCTGCATCGATCAGCTTCAGATTGCCCTCGAAAAGCGCGACCATGCGCCCCGCCTCAGGCGTTTCAAGGCCGTGGCGCAAACCCTGTTGAACCTCATGAGCAAGCAGGTGGCAGCCGTGGTGGCCGATGTGAAGCAGCACGCAGCCGAGTTGCGCGAATCGGACTTCGACGTGGAAGCGGCGTGCAACTTTGTGTCGTTGCTGACCGAAGTCACACTGGCCGAGTTGTCGCTCGACGGCGCACCGGGTTGGATGGACACCCTGGCGCTGCGCTTTTGCTCCACCCGGACCGTGACCGAACTGATGGCCGGCGCGGCACAGCGCCACCCACCGTTTGCTGCCCAGATGCAAGAAGGCCACCGGCGGATCGGCGAAATGGCGCAACAGGCCATGTCACATGCCATTGCCGGCAACCCGCGCGCTGCCGTCAAGGCGCTCATCACCCACGGCGGCCAAACCCTGAACACCAAGCTGATGGACATCGCGCGCCTGACACTGCAACGCCACCATGAGCGTATCGAGCACGCATCCGACCTCGAAGACATGGTGCAAACCCTGCTGTCACGTTATGCGCCTTCCAGCGCACCACCGGCACTCGGCTCCACCGGGCGGAGTGCGGGCGGCTTGTCGCTGCGCACGTCGGCTGAAATGCGTGCCGATGCCGAGGCAGCCAAAGCAGCCGCCGAACGCCAGGCTGCCGCCGAACAAGACTGAGCCCACGCGCCGAGAGCCCCCAAAGAAAAGGGCCCTCGCAGGGCCCTTTTCATGGATGGCGTGATGCCAGCAACCTGTCAGCGCGCCGGAGCGCGGCGACGGGGTGCCTCAAAGCCTGCGCGCTCGGGCGCTGGACGACGCGGCTTGAAATCGCCACGCGACTCGAACCCGCGGCCATCCGAGCGGTGATCGGGCCGGAACTCACCACGGTGGTGCGGCGCACCCCGGTGGCCATCACGCTCGAAGCCACGGTCAGCCGGGCCACGGTGGTCGGCACCGAAGGGGCGCTGGTCACCCCGGTCGCCACCGCGCAACGGCGCTGCACCACGGTCCTGGCGCATGTCCGGCGAGCGGTTGCCCCGGTCGGCAAACGGGCGGTCGGTGCGATCCTGACGGCCCTCGAACCGGTCACCCTGCGAACGTGCGTCATTCGCCCAAGCAGGGCGCTCGCCCCGGCCGTCCTGACGCGGCTCGAACCGGTCGGAGCGCCCTTGGCCACGGTCCTGACCACGGTCAAAACCACCCTGGGGTGCGCGATCGAAACCACGGCCTTCGGGCGCACGGTCGTGACGACCGAACCCGTGTGAAGCCGGCGGGCGGTCGAATCCACGGTCAAAACCACCTTTGTCAGCGCGGCCAAAGCTGCCGAACCCACGGTGGCTGGACGGACCGCCCTCGCGGTGGCTGCCCGGACGGCCACGACCACCCCGGCCATGGTCACGGTCAAACCCGCCACGGCCACCACCGCCGAACGATGTCTGCGGGGCACGCTGCTTGGGCTCCAGGCCTTCAATGACCTGCGCCTTCAGGGGTTGCTGGGTGTGGTGCTCGATGTCACCGATCTTGCGGCGGTCACGGAACTCGGCAAACGTGATGGCCAGGCCATCGCGCCCGGCACGGCCCGTGCGGCCGATGCGGTGGGTGTAGTCCTCTGCCTTCATGGGCAGACCGAAGTTGAACACGTGGGTGATGGTCGGCACGTCGATGCCACGGGCCGCCACGTCGGTGGCCACCAGAATCTGCACACGGCCGTCGCGCAGCGCGGCCAGGCGGCGGTTGCGCATGCCCTGGCTCAGCGCACCGTGCAGCGCCACGGCAGAGAAGCCGGCCTGTTGCAGGTCGTTGGCCAGGTCGTCGCACTCGATCTGTGTGCTCGCAAACACGATGGCCTGGTTGATGCTGGTGTCACGCAGCCAGTGGTCCAGCAGCTTGCGCTTGTGCTCTGGCGTATCGGCCCAGTACAGGCTCTGTGTGATGTTGGCGTGCTTCTCCTGGGGGGTATCGATCTGCACTTTCTTGACGTTGGCACCGTTGTCGTGCATCACACGCAGGGCCAGTTGCTGGATGCGCGGCGCAAACGTGGCACTGAACATCATGGTCTGGTGACGCTGCTGGGTGAGTTGGTTGATCTCGGCCAGGTCATCGGCAAAACCGAGGTCGAGCATGCGGTCGGCTTCGTCCATGACCAGGAACATGACCTTGTCCAGCTTGAGCTGGCCGGCACGCTGCAAGTCCAGCAAACGGCCGGGGGTGGCAACCACCAGGTTGGCGTTTTGCAGCTTGGCCACCTGCATCTGGTAAGGCATGCCGCCCACCACGTTGGCAATGCGCAGGCCACGGCAATGGCGAACCAGGTCAATCGCGTCGTTGGCCACCTGTTGGGCCAGTTCGCGGGTCGGGCAGACCACCAGCGCGCCGGGTTCGGCAGGCTTGAAGTTGCGCGGGTTGGTGGGGTCCTTGCGCTTGGGACGCTTCGGCAGGGCCTCGCCTTTGGCAGTGGCCTCGGCGCAGGCGCGCTCAAACGCTTCCTTCTCGGCACGGGCATCGGCCGCCTGCATCTCCAGCAGGGTGTGCAGCACGGGCAGCAGGAAAGCAGCCGTTTTGCCACTGCCGGTCTGGCTGGACACCATCAGGTCGGCGTAGGTGCCGTCCACGGTCAGGGCCTGCGGAATGGCCGCTTTTTGCACGGCGGTGGGCTCGGTGAACCCCAGGTCGGCCACGGCCTGGATCAGCTCGGGCGCCAGGCCCAGCAGTTCGAAGCCATTGGGCTGGCTCGGCTCGGCACCGTGGGCGGTCGCCACCTCGGCGGTGCTGGGAATGGAAAAGTCGGTATCGGGCAGCTCACGGCCACCGGTGAAGGAAACGTCGTTCATGTTGTCAAAATCCGTGCGCGATCAGGCGCACAACATCCGAGCAAAGCGGATGGAAGTCCGGATAGATGCCATCGGCCTGTGGGCAGCCGCTGGCTGCAAGGCAAATGGTGGCTCGCCCAAGGGTTGGGCGCAGCAAATCAGGTGGCGGACCGCCGGTGCTTCGTTCGTGGTTCAAAAAAACATCAACCACCCAACGAAATCGCACCAGAATCGGCGCCACAAAATTGTGGCCATGACGTGGCTAGCGATTGGCTAATTCCTGAACTGGCGGGACGCATGGGGGGCCATGCATGCAACACCACGCGGTTGACCTGTCGGAACAGGGCTTGGCGTCAGAAGCCGAAAGTGTGAGGCAGATGTACTCAATCTCCGCCCTTTTTGAGCGAAGCCTGCGATTATAGCCAGACACTCGGGAAAACCCCAAATTTTTTCTACAACCTCCCGCTCACCCGTACCAGACCTGATTGACGTAACGTCAATTGCCGCTACGCTTGACGCTTTTGACCTTTCCGCAGGAACCTGCCACATGCCCGGTTACACCGACCCCGGTTTCGACACCCTTGCCATCCACGCGGGCGCGGCGCCCGACCCTGCCACCGGCGCACGGGCCGTGCCCATCCACCTGACCACGTCGTTCGTGTTCGAGTCGAGCGACCAGGCCGCGTCGCTGTTCAACCTGGAGCGCGGCGGCCATGTGTACAGCCGCATCAGCAACCCCACCAACGCTGTGCTGGAACAGCGCGTCGCCGCGCTGGAAGGCGGCATTGGTGCACTCACCGTGGCCAGCGGTCAGGCCGCGCTGCACCTGAGCGTGGCCACGCTGATGGGCGCGGGCGGCCACATCGTGGCCAGCACGGCTTTGTACGGCGGCAGCCAGAACCTGTTGCACTACACCTTGCGCCGATTCGGCATCGAGACCACGTTCGTCAAACCTGGCGACATCGACGGCTGGCGGTCTGCGGTGCGGCCCAACACCCGTCTGTTCTTTGGCGAAACCGTGGGCAATCCGGGGCTGGATGTGCTGGACATTCCCACCGTGGCGCAGATCGCGCACGAGGCCGGAGTGCCCCTGCTGGTCGATGCCACCCTGACCACGCCCTGGCACCAGAAGCCCCTGGCGCTGGGCGCGGACCTGGTCTACCACTCGGCCACCAAGTTCCTGAGCGGGCACGGCACGGTGATCGGTGGTGTGGTGGTCGATGGGGGCAGCTTCGACTGGGCGGCTGCCCACGAAAAAACCGGCAAATTCGAAGAACTGGCTGCGCCTTACGACGGCTTTCACGGCATGAATTTCTCGGAGGAAAGCACCGTGGGCGCATTCTTGCTGCGTGCCCGCCGCGAGGGCCTGCGCGACTTTGGTGCCTGCCTGTCACCCCACAGCGCGTGGCTGATTCTGCAGGGACTGGAAACCCTGCCACTGCGCATGGAGCGCCACATGCGCAACACCGAAAAGGTGGTGGCGTTCCTGGCCGCCCACCCACTGGTCGCGCGGGTAGGGCACCCCTTGCTGGAGAGCCATCCCAGCCACGCACTGGCCAACAAACTGCTGCGCCACGGCGCGGCGGGTGCGGGCTCGGTGTTCAGCTTCGACATCAAAGGCAGCCGCACCCAGGGCCGTACTTTCATCGAGCACCTGAAAATTTTCAGCCACCTGGCCAACGTGGGCGACTGCCGCAGCCTGGTGATCCACCCCGCCAGCACCACCCACTTCCGCATGACCGACGAGGCGCTGGCCGGCGCCGGCATCGGGCCGGGCACCATCCGCCTGTCCATCGGGCTGGAGGACACCGACGACCTGATCGACGACCTGAAACGGGCGCTGAAAGCCGCCGAAAAAGCCGCCGAATAAACCGCCAGAAGCCCGGCTGCCCGACGCTGCAGAACGTGTATTTACTCAAGAATCTGCAGGAAATACATCAGGAGTGTTTTTTTATCAGTAGCTACAAAGACATGATAGTAAAGCGGTAAGGCAGTTTTTCATATTGAATTTTTACTTCAAAGAACGACTATGAAAATTGAAGTCAATGGTCACCCCCTGTACGCCTACACCGGCGGCAAACCATTCAACCCTGCCCAGCCCACCGCCGTGTTCATCCACGGCGTGCTGAACGACCACAGTGTGTGGATTCTGCAAAGCCGCTGGCTGGCCCACCACGGCTGGAACGTGCTGGCCATCGACCAGCCGGGCCACGGCCGCAGCGCGGGCCCCTGCCCGCAAAACGTGGCCGATGCCAGTGCCGCCGTGCTGGGCTTGCTAGACGCACTGAGCATCCGGCAGGCCGCGCTGGTGGGCCACAGCTTCGGCTCGCTGATTGCCCTGCACACGGCGGCCGCCGAGCCTGAGCGTGTGAGCCACCTGGTGCTGGTGGGCACGGCCTTCCCCATGCGGGTGTCGCCCGCGCTGCTGGACGCGTCGCTCCAGCAACCCGACAAGGCCATTGCCATGGTCAACACCTTCTCGCACAGCACGCTCAGCCCCCCGCCCTCCGCCCTGGGGCCCGGCACCTGGTTGTACGGCGGGTCAGCCGCGCTGATGCGCCGCGTGCTGGCCAGCAACACGGCTGAAAACGTGTTCCACACCGGCTTCAAGGCCTGCGACAGCTACGCCGATGGTGAAGCCGACATGGCCCGTGTGCGTTGCCCGGTGGCCTTCATCCTGGGCGAACGCGACCAGATGACCCCACCCAAAGCCGCCCAGAGCCTGGTCAAAGCCGCCCGGGCCGCCGGCCTGACGGTGAACGTGGCCACGGTACCGGCAGGCCATTCGCTGATGACCGAGGCACCAGAGGAAACGTTGGCCGCGCTGCGGCAGGTATTGGCCTGACCACGACAGGCCCGGCAACGGCTGCCCATCACCGCGCAATGCGGTGCGCACCGCAACTTGAAACGCCCAACGGGCAAGCCCCCTGCGGTGAGGGATTGGCATCAGTCAGCAGGGGCCGAAGGGGGCAATGCGTCGGCCAACCGCGCCGACTCAAACCCCGCAAGCCGCCAGACCGCACCCGTGTGCGGTTTGCGCGGCAACAGCAGTTTGTCAGCCAGCGGGCCGAGCTGCGTACACGCCGGGTCGGCCAGCAGCACATAGCGCGCCTGCTCTTCGTCGAGCTTGCCCACCCAATCCAGGGCCACCAGCGTTTCCAGCGGTTCTTCAAGCTGCAAATCGTCCACTTTGAGTTGCGAAGCCAACTCGGACAACCCCAGGCCGTGCTCTGAACCGCCCGACTGCGACCGTGTACGCAGTGCAGCCAACAACGCCACCACCTCCAACGCCAGCTGGAACGACCAGCCCGGCGAGCCGCCCCGCCGCACCACGCCCGCCAGCAAGCTGGGCAGGTAGGCCGTGATCACGGCACCCAGCAACACGAGCACCCACAACACGTACAGCCAAACCAGCAAAATGGGCACGGTGGCAAACGTGCCGTACACCATGGAATAAGTCGGCACCGTGGCCACATACCAGGCCAGCAGCTTTTTGGCCAGTTCGACGCCCACCGCAGCAAACAGCGCACCGGCCCATGCATGCGCCCATTCGACCCGCGTGTTGGGCACATAGCGGTAAAGCATCGTCAAACCCAGCGCCACCAGGCCGAACTCCAGCACGTCGAACACCAACCGCATGCCGCCTGGCAGGGCATCGACCAGGCCTTTGCTGGCAGACAAGGCATAGGATGCCAGGGTCAAGCTGCCCCCCAGCAACAGTGGCCCGAGGGTCAAAGCCGCCCAGTACACCAGCACGCGCTGCGCCAGGGGCCGAGGCCGGCGCACACGCCAGATGTCATTGAGCTTGCGGTCGATGGTGAGCACCAGCGCCAGCGCGGTCAGCAGCAGGACGACCGCGCCCGTCCAGCCGATCTTGCCCGCCTTGCCTGCAAACTGTTTCAGGTACAGCAGCACGGGTTTTGCAATGTTGTCGGGCACTAGGCTGCTGACCAACCACTTCTGCAACCCCGCCTCCATTTGCCCGAACATGGGAAACGCGCTGAACACCGCCAGGCCGACCGTCATCAGCGGCACGAGGGAAATGATGGTGGTGAACGCCAGGCTGCCAGCTGTGGGGCCCAGGCGGTCTTCTCGGAAGCGCTCGCGCAGCGTGTGCACCGTGCTGCGCCAGGGAAAGGCAAGCAGCGTTTGCCACAGGCTGAGCCAGAAATGGCGGTACCCGGCAAGGGTTGCGGTACGGTGCGGCCAAGGTTGAGCGGTCATCCCGCTATCATGCCAGCGCTCAGCCCTCTGCCAAGCCTCTGGCTTGCCTTGCTCTCATGCCCCCAAACAGCCCCCCGACACCCGCCGTCCCAGCCGGCCCCACTGGCGCAGCCCCCCACCTTGCGCCGCCTGTGATGCCTTCGCGCAGCGTGGCCCTGACCCGTACCGTGGCCGTGAGCAGCCTGCTGGCCCTGATCGTGCTGTGCCTGGCCTGGGAGCTGTGGCTGGCCCCCATCCGCCCGGGTGGCAGCTGGCTGGCCCTGAAGGCCCTGCCGCTGTGCATCCCGCTGGCCGGGTTGCTGAAGCACCGCATGTACACCTACCGGTGGCTGAGCCTGATGATCTGGCTGTACTTCACCGAAGGTGTGGTGCGCGCCTGGAGCGACAAGCCACCCGGAAACTGGCTGGCCATGGTGGAAATTGCCCTGTGCGTGGTGCTGTTTGCGGCCTGTGCGGCGCATGTGCGGCTGCGGCTAAAGCAGGCCAGGCTGCAGGCAACCGGCACCGGAGACACCCCTCCAGAGTCCCCACGCTGATGTCCGGCCAAAAATTTCAGGCTTTTTCTGCCTCCAGCGCTTGATATAAATTGACCCATAGCTACTGAAAGTTTATGCCCCACCACCCCCTGATCGCAACCTTGCAAGCCATCGTCGGGGAAGCCCATGTGCTGACGCACGGTGCACCGGATGCCGACCTGTCCGCCTGGGAGCACGACTGGCGCAAGCGCCAGCGCGGCGTGGCACTGGCAGTGGTGCGCCCCGCCCACACGTTGGACGTGGCGGCGGTGGTCAAGGCCTGTGCGGCGGCGGGCGTGGCCATCGTCCCGCAAGGCGGCAACACCGGGCTGGTGGTGGGCGGCGTGCCCGACACCACAGGAAGCGAAGTGGTGCTGAGCCTGCA
>DDUQ01000089.1 GCA_002344885.1 Comamonadaceae bacterium UBA2334
GACGAACCCACCGGCAACCTGGACCGCGCCACCGCAGACGGTGTGTTCGAGCTGATGATGGAGCTGGCCCGCAGCCAGGGCACCGCGTTCGTGGTCGTCACGCACGACACCGCGCTGGCGCAGCGCTGCCGGCAACGCGTCAGCCTGGTGGGTGGCGTGCTTCACGTACCTGAAGTGCCCGACACTGTGCAACCTTGAAACTGAAAGCCGAAACCAGATGACTCCCAACGGCATCAACACCCGAATCGTCCACGCGGACCGCAGCTTTGGTGTGGAGCACGGCGGCGTGCGCAAACCCATTCACACCTCCGTGCAATACGGCTTCCAGACCGTGGAAGAGCTCGTGGGCGTGTTCCAGGGCACGGTCAAGGGCTACAACTACGCCCGACAGGGCACGCCAACCACGGCCGCGCTGGAATCGCGCATCAACCTGCTCGAAGGCGGCGTGGGCACCATCTGTTTTGCCACCGGCATGGCGGCCATCTGTGCGACGTTTTTCACGCTGCTCAAAGCGGGCGATCACATCGTTGTCAGCCAGTTTGTGTTCGGCAATACCAACAGCGTGCTGGGCACCCTGCGCGATTTTGGCGTCCAGGTGTCCACGGTCGATGCCACGCGTGTCAGCGAGGTGGCCGATGCGCTGCAACCCAACACCCGCATGGTGTTCGTGGAAACCGTGGCCAATCCGGGTACGCAGGTGGCCGATCTGGCCGCCATCGGCCAGTTGTGCCAGGCGCATCGGCTGGTGTACGTGGTGGACAACACGGTGACGTCACCCGTGCTGTTCCAGCCGCGCAACGTGGGGGCCAGTCTGGTCATCAACTCCCTGACCAAAACCATCGGTGGCCACGGCACGGCATTGGGCGGCGCGGTGACCGATACCGGGCTGTTCCCCTGGGCCGACTACCCCAACATCTTCGAGCCGTACCGCAAGGGCGATGCGCGGCAATGGGGCCTGGCTCAAATCCGCAAGAAGGGGCTGCGCGACATGGGCGCAGCCCTGTCTTCAGAGCAGGCCCACACGCTGGGCAGTGGTGCCGAGACACTGACGCTGCGCCAGCGGCATGCCAGCGACACCGCACTGGCGTTGGCGCAGTTTCTCGAGGCGCACCCCGCTGTGGCACGCGTGCACTACCCGTTCCTGCCATCGCACCCGCAGCACGCGTTGGCTCGCCAGTTGTTCACCGCTGGCTCCTGGTTGCTGGCATTTGAACTGGCCGATGCCGACGATTGCCTGCCGTTCATCAACCGCCTGACCATCCCGACGGTGGGCACAGGGCTTGCGGACACGCGCAGCCTGGTCATTCCGGTGGCACACACCATTTTCTGGGAGGCCGGTGCCGAGGTGCGGGCCAAAATGGGCATTGCCGACGGGCTCATCCGCTTCTCGGTCGGGTTGGAAGACCTGGCCGACCTCCAGGCCGATCTGGCCCAGGCGCTGGGCTGACGGGTCGCACGCATTCACCGCTGGCGTCAGCAGCTTTACCGATGTGGATCGACACCCACTGCCACCTCGACGCGCCCGAGCTGGCGGCCTGGGGTGGCGGCCTGTCGCTGCTTCCAGCTGGTACCGGGCCGGCTTGGGTCACGTCGCCTGACAGGGTGCCCGCCCCCAGACGGGTGGCGCGCGAACAGGGCGTGGCGCTGTGCGTGTTGCCCGCTGTGGAGGTGGGCAATTTCGATGCCGTGCGCCAGCTCGCGCACCGCAGCGGCGATGCCTATGCGCTGGGGATACACCCGCTCTGTGTGCCCCGCATGCAGGCGGATGACCTGAAGCGGCTGGACGACGAGCTGACGGCGCACCGGGACGACCCGCGGCTGGTGGCTGTCGGTGAAATCGGCCTGGATTTTTTTGTGCCCGCGCTGTGCTCGGCTGAGATGAAGGAGCGGCAACACGCCGTTTATCGGGCGCAGCTGCAATTGGCCCGCAAACACGGTTTGCCCGTTTTGCTGCATGTGCGCAAAAGCGCCGATTGCTTGCTCAAACACCTGCGCGAGGTCTGGGGGTTGCGCAGCGGGCAACCGGTGCCACCGGGCTGTGCCGGCATTGCCCATGCCTTCAACGGGAGCCCCGAACAGGCGCGGGCTTTTCTGGCGCTGGGCTTCAAGTTGGGCATCGGCGGTGTGGTGACATTTGACGGGGCACATCGGTTGCGCCGCCTGGCCACTGACTTGCCGGTCGATGCCTGGGTGATGGAAACGGATGCGCCCGACATTCCCCCACAATGGCTGTATGCCACCGCTGCCCAACGTGCTGCGGGACAGACCCAGGGCGTCAACACGCCTGCCGAGTTGCCCCGCATCGGCGGCGTCATGGCTGGCCTGAGGGGTGTGCCGGTGGCCGATTGGGCTTCTCGCACCACCGCGAACGCGGTGGCCGCCCTGCCCAAGGTGGCGACTTTGCTGACGGGTTTTGAAGGCATGCCGGGAGCCGTCTGACGCACGGCGAACCACCCATACAAACTTTTTTGTTTCTGACGAGATGGCCCGGTTGCCCGAACCCACATTCACATTCACGTCCGCGTCGCGCCTGGTTGGTTTGCCCCCTCTGATGGACGATCACACCCACGTGCTGGTGCTGGGCAGCTTTCCCGGCGTGGCCTCGCTGGCGCAGCAGCAGTACTACGGCCACCCTCGCAACCACTTCTGGCCGGTGATGGCGCATGTGTTTCAAGCTTTTTTCGGCTCTGGCGCTTATTCTGAAAGCACCAAAAGCTATCAGAAAAATGAACTCGGTGTGCCCCTGGCGTATGCCGACCGCTGTGCCTGGCTGCTGGCCCACGGTGTGGGTTTGTGGGACGTGTACGCCGCCTGCCAGCGCCCGGGCAGCCTGGATGCCGACATCCGCGCAGCGGAGCCCAACGACTTGTCCGGCTTGCTGGCGCAGTGCCCGCGCCTGAAGCTGGTGGCCCACAACGGCGGCGAGAGCGGCAAGCACATGCGCCACACCCGTGCCCTGTTCGGTCCCAGGGGTGTGCAGGTGGTGCCGCTGCCCTCCACCAGCCCCGCCAATGCCAGCTGGAGCCTGGCCCGCAAGCAAGCCGCCTGGGGCGCGGCGCTGGGGCCCGCGCTGGTCAGCGGCTGACCAGAACAGGCCAGTGCCTGACCGGGCTTGGGGTCAAGCCCTGGCCCCGTGGCCTGACCAGCCCAATCAGCCAGATCAGCCAGATCAGCCAGATCAGCCAGATCAGCTCGATCAGCCCGATCAGCAGGATCAACCGATCGTGCGATGCGCCACCGGGGTTTCGGGCACAGGGTAGCCCGCCGCGCCGAAGGTGCTCACCACCGCCTTGTGGGTGTCGAAGTAGACCTGCCAGTAGTGGTCTGTGTGGGTGTAGGGTCGCACGCACAGCAGGGGGCCTTCGGGGGTGAACTGCAGAATTTCCACGTCGGGTGCGGGGCTGGTTTTCACATTCGGAATGGCAGCCACGGCCGTGCGCAGGCGGGCGATGGCATCCTGCACGTCCACACTGTTGGCCACTTTGGCCACACAGTCCACCCGGCGGAAGGGCTCTGCGCTGTAGTTCTGGATGTTGTCCGAGAACACCTTGTTGTTGCCCACCACGGTGGTCACGTTGTCGGGCGTGAGGATGGTGGTGGCAAACAGCCCCAGTTCCTTCACGGTGCCCGTGGTGCCGCCCGCGCTGATGAAGTCGCCTACCTTGTAGGGGCGCAGCACCTGCAGGAACACCCCGGCTGCAAAGTGCGCCAGCAGCCCGCTCCACGCCGCACCGATGGCCAGGCCCGCGCCGGCCAGCAGCGCCGCGAACGAGGTGGTCTTGACGCCGAAGATGTCCAGAATCGCCAGGATCAGCACCACCGTCAGCGCAACGCTGATGATGGATTTCAGGTAGCGGATCAGCGTCTGGTCGAGCTTCTTGGCCCGCTCCATGCCGCTGCCGATGAGACTCACCGCGAGGTTGATGAGCCAGCGGCCCACCACCCAGGCCGCGATGGCACCCAGTATCTTCAGGCCGAAGTCAGCCCCCTGGGTGGTCAGGAAGTTCCAGATCAGTTCCATGTTCATAATCGTTCCTTTCAAACAAAAGACGGACGCGAAGCCATGCAATCTTGGTCGGTATTGGGGTGGCAGACCCGGTTCACATGCAGCACCGAGCGGGCATGTGTGCGAAGTTGGCCGCCCGTGTGGCGCGCAGGCACGCGGGTGACGCAGCCGTGAGCACTATTGCACAGAAAAATGTGCCCCGACGTCCTCGGGGACTCGCTACGCCGCTGCCCGAGGTCAATTTTTCGGACTACGGGAACGTCCGCTGCCTGCACCTCGGCACCGAATGGGTGCAGGGCAGCATGCTGATCGACCGGCCCTACGACATCGAGCTGGAGTACGTGCAGCGCATGATGGCCTGGCTGCTGTTCACCGAGCCAACCAAGGTGGGCAAAAAGCACGCCATGCAACTGGGCCTGGGTGCGGCGGCGCTCACCAAGTTCTGCCGCAAGCAGTTGCGCATCAAGACGACGGCGGTGGAAATCAACCCGCAGGTCATTTCAGCCTGCCGCTTCTGGTTCAAACTGCCACCGGACGATGCCAAGCTGCTGGTGGTGCAGGCCGATGCCGAGGTGGAGGTGCGCAACCCGGTCTGGGCGGGCGATGTGGACGCGCTGCAGGTCGATCTGTACGACCACGAGGCCGCTGCCCCCGTGCTGGACAGCCTGGATTTCTACAGGGACTGCCGCCACACCCTGACGGAGGGCGGCTGCATGACCGTCAACTTGTTTGGCGAGCGCAACACCTACCCCGAAAGTGTCGAAAAAATTGCGGAGGCGTTCGGGCGCGAGGCCGTGTGGTGTTTCAAGCCCACCAAAGAGGGCAACACGGTGGTGCTGGCGCAGCGCACGCCCGCGGCGCCTTCGCGCGAACAGCTTGCGGCCCGTGCTGCCGACATACAGGCGCGCTGGGGCTTGCCAGCGCCAAAGTGGCTGAAGGTGTTCAAGCCGCTGGTTTGAGGTTCGCCCGATCGGTTCGCCGTGTGGGCCGAGGGCCTGCGTGCTGCATATGGCCTGCATGCTCTCTGCATGCTGCATGCCTGTTGTCCGCGCGTTGTCTGTAAACAGGTGGACCGTGCTATCGTTTCGTCAAGCTTGGCCTGTGTAGGTCCGAGCGATTCCCCGCAAAAGGACCTGACATGAACGTTACCAAGCACTTACTGCACGCGACCTTGCTTCTGGGCACCGCCTGTGCGCTGGCCGGTCCTCTGGAAGACCTGATGCTCAAAGGTGGCTGCGTGGCCTGCCATGCCACGGACAAAAAAATGGTGGGCCCTTCCTACAAGGACATCGCGGCCAAGTACAAAGGCCAGGATGTCGCGGCCAAACTGGCCGAAAAAGTCCGCAAGGGCAGTTCGGGCGTGTTCGGCACCGTTCCCATGACACCCACACCTGTCACCAGGTTGAATGATGCTGACCTGAAGACCGTGGTGGAAGCGATCCTGAAGCTGTGAAGAACCCTCCGCTGCCGCGCAAAGCCGCATTCCAGGGGCCACTGGAGTGGCGGGCGCTGGTCGACTGGCTGGCCCAGGATGGGGTCATTACCGCCGCCGAAGCCGAACGCACCGTGCAGCGCTGTTCGGCTGCGTCCAGCGCCCAGCCCCCCTTGCAGCGCCTGAGTGTGGTGGGCATGACCCGCGCCAGCGACGGTGCGTCGCTGACGCTGGACGGCCTGTCGGAATGGCTGGCCGGTCACCTGGGCATGGAGTTTGTGCGCATCGACCCCCTGAAGGTCGACGTGGGCAAAGTGGCCGATGCCATGTCGGCAGCCTATGCCGAGCGGCACAAGGTGCTGCCCTTGCAGGTCTCGCATGCCGAGGTGGTGGTGGCCACGTCCGAGCCCGGCCTGACCGATTGGGTGCCTGAAGTCGAACGGCAGAGCAAACGTTCGGTCAGGCTGGTGGTTGCCAACCCGCAAGACATCAAACGCTACACGGCTGAGTTTTTTGCCTTGGCCAAATCGGTGCGTGCCGCCACCAAGGCGGGGGCCGCATCGCAAGCCAGTTTCGAGCAGCTGGTGGAGTTGGGCCGCAGCAACCGTCAGCTCGATGCCAACGACCAGGGTGTGGTGCAGGTGGTCGACTGGTTGTGGCAGTACGCCTTCGACCAGCGTGCCAGCGACATTCATCTGGAGCCCCGGCGCGACCAGGGTGTGATACGGTTCCGCATTGACGGCGTGTTGCACCCGGTCTACCAGCTGCCGGTGACGGTGCTGGCCGCCATGACGGCACGAATCAAGCTGTTGGGCCGCATGGATGTGGTCGAACGGCGCAGGCCGCAGGACGGCCGCATCAAGACCAAAGGCCCGCGTGGCGACGAGGTGGAAATGCGCCTGTCCACCCTGCCCACCGCCTTTGGCGAAAAAATGGTGATGCGGATTTTCGACCCCGACACCACTGTCAAGAACCTGGATGCGCTGGGGTTTTCGTCGCACGACGCGCGGCGCTGGGAGGCGCTGGTCAAACGGGCACACGGCATCATCCTGGTGACCGGGCCCACCGGATCGGGCAAAACCACAACCCTTTATTCGACACTCAAGCGCTTGGCCACCGAAGAGGTGAACGTCAACACGATTGAAGACCCGATCGAAATGATCGAGCCGTCTTTCAACCAGACGCAGGTCCAAACCAACATCGACTTTGATTTTGCGCAGGGCTTGCGTGCCCTGATGCGACAGGACCCCGATATCCTGATGGTGGGTGAGATCCGTGATCTGCCTACCGCAGACATGGCTGTGCAGGCCGCCCTGACGGGGCATCTGGTGTTCTCGACCCTGCACACCAACGATGCACCGAGTGCCATCATGCGGCTGATGGAGCTGGGGGTGCCGCCCTACCTCATCAATGCCACGGTGCTGGGTGTGTTGGGGCAACGACTGGTGCGCACTTTGTGTCCGCAGTGCAAGCAGCCCGATACAGCGGCCGAGCGTGCGGTGTTCGACGATGTGATCCGGCCCTGGCAGGCCAGCGGCAACTATGCACCCTACAAACCCGTGGGGTGCATCGACTGTCGCATGACCGGCTTCAAGGGGCGGATGGGGCTGTACGAACTCATGACGGTGAGTGAGGCGTTCAAGGAAAAAGTCAACCGCGAACCCGGCATGGAAGCTCTGCGCCGACAGGCGGTGCTGGATGGCATGCGCCCCTTGCGGGTGGCCGGTGCCATGCGTGTTGCCGAAGGGTTGACCACGCTTGACGAGGTGCTGTCATGCACGCCGCCGCTGGTATGACCCGCCTTGCGTGGGAACCTTGTCAAGGCTTGGTAAGCTAATGGTCTCGAAACAACTCCCGACAAAGGCGATGACATGAATGCGCAGGTATGGGTGCAGGCACTCACACTGGCTTCCAGCCTCGCTGCCCTGGGCTGGGCCCTGACGGGCGGCCCGCTGCGCATTTCCAAGCGGGCATCGCGGCATTTCGTCGGTTTCAATGCGTTGGTGGCAGCCGGCTCGCTGACCTGGTGGGCCGGGTCGGGTCAGGCTTTCATGCCATTGGCCTACTGGCTGACGCTGGGCCTGGTGATGGTGCTGGCGGCCCTGCAGTGGTTGTGTGTCGGGTTGCACCGCCTGCATGACATCAAGGCCAGTTACGTGGTGTCGCCATTGATGCTGCCGTTTCTGGCTGTGCTGATGGCTGTCATTGCCTGGCTGGATGCCGGGGGTTACGGTGCGCTGCTGGCCAGCTACAGCGCGTCCATGTGGATGCTCGGTGTCACCGTGCAGCAGGGTTTCCCGTCCATGTCGGCCCAGGCGGGCAAAAAAGTGGCGCGCTGGGCGCTGGCACCGTTTTTTGCCGCTGTCGTGGTGTGGCTGGTTGGCATGGGCCGGACAGCCTGGACCCTGGTGGCCGGCCCGTCAGAGGCGGAGTCGGGCTTGCAGGTGCTGCCTGCATGGGCAGATGCCATCAGCCTGCTGTTGGGGTGGGCCCTTGTCAACGGGGGCCTGGTGTGCCTGGTCATGATGAAGCTGGTCGACAAAATCCGCGATCTCAGCACGGAGGATGATCTGACAGGTGCCATGAACATGCGCACCTTCATGGCACTGCTCAAAGACGAGCGCGAGCGCATCCGCCGGGTGCCTCTGGCGCAGACCTTGCTTGTTTGTGAAATTGACCAGTACCACGCGCTCAACAAACAACTGGGGTTTTCAGCCGGGGATGCCGCGTTGCGACACGTCACCGGCATCATCGGGCGCGGCTTGCGCAAGACCGACCGCCTGGCAGCCGCCATGCAGGGCGAGTTGCTGCTGTTCCTCACAGGCACACCGGCAGTCGGTGCCACGCTGGTGGCCGAGCGCACGCAGGCGTCTGTCAAGGCCAACCCTTTTCTCTGGAAAGGCCAGGCCATCAACCTGACCCTGAGCATCGGGCTCAGCAGCCGCGAAGACGGCACCGTGCCCGACGAAACCCTGATCGAGCTGGCCAACCAGGCGGCCCAGCGGGCGCGACGCGAGGGCGGGGCACGCATCCGCTTGTCGAACATGGACCCGGCCGCGCAGGAACTGGCCTTCGCGTCGACGGTGGCGATGCGTGCGGCCACACCTCCGTCCGAGAGCCCATGATTCCGATCAAGCCTGAATCTGCCTGGCGGGGCACCGTGGATTGCCGCAAGTGTGGCATCCGCGACATGGTGTTGTTCGCCGACCTGACGGATGAGGATTTCAACCTCATTCATGCCCCGATCGATGATCTGGCCTTTGTGCCGGGCGACACCCTGTTGCACATGGGGCATGCGGCCAGCAGCCTGATGACGCTCAAAGTGGGCATGGTCAAGCTGGTGCGCAACCTGCCGGACGGGCGCCAGCGCATCGTCCGCGTGTTGCGGGCGGGCGACGTGATCGGCCTGGAGGCCTTGTTCGCGCCGGTTTACGAAGCCGAGGCGGTGGCGCTGACCCCGGTCAGCGTGTGCCGCTTGCCGGTGGAAGTGATACAGCGCCTGAACCGGGAAACCCCGCGCCTGCACGAGAGGTTGATGGGCAAATGGCATCAGAGTCTGAAAGAAGCCGATGACTGGCTGGCCGACCTGAATTTTGGGAACGCCCGTCAACGGCTGGCGGGGCTGATCCTGAAGATGCGCGCGAGCGACGCGGATGGGGCCGCCGCAGCGCAGGTCACCCTGTTTTCCCGCGAAGACATGGGTGCCATGCTCGATCTGAAGCTGGAAACCGTCAGCAGGACGCTCAACGCCTTCATTCGCGAAGGCGTGCTGGAGCCGACAGACAAATCGGGCCGACATTACCGCATCGTCGATCTGGACAGCCTGCGCGCCGCCTGACCCGCGCAGCGCCACGGTTCAGATCGCCCTACCGCCAAGGGTAAACCCGGAGCGCAAGCTATGTGTAATCCACATGGCGCGCAGCGGTTTGGCATTGCACAATCCATCGGTCGAAAGTTCCGAGGAGACACGTGTGTTGCTCAAAAGCCAGAAAGATTTTTTCTCCGGCCTGCTGTTTTTGACGGTCGGGTCGGCGTTTGCCTATGGTGCCACCACCTACCAGGTGGGTACCGGGGCGCGGATGGGGCCGGGCTATTTCCCGCTCATGCTGGGCGTGATCCTGGCGCTCATGGGCGCGGTCATTGCCGTGCGGGCGCTCATCAGTGGGGCACCCGATGGTGACCGGATCGGCGCAATTGCCTGGCGGCCGTTGTTGCTGGTGTTGGGCGCGAACGTGACGTTCGGTGCACTGATGATCGGGGTACCAGCCATTGGCATCCCGCAGTTCGGACTGGTGGTGGCCATTTTTGCGCAGGTCGCTATCGCAAGCCTGGCGGGCGAAAAGTTCATCGTGAAAGAGGTGCTGGTGCTGTCGCTCATCCTGTCGGTGGGCAGCTACCTGGCGTTCGTGAAGTTGCTGGGACTGCAGTTCCCGGTGTGGCCTGCGTTCATCGCGGGCTGATGCGCGGCCACCTCCACAGAACAAGGATGGACTGACATGGATCTGATCAACAACCTGACACTGGGTTTTGGCGTGGCCTTCACCGCGCAGAACCTTCTGTACGCCTTCATCGGCTGCCTGCTGGGCACGCTGATTGGTGTGCTGCCTGGCATTGGCCCCGTGGCCACCATTGCCATGCTGCTGCCCGCCACCTATGCGCTGCCGCCGGTGGCCGCACTCATCATGCTGGCCGGCATCTACTACGGTGCGCAATACGGTGGCTCCACCACGGCGATTCTGGTGAATCTGCCCGGCGAGTCTTCTTCGGTGGTGACGGTGATCGACGGTTACCAGATGGCCCGTAAAGGCCGTGCCGGCCCGGCGCTGGCGGCTGCCGGCCTGGGGTCGTTTTTTGCCGGATGCGTCGGTACCTTGATCCTGGCCGCATTCGCTGCGCCGCTGACCGAGGTGGCCTTCAAGTTCGGGCCAGCGGAATACTTTTCGCTGATGATCTTGGGGCTGATCGGCGCGGTGGTGCTGGCCTCCGGTTCGCTGCTCAAGGCGCTGGGCATGATTGTGCTGGGCCTGCTGATGGGCATGATCGGCACCGACGTGAATTCAGGTGTGCCACGCTACAGCTTTGACATTCCCGAGTTGACGGACGGCATCGGCTTCGTTGTGATTGCCATGGGCGTGTTCGGTTACGGTGAAATCATCAGCAACCTGTCGCACAGCGAAGAAAAGCGCGAGGTGTTCACCGGCAAGATCCAAGGCTTGCTGCCCACGAAAGAAGACTTCAAGAACATGGTGCCTGCTGTGCTGCGGGGCACTGCCCTGGGGTCGGCTCTGGGCATTTTGCCGGGCGGCGGCGCACTGTTGTCGGCGTTTGCGGCCTACACCATCGAAAAGAAGACCACGCTCAAACCGGGCGAAGTACCGTTCGGCAAGGGCAACATCCGTGGCGTGGCCGCCCCTGAGTCGGCCAACAACGCAGGTTCGCAAACCTCGTTCATCCCGCTGCTGACGCTGGGCATTCCGCCCAACGCCGTGATGGCGCTGATGGTGGGGGCCATGACCATCCACAACATCCAGCCCGGCCCACAGGTGATGACCAGCAACCCGGAACTGTTCTGGGGCCTGATTGCATCGATGTGGATCGGCAACGCCATGCTCATCATCCTGAACCTGCCGCTCATCGGCATCTGGATCAGGCTGCTGACCGTGCCCTACCGCTGGCTGTTCCCGGCCATCATCCTGTTCTGCGCGATCGGGGTGTATTCCACCAACAACAACACGTTCGACATCTGGATGGTGGCCCTGTTCGGTGCCATTGGCTACATGTTCATCAAGTTGGGGTTGGAGCCGGCGCCCTTGCTGCTGGGTTTCATTCTGGGCCCGATGATGGAAGAGAACCTGCGGCGCGCGTTGTTGCTGTCGCGTGGCGACTGGAGTGTGTTTGTCACCCGCCCGCTGTCCGCCACCCTGCTCGCGTTGGCAGTGTTGCTGCTGGTGGTGGTGATGTTGCCTGCGGTCAAGAACAAGCGCGAAGAGGCGTTTGTGGAAGACTGATGTGGGCGTGATGGCCGACCCCGGTTGACCCTGTGGGGAAAACGGCACCTTGAGCGGTGCCGTTTTGCTTTTCGAAAGAGAATGTTCCGATGACCACTGCCGCACACCGTCCTGCTCCCGATCCCGTCGGGCAAGCCAACCCCTATGCGTCCGTCCGGTTGCCGGTCTATGGCCGCAACGTGGTGTCCACCTCACACCCGCTGGCCGCACAGGCCGGTCTGCATGTGCTGCGCAGCGGGGGCAATGCGGTGGATGCGGCCGTGGCCACGGCGGCGGTGATGACGGTGGTGGAGCCGGTCAGCAATGGCCTGGGCAGTGACGCGTTCGCCATCGTGTGGGATGGCAACGCCTTGCACGGACTGAATGCGTCGGGGCGGTCGCCCCAGGCCTGGACGGCAGACTACTTCACCCGCCGGTATGGCGAGGGGGCGCTCACGCCTCCCAAACGTGGCATCGACAGCGTGACCGTGCCAGGCATGGTCAGTGGGTGGATGGCGCTGAACAGGCGCTTTGGCAAGCTGCCGTTTGCCGACCTGATGCAACCCGCCATCGAGGTGGCCGAGCGCGGTTACGCCGTCCCGGCCGTGGTGCAGAGCAAATGGGCATTGGCTGTGCCCGATCTGCACACCCAGCCCGGCTTTGCCGAGGCCTTCATGCCCAAGGGGCGCGCACCGCTGGTGGGCGAACTGTTTTGCTTCCCGGCGGCTGCCAGGGCACTCCGGTCACTGGCGGCCAGTGGGGGCGAGTCGTTCTACCGGGGCGACATTGCCCAGGCGCTGGCCCGTTTTTCGGCCAGCCACGGCGGGGCGCTGACCGAAGCCGATCTGGCGGCGCACACTGCAGACTGGGTGGACCCCGTTGCACAGGCCTACGGCGGGCACACGCTGCATGAGATTCCCCCCAGCGGCCAGGGCATGGCCGCGCTCATGGCGCTGGGCATCCTGGCCCATACCGATGCAGCCGGGTATACCGTGGACAGCGTGGCCTCGCAGCACCTGCAGATCGAGGCCATGAAGCTCGCCTTTGCCGACGTGTACCGCTACGTGGCCGATCCGTCGGCCATGCACGTCACGACTGCGCAGATGCTGGACCCCGCCTATTTGGCCGCAAGGGCGCGGCTGATCGACCCCCGTCGGGCGCAGGCGCACCCGGCCGGCACGCCTGCCGACCCGCACCGACGCGGCGGCACCATCTACCTGACCGCTGCCGACGAGCAGGGCATGATGGTCAGCTTCATCCAGAGCAATTACATGGGGTTTGGCTCGGGCTGCGTGGAGCCTGCCTTCGGCATCAGCCTGCAGAACCGGGGCCATGCCTTCGGTCTGCCAGCCAGCCCACTGAACCCGGCCAACGGGGTGGCACCGGGCAAACGCCCGTTCCACACCATCATCCCGGCCTTCCTCACGCGGCCTGGCGCGAAGGGCGGGATGGAGCCAGTGATGAGCTTTGGTGTGATGGGTGCCAACATGCAACCGCAGGGGCACCTGCAGACGCTGGTGCGCCTGCTTGACCACGGACAGTCGTTGCAGGCGGCGTGCGACGCACCGCGCTGGCGGTTCAACACCGGATTGTCGGTCAACGTGGAAGCGGGCATGGATGCGCGCACGGTGGCTGGCTTGCAGGCGCTGGGCCACGAGGTGGCGGTGCTGCACGACGTGTACCAGGAGTTCGGTGCAGGCCAGTTCATCTGGCGGCTGGGCGATCCGGGCGTACAAGGCTATGTGGCCGCCAGCGATCCCCGCCGTGACGGGTTGGCGGCTGCCTGGTAGGAAAATTGATGAAAAATTCGGCTCCAGCGCTTTCATTGAAAGCGCAAGCAGCTATTGAAAAAAGAACGCTGATCATCGGCCTGATACTGGCCATGGCGGGGTCCATCGCGTTCAGCGGCAAGGCCATCATCGTCAAGCTGGCGTACCGGCACGGGGTGGATGCGGTCACGCTCATCATGTACCGCATGCTGTTTGCCTTGCCGATGTTTGCCGTCATGGCCTGGTGGGCCAGCCGGGGCAAACCGGCGCTATCGCGGCGTGACTGGCTGGGTGTGCTGGGCCTGGGGTTCAGCGGCTACTACCTGGCCAGTTTCCTGGATTTCTGGGGCCTGCAGTACATCAGTGCCAGCCTGGAGCGGCTCATCCTGTACCTCAACCCCACGCTGGTGCTGGTGCTCGGCTGGCTGCTCTTCGGGCGGCGCATCAGCCACCGGCAGGCAGTGGCCATGGCGGTCAGCTACGCCGGTGTGCTGCTGGTGTTCGGGCACGAGGTGCGGTTTGACGGGTCGGCGACGCTCATCGGCGGTGCGCTGGTGTTTGCCAGCGCCATCAGCTATGCGGTTTACCTGGTGTACAGCGGGGAAATGGTGCAACGCCTGGGCTCGCTGAGGCTGGTGGGCCTGGCCACCACGGTGGCCTGCCTGCTGTGCATCGGCCAGTTCGTGGTGCTCAAACCTTTCAGCGCCGCGCTGGTTGCACCCGAAGTGGTGTGGCTGTCGGTGCTCAATGCGGTGGCCTGCACGGCCGCGCCGGTGCTGATGGTGATGATGGCCATCGAACGCATCGGCTCCGGCCTCGCGGCGCAGACGGGCATGATCGGCCCGATGTCCACCATCGCGATGGGTGTGTGGCTGCTGGATGAGCCGTTCAACGCCTGGATCATCGCCGGCACGGTGCTGGTCATGGCAGGGGTGCTGGTGGTCACGCGGCAAAAAGTGGGTTGAGTGCCGGGCCGAGGCCTGGCACCAGCCGTTTCATGGCATGTGGATGGAGAACGATCATGGATTTGGGGTTGCAGGGCAAATGGGCGCTGGTGTGCGGTGCCAGCAAAGGTCTGGGCCTGGGGTGCGCACAGGCATTGGCCGCCGAGGGCGTGAACGTGGTCATGGTCGCGCGCAGCGGCGATGTGCTGGCTGCGGCGGCTGA
>DDUQ01000077.1 GCA_002344885.1 Comamonadaceae bacterium UBA2334
CCACCGGTCTGGCGCTCCAGGTGGAAGCGCAGGCTCAGGTCGTGCAGGTGCTGGAACACCTGCAGCGCAATGCTGCGGGTCGCGCCCTCGGTGGCTTTGGCGAAGATCAACTCGCGCAGCTCGGTGAACAGGCTGGTGGAAAACCGCAGCGCCCCATAGGCCAGCAGAATGCCCACCGGCACGATCAGCAGGCCCTCGCTGCCCGGCGGCAACCCGGTGGCACGGCCGACGGCGGGGGTCATGGCATCGACCAGCTCCTTCAACAGCAGCGGCACGCTGACGTTGGCCCCCTTGGCCGCCACCATGAAGCCCAGTGCCAGCAGCACCCGCCACTTGTACGTCCACAGATAGGGCAGCAGGCGTTTGAGGGTGATCCAATCGGAGCGCGGCGGTGGTGACTGGGCAGGCGCTCCAACTGCTGCAGACGAGGACGAGCCTTGAAGGGCGGAATACGATTCGGAACGGCGCATGTACGTAATTGAAAAGTCAGGCCACAGCCCGTTGATGAATGGTTTGCAGCACCTGAACCAGCTTCTCCACCCTGGCTGGTGGAAACACCCCCAGCGGACCTTGAGCGTTGATGTCGGTGTACGGCGACTCGAACAACCGCCCGCTGTCCATCACCCCGCTTTGCGTCAGCTCCTGCACGATGAGCTCGATGAATTCAATCTGGTTGGGTGTGGCCGTGCCGCCCTTCAGGAATTCGCTGAAGGCCTGCATGGCAGCCTCACGGTCCAGCCCCACCAATGAGCGAATGAACAGGCCCAGGCCGTGGGCCTCTTCCTTGGCCTTATCTATCAGGTCTTGTGAGCCGCCCGCCTGCTTCAGCATGGCCTCCAGCTCGGTCAGGTCAGTGGGCGTGAGGGCCTGATTGCGGCGCAAGCGTTGCAGGGCCAGGTGGTTTTCATGTTCGCGCAGGAACTGGCGGGCCTTTTCTTTGAACTTGGCCATGTTCAGGCCAGCCGTCACCTGGGGCAGGTTGATGACCGTGGCATCACCCATTTCGTCTTCAAAGTCCGTGTAGACAATGACTTTTTTGCCCTTGGGAATCAGCTTGACCAATGCCCGCAATCGCCGCCGGACCGTCTCCATCATGGGCACGGTCACGCCCTCCCACCATTCATCACTGCCAAGGGCTTGAATCAGCACCATTTCGGCCTTGATGGCGGGAATGGCGGGTTGTTCTTCCAGCGCGCTGGCTATGGCCTGAATCTTGGTTTTCAGCGTCTCGAATTCGGGCTTTGCTTGCAGCACCGCCAGTTGCGAGCGCAGCAGCAGCATGTCAAAGCGTTTGGCCTCTTCGTCTTCATCGGTCAGCTCGGTGGGCAGGTGGGCCACATGGGTGGTCAGCTCGTGCACATCCTCTGCGCCCATCTGCTGCCATGCCTCGGCCTTGGCGAATTTCTCCACAAACAAGCGCTTTGGGCGAACCACAAAGTTGTCTACACGCATGGCGGCCACATGGCCGTGCAGCCCGTTGGCAATGTCACGTCGCAAGTCATCCAGTGAAAGGGTGACTCCCCATGGGGGTGATGGCTCCTGCACGGTGTGGGGCGCTTCAGGCTTGGCCGCCAGTGTGTTGTCCAGTTCGGTGACCAGGGTCAGCCGCGCCTTGAACAACCGCGTGCCCAGTGGCTCGGTGCCCGCGCCCTCTTTGAAGTCAGGGTTCTGGCTGAAGAATTCCAGGTTTTGGCAATAGTCAAAGATGCTGAAGTTCTGCTTGTCCTTCCCAGGGCCAAACAAATCCGGGCACAAACGGGTGCCCCGCCCCACCATCTGCCAGAACTTGGTTTTGGAGCGAACAGCCTTGAAGAACACCAGGTTGACCGCCTCGGGTACGTCAATGCCGGTGTCCAGCATGTCCACCGAAATGGCGATGTGCGGCATCTTGGTCGGGTTGCTGAAGTCGTCAATGATGCTTTGGGCGTACTCGGTCTTGTAAGTCACCACGCGGGCGAAGTGGCCCTTGTACTGTGGGTAGTTGGCATCGAAGCGCTGGGCAATGAAGTCGGCGTGGTCGTTGTTCTTGGCAAAGACGATGGTTTTGCCCAGACGGTCGCCACCGGCCACCTTTTGGCCCTCGGTCATCAACTGGGCCAGCACCTTGTCCACGGTGTCCTGGTTGAACAGCCATTTGTTCAAGGCTTCTGCGTTCACCTCGTCAGGCGCTGGGCTGTTGCCGTCTTCGTCCCATTCCATCTCGTCCCACTGGGCTTTTTCGTCATCGCTCAGGTCGGCGTACTTGATGCCCTCGCGCTGAAATTTCAGCGGGACCGAGATGGGCACGGGCGGCACCAGGTAGCCATCGGCCACGGCTTCGTCCAAGCCATAGACATCGGTGGGCACACCGTCTTCCAGACCGAACAGACCATAGGTGTTGTGGTCAATTTCGTCTTTGGGCGTGGCGGTCAGACCCACCAGCAGCGCATCGAAGTAATCGAAGATGGCCCGGTACTTTTGGTAGATGGACCGGTGCGCCTCGTCCACGATGATGAGGTCGAAGTGCCCCACGCCAAACCGGCGTTGGGCTTGGCTCACGTCGTCAATCAAGCCCATCATGGTGGGGTAGGTGGACACGTACACCCGCCCCTCGGTGGCCTTGTCGGTCACCAGGTTCACAGGTGAGGCATCGGGCAGGTGCTTTTTGAACGCATTGACGGCCTGGTTCACCAACGCCACCCGGTCGGCCAGGAACAGGATGCGCTTGGCCCAGTTGCAGCGCATCAGCACATCGGCCATGGCAAATACGGTGCGGGTTTTGCCCGAACCGGTGGCCATCACCAGCAGGGCTTTGCGCTGGTGGTCCACCTCGAACGTGGCCCCCACCCGGCGCACCGCACGGGTTTGGTAGTGCCGCTCAATGATGTTGGCATCAATCACCGCCTCGGCCAGCTTCTTGCGGCTGGCGCGCCGCTGAATGGCCAGTTGAAGCTCGGCCTTTTTGTAAAAGCCTTGCACCGGGCGGGGTGGGTACAGCACGTCGTCCCACGCCCAATGCTCGTAGCCGTTGGTGTAAAAAATGACCGGGCGCTGGCCGTGCATCTGCTCCAGGCAGTCTGCATACAGCTTGGCTTGCTGCTGGCCCACGCTGGGGCTTTTGGTGGTGCGCTTGGCTTCAATCAGTGCCAGGGGTTTGCCGTCGTCTCCCCACAGCACGTAGTCCACAAAGCCTTTGCCTGGCGTGTTGGGCATACCGCTCACTTCCACCTCGAAGTTGACGGCTGGGTCAAGCTGCCAACCGGCTTCCTTCAGCAACACGTCAATGAAGGCTTTGCGGGTTTCGGCTTCGGAATAGTCGTGCGTGTCGGGTTCGGCGGTGTTGGCCTTCTTGGCGGCTGCCACTTCGTCGCGCAGCTTTTGCAGTTCTTCTGCAAGGGCGGCCTTTTCTGCGGCAAGGGAGGCGTGGCTGGCCTGAGCTGCTTTGAGCTTGTCGTCCTGCTCTTTTAGGCTGGTGGCCAGCTTTTGAAGCTGCTCGGCGGTGACTTGCGGAGCTGCGGCGGGTTGTGCGGCTGCAATGGCTGGTGCCTTCAGCAGGCAGACATCAAACGTCTGGGTGGGGGATGGGCGGTTGGCACGCGCATAGGTGCGGGCCAGCCAGTAGCACACATGGAACAGCTCGCGCGTGGCGTTCAGCGCGTCGGTGGCCACCATCTTCTTGGCCCCGTGCACTGCCATGTTGCCCAGGTCTTTGATGAGGCGTGCTTTAGTGAACAGCGGTTCGCCCACCAGCGTCTTGAAGCTGGGCTCGTGAATGAAGGCGCTCAGATTGTCTTGGTACGGCTGGCGCAGGGTGCGGTCATGGGCATACACCCAGGCCACGGCCAGCTCCAGCGTGCGGCGGGCGTAGAAGCAAGATGTGCGGGCATCGGTTTGGGCGGCGCGTTCTGCTTGAACGGCAGACTCGAACAGCAGAGGCCATTCGGTGGATAGAAAGGTGAAGTTGCTCATTTATTGTTCTCCCTGGCCTTTGAGTATCTTGCTTTGGCTCAATCAGGCTCTTGGTCACCCAAAGCCGTACTGATGGCCGTGAACAGAGCCAGTTTCAACTCTTCGGGGTGGTCGTCTTCGTAGAGGATTGACGCAATCACATCGCGCAGCAAATCCTTGCTGACCACGTTGTCCGCCACATAGACGGCGATGTTTTCCATTTCATGGACGAACCGTGTCACCACGTAGTCGTAACCATTCAGTTCCAGAAAGAACGCACCCAATGCAATCGATGACCGTTTGTTGCCGTCGTTGAAAGGGTGGTTCTTGTTGACTGAAAACACCAAGTGGGTCAGTTTGTCAGGCATCTCGGGGTAATACAGGTCGTTCTGTATGTGGCCCAACACACTCTCCAGGTGGTCAACGCTTTTCACGCCTGGCAAGCCGCCAGAGTTTTCAATGACCCATTGCTGGCGTTCGACGGCCTGTGGCACGCCAAAGTACAAAAAACGCAGGCCTTGGTGCTCGTCCATGCTCAGCGGTCTTTCAGGCGTTTGAACACTGCCAGGGTTTCAGGGTCGCTAAGGCGCTCTTCCAGTGATTTGCTGGTTTCACCCAGAAATCGCTCAAAGTCAGCCTCGGGGACCGACTGAATGTAGGCCTCCAGCTTGTGGTGCAGCGCGTCGCGGAACCCAAGGTCGCGGCTGGCCATCTTGGTTCTGGCATCCAGAATCAGGGGCTTGAACAAAGGATGGCTTTCGAACTCTGCAAAGACCGCCTCCGCCTCTTGCATGGTGAGTTGTCGGCCAGCCTTGTTGGATGCCTTCTCAAGCTCGTGGGCCACACCGGACTCGTAGCTGGCAATCAGGTTCAGCACCTCGGCATACATCGTCTCCCGAATGCTGTCTTTGGCTGCCAGCTTCAACACCTTGCGGTATTCCGCGGCGTTTTCCCGGAAGATGCTTTGGTAAATGAGGTTGGTAAACCGAAGGTATTTCCACTGGTTGGGCACCAGCCATTGGTCCAGCGCATCGGTGAACTGCTTGCGGTAGGTTTGCTCTTGGAACGTGGCGGTCAGGTAGCGGTCGTCCCGCTGATTGATGTACTTGGTGTGGCCGCCGGTGCGCTCGGCCAGCACATCCATCACGATGTCCAGCAGCCGGGAGCGTATGGCCTTGGCCCGTTCGCTCTCAGTCAACAGCATGGCCAAGTTCAAAACTGCGCGGAAATTGAACAAGCCAAGAATGCTGGTTTTGGTACCCTCATTGATGAGGGAAGCATCCATTAAGTCTTTGAATTTCCTCAGACTTTCCCCTCTCAGCAGTCGGTAGCCATTGGCCTTGAGTTCGTCACCGTGCTGGGCCAGGTAGCGTTCTACCGTGGCATCGCTGATGTCAAACAGTGCCGTCACCTGCTGTTTGGTGAACACGGTTTCGCCCGCATAAGCCAAGCCACCCAAGCCCAGGTGCTGCTCAGCCGCCTGCAAGGCGTAGCGGTTGTTCAGGATGTTTTGCCGCTGATGCTGTGCGGTGGTGAGGTCGCTCATTCAGAGTTCTCCCCGGAAGGCGCGGTGTTGGAGGGAGGTGAAGAGGGCATCCAGTTCAGCCAGGGCGGTGCGGTGGTTGGCTTTGAGGGCTTCGATGGCTTGGATGCGGGTGGCGAAGGTTTGCTGGAGCGCCAGTGGAGGCAAGGCAATTTTCATGGCCTGAATTTCTTTGGCATTGATGTTGGCCATTCCAACAATGCTTTTGCACATGCTCCGCAGCATTCGCTTGGCATAAGCAGAGTTTAGAAAACGTGTGAGATAAACCGGTTCGTTGTTTTGGTTGACTCGCAACCGCACCAAGTAACCCGCGTATGCAAGTTGCGGAGCATTAGCGGGAACCATCGCCGTTTTGCCAACCAGGTCAGCGCTGTTGGTGCGATTGAAAAGCACATCGCCTGCCTTGGCTAGGTATCGATCACGACTATCCAATGGCAAATCCATGTATTTCAGATCGCTCAAATCCAGCTCACCTGTGCGGGTGAGATTGTTCATACGGAGTACAGGAAACTCACCCACTGAGGATGATTTTTCACTTGTTCCATATGAGGCTGAATCCAGCAGATCACCAATATGCCCCATGGGCCACCGCTTTGGGTTCGTCGCCGGGTCCCCAAACATCTCCACAAAAATCGCCTGCGTCAGGCGGTCGAGCTGGGCCAGGGTTTCGCGGCGTTTGGCTCTGAGGGCATCGGCCTGGTCGAGGATGGCGGCGATGCGGCGTTGTTCGGGGAGGGGTGGCAGACATACCAAGTGGTTTTTCACGTCACTCGGCTTAATGAATGGCTGGCCCGTCCCAGACTTGGGCCATCGAGATTCATCGTTGATCTGATACCAAAGAAATTTGCAATCCACTTTCTCTGGGTTTGGCCTGATGATTTGGGTGTTGGCGAGGCTTGACCACTTGCCATTGACGTAAAAGCACTTTCCGCAGCGAGCGCCAATAGACGAAAGAACTACAGCTGCCTCTTCAAACTCCCACGTGGCGAGCAGTCCATTCATGCCACCAGCGCCATATGCGGGGAAGCCATGCTCTACAAAGTCGTTGCCTGAGAGCTTGTGGCGGCCACCTTGAACAATTTCGCAGCATTCGGTGAGAGCTATCCGAGCGGCAGTCACTTCAGCATCCCTTCCAGCTCAGCCATCCCCTCCTGAATCTCAACTTCTAGCTTTTTCAGCTTAGCGAGGATGTCCAGCGGGTGCTCCTGTTCCACCACCGCATGCACCACTTCCTTATAGCGGTTGATGCTCAGGTCGTAGCCCTGTGCGGCAATGTCGGCCTTGGGTACGCAAAAGCTCTGGGCGGTGCGGGGACGCTGGCGTTCGCCATCCTCGCCCGTGTCGTTGCGCAGAGCCCAGCGGGCCAGCACGTCGGGCAGGTTGTTTTTAGCGTGGTCCTGTTCTGATAGCTGCTGAGGAACGCCAGATAACCAGTGGAGGCCTAATTTGTCTTCAGAAAGTAGCGGCTGGCGTTTGTCGTCCAGGCTGTAGCCGTCGGCCTGCATGTCGTAAAACCACACATGGTCGGTGCCGCCCGAGTTGGTTTTGGTGAAAAACAGAATGGCGCATGACACCCCGGCGTAGGGCTTGAACACGCCAGCGGGCAGCGACACCACGGCGTCCAGCTTTTGGTCTTCCACCACCATGCGGCGCAGCTCTTTGTGGGCCTTGCTGCTGCCAAACAGCACGCCGTCGGGCACGATGACGGCGGCGCGGCCACCCGGTTTCAGCAGCCGCAGAAACAGGGCCAAAAACAGCAGCTCGGTCTTTTTGGTTTTGACCAGGGCCAGCAGGTCTTTGGCGGTGTTTTCGTAATCGAGGCTGCCCGCAAAGGGCGGGTTGGCCAGGATGAGGCTGTAGCGCTCTTCGTCGCCCGAGTGGTCTTGCGCCAGCGAGTCTTTGTACGAAATGTCGGGGTTCTCCACCCCGTGCAGCGCCATGTTCATGCTGCCGATGCGCAGCATGGTGTGGTCAAAGTCGTAGCCGTGGAACATGCCGTAGTGGAAGTGCCTGCGGGCATCTGCGTCGTTGAACAGCGCGGGGTGGTGCTGGCGCAGGTATTCACCCGCTGCCACCAGAAAGCCGCAGGTGCCGCTGGCGGGGTCGCAAATCACGTCTTTGGGCGTGGGGGCGGTCATTTCCACCATCAACTGGATGATGTGGCGCGGCGTGCGGAATTGACCGTTTTGCCCGGCGCTGGCAATTTTGCCCAGCATGTATTCGTAAAGGTCGCCCTTGGTGTCGCGGTCGTCCATGGGCACCTGGTCGAGCATGTCCACCACCTTGGCCAGCAGCGCGGGCGTGGGGATGGTGAAGCGGGCGTCCTTCATGTGGTGGCTGTAGGTGGAGCCATCGCCCCCCATGCTGCGCAGAAAAGGAAACACATGCTCGCCCACCACGGTGTGCATGTCAGATGGGGCAAAGTTCTTGAAGCGCGACCACCGCAGGTCGTTGTACGGGCGGCCTTTGGGGTCAGCGCCTTCGGGGAAGATACGGTTTTGCATGGGCCGCTTGAGGATGCTGGCCTTGCTTTCTTCCAGGCTGTGCGCGTCGTCCAGGCGGCGGATGAACAGCAGGTAGGTGATTTGCTCCATCACCTCCAGCGGGTTGGAGATGCCGCCGGACCAGAACGAGTCCCAAATGGCGTTGATTTGGCTGCGAAGTTCGCCTGTGAGCATGTGTGCGTGTCCCTGGTTCGAGAAACGGCAATACTACTCACATCCTCACTCTTGGCAGAAAGCGCCATGTCCCAGAACCTGAACCAACCCAACGTTTCCCTGCCCACCGACAAAGACCTGGTGCTGAAGGTCATCCCCATGCCCGCCGACTGCAACGCCAACGGCGATATTTTTGGCGGCTGGGTCATGGCCCAGGTGGACCTGGCAGGTGCCGTGCTGCCGGCCCGCTACACCCAGGGGCGTTTTGCCACCGTGGCGGTGAACCAGTTCATTTTCAAACAGCCGGTGCGGGTGGGCGACATCCTGAGCTTTTTCAGCAGCGTCACCCGCATCGGCAACACATCCATCACCGTGCAGGTGGAGGTGTATGCCGAGCGCTTTCAGGCCCAGGGCAACTACCTGAAGGTGACCGAGGCATCACTGACCTACGTGGCAATCGACCACAACGGCAAGCCACGGGCCATCCCGAAACAGAATTGAGCATCAAAAAAGCATCCAGCGATTGACCTAAAAGCGTCAGGCGCTACTGATTATTCAAATTCTGCACCCTGACCGGGCCAAACACACCACGCGTTTGGGTGCGCGTGTTGTCGGTGTCGGTCATGATGGCCAAACCCGCCAACGGGCCGGGCTCTTCACCAAACACCAGGCGGAAATCGGCATGCACGTCGCGCCGGTGGTGCACCCAGCGCCGCAGGTTTAGGCTGCCCTGCTCGACCACCAGGTAGCGGATGCGGTCAGAACGCGGATCGCGGATGATGCTGCCCACCGGGTGGTCGGTGGCCCACACGTATACCAGCGAAGCGTAGGGCAGTTCCTCGCCCGTGACCAGCAACAGCAACTCCGACATCATCGCGTTTCGGGCCGACAGCAGGGAACGGTCGCCGTCGAAGGCCAACAGCAGTTGCACCGGCGCATCACTGGCTCCGCTGTCAGACAGGTCTGCCTCGTCAATCACACTGTCTGCCCACCACGAAAAGCTGACCTCCATCGGTGCAGTCAGCGGCGGCTCGAGCCGCTTGCGCAGCAGGCTGAGTGAGGACGAAGCCTGCACCTGCAACCCCAGTTGCCCGGCAAGTTCGACCGGCGTGAAAGGTGCCCAGTGTTTACCGGGCAACCGACGAAGCTCCCAACCGGGGAACACCCGGTCCTGACCCGCCTTGTAGGTGGCTGCAGCGTCGGCATCGGCCGCTTCGAAGGTCAGCGGTGCAGTGGTGTCCACCCGTGCAGGCGGCGCCTGGCAGCCCGCCATCAGCCAGGCAGCACCCGCCACACATACGTAGTGACTCCACGCTGACATATAGCGAGCCAGCAACCTGCCCGAACGACTGAAACCCATGTGACGTGCCTCGCAAACGGTGCGCAATGCATTTTTTTTGCGCGCGTCGGCATTATCGGAATCGAAAATGACAGTTGGTTGGCGGTTGGCAACCCCGCCTGCCAACCCGATCTGGGGAGAACGGGCTCCCGCGACAACTCATGCGCCGGTCAGCGACGCCGCCACAGCCCGGCGGAACGGTGCAAACCGCTGACCGATGCGCAGGGCCGCCTGGCGCAGCAAGCGGGCGGGCGGGCTTTCGTGCGTGTAAATCTGCGTGACCAATTGCGTGGCCAGGTAGGTGGGACGGCTGGCCAGCCAATGGGCTCGTTCGTAACGGGCCAGCACGGCGGCATCGCCCAGCGGTCGCCCCAAGCGGCGCCCCCGCGACAACTCGGCCACGAGTGCCTCGACACTCTTGAGCCCCAGGTTGAAGCCATGGGCCGTGACCGGGTGCATGCCGCAGGCCGCGTCGCCCACGCACGCCAGGCGGTTGCCCACCAGCCGACGCGGGTACACCGCCACCAGCGGGTAGACGTGTCGCGTGCTCACCAGTTTCAGTGCACCCAGCCTGTCGGCAAACCGGCGTGTCAGCTCGGCATTGAAGCTGGCTTCGTCCAAGGCCTGCACAGCCTGCATGTCGCTGCTGGGCAACGTCAACACCACCGACGAGCGGTACAAACCGGTGTTGGGGCAGGGGTTCATGGGCAACAGGGCCAGCGTCTGGCCGTAGTCGAACCATTCCCAGGCTGCATGGTGGTGCGGCACCGGGTGGGTCATGACACAAACCAGCATGCTGCGGCCAAAGTCGTGCATGTCGGCGGCGATACCCAGCGCACGGCGTGTGCTGGAGTGACGGCTATCGGCGGCGACCAGCAGATCGGCCGTCAAGGTGCGGCCACCTGACAGCACCACGCGGGCATGTCCGTTGGCCGAAGCAACGTCACCGGTGGTGGCCACCGAATGCACGGCCTGCCCCGCAAACAACCAGGTGCCGACCATGGGTGTGTCGGTGTCAGTGGTACCGGCCAGCAGCACATCGCCGTCCAGCGGCGCGACCGCTTCGAACGCGGCCTTGCGGATGTGGTGGTTGCCCACCAGAAAACCCAGCTCGGACGGTGTGCCCAGCGCCGGACGCACCGGCGCGTCCTGGTGGCTGATGGTCATGGCAAAAGGGTCGGCACCGTCCATCACCCGGGCATCCCGCAGCGGCGAAATCGCCTCGGTCGGCAGGCGTGCCCACATGTCCAGTTGCTTCATCAGGCCCGCGCTGTGTTGGGTGAGCGCGATTTCACGGCCATCAAATGCGGGCTGTGCCACGCTGTCGCGGGACGATTGCTCCACCAGCGCCACGCGCAGACCCAATGGCTTGAGCGCTTGCGCCAGTGAAAGACCCGCCGGGCCGGCACCGACGATCAGGACATCAAAATGGCTGGACTTGCCAGACGGAGCGGCGTGTTCGTTTTGCATGGGGCAACAGCATAACGGGCAAGGCGTGGCACCACCTTGACAAGGGTCAATGGGTGGCTGTGTGGCGACCGGTGTTCAGGACACGATGTAGGCACCGGCACCGGCAGACAGCAGCGTGCCATCTGCTGCCTTGAAGGCCATGCGCGTGCTGGCCACGCGCGAGCCCAGCCGCAACACCTCGGCTTCCATCTCGAAATACTCACCAATGCCGGGGCGCAGGTAGTCGATGCGCAAGTCAATGGTGCCCAGTTTGGCAAAGCGGTGCATGCGCTGGGCAACAGGTTCGTCGATGTGACGCGCGCCGATGGCCGCCATCACGGCCAGACCACCCAGACCATCCAGGCAGGCACTGATGACACCGCCGTGAATCCGGTTGTAGGCGGGGTGGCCGATCAGGTCGTGCCGCATGTCTATGCGAGCGGTCACACGCTCGGGCTTCACGCCGGTGACCTTCAACCCCAGCACCTGGTTGAACACAATCTGACGTTCGAACAGCTCGGTCAGGGCTGCTACAAACTCGGGTTCGAACACAACGGTGGCGGGATCGGGCAGTTTGCTGCGTGACATGGTCGGATCAGAGTGCAGAAAAATCAGGTTTGCGCTTGGCCATGAAGGCGCCGAATGCCTCGCGCGCTGCCGGTTCACGCAGCATGCGACCGAAGCTGGCTGCCTCCGTGTTCATCTGCGCCAGCACGGTGGCGGCCTGGCCCTGCTTCATCAGGCGCTTGGTCTCGATCAGGCTGGACAACGGCTTGGCCGCCAGACGCGCCGCCACCTGTTGGGCCAGCGCGTTGGCCTCGGATGGCGGCACCACCCGGTTGACCAGCCCCACCTCCAGCGCTGCCTCGGCCATGAAGGGCTCGCCCAGCAACAGCGCCTCGGCCGCACGGTGGTAGCCCATCATCTGCGTGGTCAGCAAGCTCGACGCCGCTTCCGGGCACAGACCCAGGTTCACGAAGGGCATCGAAAACGCGGCGTTGTCACCGGCATACACCAGGTCGCAGTGGAACAGCATCGTGGTGCCGATGCCCACCGCCGGGCCGCACACCGCCGCCACGATGGGTTTGGGAAAGCCCGCGAGCGCCCTCAGGAAGCGAAACACCGGCGCATCCTGCTCGGCGGGCGGGTTGTTCAGGAAATCGGCAATGTCGTTGCCGGCGCTGAACACGGTTTCATGGCCCTGAAACACCAGCACACGCGTGGCGGCATCGGAGGCTGCGGCATCCAGGGCATCGGCCAGCGCGGCGTACATGGCAGCGGTGATCGAGTTTTTCTTGTCCAACCGGTTGAAGGTCACGGTGGTCACACCGTTCTCGCGGTGCGTCAGTATGTCGGTCATGGGCGTCAGGGAAAAGAAACACAACCGCAGCAAGTTAACACGAAACCGCACGCCCCCATTCGGCAGGTGCCTCCATTTGCGTTCCACAGGCGACAGCCACTGGGTGCCATGCACAATCGGCGCCACCTGATTTCGTGCCACGTCCACGCTCCGTCATGACACACCCCCAACACGCTGTTGCCCGCCTGCCGAAGGCAGCATCGCCCCACACAGGCACCCCTGTCACGCCGCTGCCCACCACAGGCTGGCAAGGGGCGAGCCTCCCTCGCCTGCTGCGCGGGCTGGGTTTGGGGCTGCTGTGTGCAGCGGCCTCGATCGGGAACAGCCAACCCCTGGCACAAGGCGTTGCGCAGCCACTCGCCACGGCCGCCGCAAATGATGCCAGCGCCTCTTCTCCCCAGAAGCTGAACACCACAGATCGGCCCCGCATCGGCCTGGTGCTGTCAGGGGGCGGTGCGCGCGGCTTCGCGCATGTCGGTGTGCTCAAGGCGCTGGAAGCAGCCCGGGTGCCTGTTGACGTGATCGCCGGGACATCCATGGGAGCCATCGTCGGCGGGCTGTACGCCAGCGGCATGTCCCCGCAGGCGCTGGAAACCGAGCTGATGGCCATTCCGTGGGGCACCCTGTTCGAGCGCCGCGCCCCGCGCCAAGTGCTGTCACAACAGCGCAAAGAGGCCGACTTCGAGCTGTCACCGGTGTTCCAGATCGGCTTCAGGGACGGCGAATTCCGCACACCCACAGGTGCGGTGTCCACACGGTCGCTGGAATGGTTGCTGCGTCGCTACACCCTGCACACGCGGCACCTGAGCAATTTCGACGCGCTACCCACACCATTCCGTGCAGTGGCCACCGACATGGAAACCGGCGAACCCGTGGTGCTGCGCCAGGGCGACCTGGCCGCCGCGCTGCGTGCCAGCATGTCGGTCCCCGGCATTTTTGCGCCGCTGGAACTGGACGGGCGCTTGCTGGGCGATGGCGGGCTTGTCAACAACCTGCCCGCTGACGTGGCCCGATCCATGGGAGCAGACGTGGTCATTGCGGTCAACATCGGCACGCCGCTCGCCGGGCGGGACAGCCTGAACAGCGTGCTGGGCATCAGTGCCCAGATGATCAACATCCTGACCGAACAGAACGTCCAGCGCAGCATCGCCAGCCTGACACGGCACGATTTGCTGCTGGCCCCGCCCCTGGGCGATCTGACATCTGCAGACTTCAGTGAAGCCCAGCAAATTGCCGCGCTCGGTGCCCGCTACGCCGACAGTGTGGCCGTGGCGCTGGAGCGGTTTGCCATCGACCCTGCTGCCTATGCACAGTGGCAACTGCAAAGAAACCCCCAGGCCGACCCCTTGCCGCAGGCTCTGGCGTTTGTCCGGTTCGAGGGGGTTCCCCCCCAGCAAGCCGACCAATTGGCGCGGCTGGTCGACACACGGCCCAACGCCCCGGTCGATGCCACACAGTTGGCGGGCGATTTGCTCCAACTGGCGGCCAGCAGCGACTACGACAGGGTGGACTACCGCATCGTCCACGATCCGATCACGCGTGAAGAAGGGCTGGTGTTCGATCTGAAAGCCACCGACTGGGGCCCCAACTACCTGAAACTGGGGCTGGACCTGCGCACCGACTTCCAGGGTGATGCCGGCTTCAACATCCGCTTGCACCACAGCAGGCACTGGCTGACACCCAACGGCACCCTGTGGAACAACCAGGTGGAAATCGGCAACGTGACCGGGCTGCGGACCGAGCTGATTCACCCCCTGGGTGGAGACCACGACCGTTTTGTGGGGGCAAGGGCCAGTATCCGGCGGGAGAAGGTGACGGTGTATGACGGCAGCGGTGCCACCCAGGGCCTGTACGTGCGCAGCACGGCCAGCATCGGCGGTGGACACGGCTGGGCAGTGGGGCGTGGCGGTAACCTCGGCACCGCACGGGTGGGCGTGTATGCCTCCCGCAGGCTGATCGACCCTGAATTGGTGGACCCCACACGCCCCACCCCCCTGGCCACCGCCTTGCAGTGGACCGAAGCCGGGTTGCGGCTGAACTGGGTGGCTGACCAGTTGGACCATGCCCACTTCCCACAGGCCGGTTACAGGATGACGGCAGAAGCCACATTTGCCCGGCGCCGCATTGCCGGTGACATGACCCATTTCAGCCAGCTCGACTGGCAAGGCAGCCGCATATTCAGCTTCGGCCCGCACACGCTGAATGTTTACGGTCGTATTGCCCGTGCAGGCGGCATGCCAATTGGTTCGTTGCCCGAATTGTCTCTGGGGGGTTTCCAGCAACTGTCAGGCTACAAGGTGGGACAAGTCGCCGGTAACCACCTGGCGCTCGGGCGGGTGGAGTACTACAAGCGCCTGGCCATGAACCCCGGCGTGGCGCGGGCACTGTTCCTGGGTGGCTCGGCAGAGTTCGGCAATGCCTGGCAGCGTAGCAGCAACATCAGCCTGCACGGCATCAAGATGGGCTACAGCCTGTACGCGGCGGCAGACACGGGCTTGGGGCCTGTGTACCTGGCCTGGGTACACGCCAAAGGCCGCTCGCCCGGCATCTACTTCTTCCTGGGCAAACCATGAAAAAAGCCACCCTGGCGGGTGGCTTTTGTTCTGATGTGCGGCGCGGGCAGCCCAATGTTCGAGCCGGGCGTGGTGCCTGTCAGCGGAAGGTGTCCTGTCGCACGGTGCGCACTTCACCCTGGATTGAGGACAGGTAGTTGGCCAGTTGCTTCAACTCGGCAGGCTTGAACTGCTTGGCAATGCCCGCCATCACCGGGTTGCTGCGACCCACCAGGCTGTGCCCCTCAACGGTGTAGGCCTTGAGCGCGAAATACAGGAAATCGGCATGCTGGCCACCGATTTTGGGGTAGCTGGGGTCAACCGGCTTGCTGAAATTGGTGCCGTGGCAGGCCGTGCAACCGCCCTTTTCGATCAGCGCGGCCACCTCGGCAGAAGGCTTTTTGGAGGGCTCGTCACTTTTCAGTGCGGGCAGACCCTGACCACTGAAATAGGCGGCCAGATCTGCCTTGTCCTGTGGCGTCAATGCCTCGGCCACGTCAACCATGGACGGGTGCTTGCGCTCGCCTTTCTGGTACGCCGTCAGTGCCGCCACGATGTATGGGCCGCTCTGCCCATGAATGCGAGGCACCTTGTGCACCTCGGGGAAGGCTGTCTTGAAATTCAGGATACCGTGGCAACCCACACACAGCGCAGCTTTGGATTCACCCACCTTGGCGTTACCGACCACTTGGGTCTGAGCGCCAGCCGAGGCGCACACGAACATGGCACCGGCAAACAGTGCATAAAAAGACGGCTTCAGCGCAAATTTCATGTTCACAGCACAATGAGAAGTGGGTTTGACAAAAATCAATTGATCATTATAGGGAGTCAGTTGTTCGCGTTTTCCCTCACGCATTGAGCTGCACTTTGACCACCCTGCGACAGGCAAAACCCCACGCACTCGGTCACACTAACGGGTTGGTACACCACTTTTACTTACCGCATCGCACATGAAATTCAAGGGCTCTGACAACTATGTGGCCACGGCCGACCTGATGCTGGCCGTCAACGCGGCCATCACGCTCAAACGTCCTTTGCTCGTCAAGGGTGAACCTGGCACGGGCAAGACCATGCTGGCCGAGGAAGTGGCCCAGGCACTGGGCATGCCACTGCTGCAGTGGCACATCAAATCCACAACCAAGGCGCAACAGGGCCTGTACGAATACGACGCCGTCAGCCGACTGCGCGATTCGCAGCTGGGTGACGAGAAGGTCAAGGACATCCAGAACTACATCGTCAAGGGCGTGCTGTGGCAAGCCTTCACCGCCGAGCAGCCGGTGGCCCTGCTGATCGACGAAATTGACAAGGCAGACATCGAGTTTCCCAACGACCTGTTGCGCGAACTCGACCGCATGGAGTTCTATTGCTACGAAACACGCGAGCTGGTCCGTGCCAGGCACCGTCCGCTGGTGTTCATCACCTCCAACAACGAAAAAGAGCTGCCCGACGCGTTTTTGCGCCGCTGCTTCTTCCACTACATCAAGTTCCCCGATGCACCGGTGATGCAGCAAATTGTGGACGTGCACTTCCCCGGCCTGAAGAAGGAGCTGCTGACGGCGGCCATGAAAACCTTCTTCGACATCCGCAATCTGCCAGGCCTGAAGAAAAAGCCCAGCACCAGTGAGCTGCTCGACTGGCTGAAGCTGCTGATGGCCGAGGACATCCCGCTGGAAGCCCTGCAAAGCGCCGACCAGAAAGTGAGCGTGCCACCGCTGGTGGGTGCCTTGCTGAAAAACGAGCAGGACGTGACCCTGTTTGAAAAGCTGGTGTTCATGAACCAGAGGAACCGTTGACCCGGAGTGCGTATGGCATTTGTCGAACCCGTCACCCTCAGCGCCCACGGCATCGCTCTGCGGCCCCTCACCCTGGACGACGAGGCCGGCCTGCAAGCGGCCGCCGCAGATGGTGAGCTGTGGAAGTTGCGCGTCACCTCTGTGCCTGAGCCCGAAAACACCCGCAGATACATTGAAGACGCGTTGGCCATGCGCGAAGCAGGCAACCGCTTTGCCTTTGCCGTGACCGACAGCGGCACCGGCGAGGTGCTGGGCTGCACCAGCTACCACGACATCATCCCCGCTGTGAAACGCGTGGAAATCGGCTGGACGTGGTACGCCAAACGCTGCCAGCGCACGCACGTCAACACCGTGTGCAAACTGCTGCTGCTCACCCACGCCTTCGAGACCCTGGGCTGCCATGTAGTGGGCTGGCGCACCGACAACTTCAACTTTGCCAGCCAACGCGCCATCGAGCGTTTGGGCGCGAAAAAAGACGGCGTCATCCGCGGACACGCCTTGCGCCGTGACGGCACCATCCGAGACACCGTGATGTACAGCATGCGCCAAGGTGAATGGGCTGAAGCCAAGGCCCAGTTGCTTTATTTACTACAGCTTAAAAGCCACACTACGTAAGCGGTGGATGCCATTTTTATTCCTTTTTTCATGGACGCCACCCTTCAAGCCACCCTGTCCACGCTGCTGCGTTACCAGGCGTGGGCGGATGCTGACTTGATGGCTGTGCTGTGCCAATCCACCCAAGCGCTGGACGATGCTGCGCGCACCGGGCACCACAAAGCCCTGCGGATGATGAACCACATCCACGTGGTGAATCGCATCTTCATCGCTCATCTCAGCGGGCAACCCCACCCTTACACAGCCACCAACACGCCCGACACGCCTACCCCTGACCAACTGTCATGGGATCTGGCCGAGGTCGATGCCTGGCTGTTGGCCCATGCCAACGACACCACACCTGACGGCCTGAATGAACGTGTCAGGTTCACTTTTACCGACGGCGACCCAGGCTGCATGACCCGCCTGGAAATGCTGCTGCACCTGCATGCCCACGGCACCTACCACCGGGGCCAAGTCAGCCAGATGCTCAAAGACATTGGCTGGGCACCGCCACGCGAGCTGCTGACGCGCATGTTGCACGCGCAGGAACCCGGGCGACGCCACCGAGCAAGCTGACAGGCCGGTGTGCGACACAAACCCGCGCACCTGACTTGCATAACCGGTGCAACCACCATAATATATACAAATCGTATATACAAGGAGCCAGCATGACAGAAGCCGCCGTCTTCATGTCGGGCAACAGCCAGGCCGTCCGTTTGCCCAAGCCTTTCCGATTCCAAGGCAGTTCGGTCGAAATATTTCGCCGTGGCGACGAGGTGGTGCTGCGGGAAAAGCGGCAGACACTGGCCCAAGCCCTGGGCGACTGGCCAGAGATTTCTGCCGACGAAGCCCGTGCGTGGGCAGAAGCCATACGGGACGCAGCCCCCCCCCCGCAAGACCGCGACTGGACTAACCTGCTGGGCACGCCCCCCGCGCCATGACGCGATACCTGCTCGACACCAACACCGTCAGCTACTTTCTGCGGGACCATTCCCCCGCACTGACCGCGCGGCTGATGGGCACGGCTCCCGATGCACTGGCCGTGTCCGTCGTGACGGCAGGTGAGCTGCAATTCGGGTTGAAAAAACTGGGAACGGGCGTTCGAACAACTGCCTTGGCCACACGGCTGAGCAAGCTGCTTGAAGCCATTGCCACCCAGCCGCTGCCTGCCGAAGCCGCTGCCCAGTACGGCCACATCCGGGCCCACCTGGAAGCCCAAGGCACACCCATTGGCGGCAATGACCTGTGGATTGCCGCGCACGCGCTGGCAGAAGACCTGATGCTGATCACCCACAACTTGCGGGAGTTTGAGCGGGTGCCGGGGTTGAGGGTGGAGAGTTGGGTGTGAGCAGGTTGGTGCGCTCATGGTGGTTGCTGGTCATCCCAGCCGGGGTGGCGTTGGGTGCCATCACCACCTGTGTGGCGACTTTTCATCATCTGCCTGCAACCGAGAACCCTGGCGCATGGGGAACGTTTGGCGACTATTTCGGCGACTTGCTGAACCCGCTGATATCGGCGCTGACCTTGTTTGTGGCGATCAGCGTCTGGCAACTCCAGAAACAAGAACTGGCAGAGACCCGCAAGGCCATGAAAGACCAAGCCAAAACGGCGGACCAGCAGCGGCAGGAACAGCGTTTTTTTGATTTGCTGAATGTGTTGAGGCGGGTTGAGGACTCCATTGTTTTTTTCAATCGAGACGGCAATGCCAGAGGAAATAGTGCAATAGAGAACTACCTGTCCAACTCAGGAGTTGAGTTCTCTCTCACCCCCCGCATTGCGTTTTTTGACGACCGCATCGAAATCGAAAACCCTGGCACCCTGGTGCCCGGCCTGACGGTGGAGGACATGCGACAAGGCGTGTCCAAAATCCGAAACCATGTGCTGGCCCGCGTGTTCCGCGAACTGAACCTCATTGAACAATGGGGCAGCGGTGTGCGCCGCATCTTCCGCGAGGCGCTGGAACTCGGGCTGCCCGAGCCGCAGATCATCGAGCAGGGCCTGCGCGTGCGGGTGGTGGTGCGGTTGGCACAGGCGTTGCCACTGACCACCGCCAACACGACCAGCACCGAACAAGTAACCGAACAAGTAACCGAACAAGTAACCGAACAAGTAACCGCACAAGTATCGGCACAGGCGATGAAGCTGTTCGCCATACTGATGCCGGGACCACTTGGCACCAAAGCTGCCATGGGTGAACTGGGGTTGGCCCACCGCCCCACTTTCATTCAGAACTACTTGCTACCGGCGCTGCAAGCTGGTGGGATTGAAATGACGCAACCCCAGTCGCCCAACAGCCCTACTCAAAAATACCGCCTGACCCCCACCGGCCACGCCTATCTCAAAAATCAACAACAATAGCTGTAAAACCAATACAAGAAAACGATAGATAACTTTTTCGCTTCGATTTTTACGCGCAACCAATCCATCAAGGCCACCGCCATGCTCATCCCCTTCTTCTACGCCCTGCGTGACGCCAAGCTGCCGGTGTCGGTCAAGGAATACCTGACGCTGCTCGAAGCGCTCAAGGCCGACGTGGTGGGCCCCACCAACCCCGACGCGTGCAGCATGGACGACTTCTACTACCTCAGCCGCACGGCGCTGGTGAAGGACGAGAAGCACTTTGACAAATTCGACCGCGCGTTTGCCGCCTACTTCAAGGGCGTGGAAATGGTGGCCGACTTCACCAAACCCATCCCGCAGGACTGGCTGCGCCAGGAGCTGGAAAAAATCCTGTCTGACGAGCAGAAAGCCAATGCCCCCAAGATGGACTGGGACGAGCTGATGGAGACGCTCAAAAAACGGCTGGAAGAACAGAAGGAACGGCACGAAGGTGGCAGCAAGTGGATCGGCACCGGCGGCACCAGTCCCTTCGGACACAGCGGCCACAACCCGCAGGGCATCCGCATCGGCGGCAAGGGTGGCAACAAAAGCGCCGTCAAGGTGTGGGACCAGCGCGCCTACCGCGACTACGACGACACCCAGGAACTGGGCACCCGCAACATCAAGGTGGCGCTGCGGCGGCTGCGCAAATTCGCCCGCATCGGCGCGGAAGACGAGTTGGACCTGGACGGCACCATCAAGGGCACGGCTGCCAATGCGGGATGGCTGGACATCAAGATGCGGCCCGAGCGGCACAACCACGTCAAGGTGCTGCTGCTGATGGACGTGGGCGGCACCATGGACGAACACATCCACCGTGTGGAAGAGCTGTTTTCTGCCGTCAAGGCCGAGTTCAAGCATCTGGAGTTCTATTATTTCCACAACTGTGTGTACGACTACATGTGGAAGAACAACCGCCGCCGCTTCGCCGAGAAGTTTCCCACCTGGGACATCATCCGCAAGTACAACAAGGACTACAAACTCATCTTCGTGGGCGACGCCACCATGAGCCCTTACGAAATCTTGCAGCCCGGCGGCAGCGTGGAATACAACAACGACGAAGCCGGGGCAGAATGGCTGCAACGCCTCACGCACGCCTTCCCCAAATTCGCATGGATCAACCCCGAGCCACCCGGCATGTGGCAGTACCGCCAGAGCATCAGCATCATCCAGCAACTCATGGGCCAGCGCATGTACCCGCTGACGCTGAAAGGGCTGGAGGACACCATGCGCATGCTATCGAAGTGAGGCGGCAGCGGGCAAGTCGTTGCCCGGGTTCTGTCGGGCTGGCCACATCCATCGGCCTGCTGGTCACACGGTTGAGGTTGTGGTGCGGGCTGGCCTGCCGGATCGCCCTTGCCATCGCTGGGGGTCTGCTGCTCCCGGTCCACCCCGCACTGGCCGATGATGCGCCGGCCTTCGTGCTGCAAGTCGATGCCCCTGACGACGTGCGACCCATGCTGACCCGGCACCTGGACATCCGGCGCTTCGCCACCCTCTCTGACCTGGACAGCATCGAACTGCGCCGCCTGGCTGCTGCGGTGCCCGCCAATGTGCGCTCGCTGCTGGGTGCATTGGGCTACTTCTCGCCCGATGTCCACACCCACATCGGCGACCAGCAGCCACCCACCGTCACCGTGACCGTGAAGCCCGGTGAACCCAGCACTGTGCGAAGCGTAGCCATCACCGTGCGCCAGCCGACCGACGCGCCAAACACAGCCGACCTGCAAACGGCGTTGCAAACCAGTTGGTCGCTGCCTGCCGGCCAGCGCTTCAGCCAATCCGCGTGGGACGATGCCAAGGCGCAAGCGCTCCAACAGCTCACGCACAACCAGTTCCCAGCCGCCACCATCGCAGGCAGCCTGGCCGATGTCGACAGCGACGCACGCAGCGTGGCCCTGTACCTGGAGATCGACCCCGGCCCGGCCTTCACCTTCGGCGACCTCGCCATTGAAGGCCTGTCCCGCTACGAAGCCACCTGGGTGCAACGCACCGTTCGCCTGGCGGGCCTGGCACCTGGCCAACCGTACAGCCTGGCCACACTGCAGGCTGCGCAGCAGCAACTGGCCCAGTCGGGCTATTTCGATTCGGTGTTTCTGTATGTGGAGCCCACCGGTCCGTCCCACCGGGCACCTGTGGTGGTCAAGGTGCGGGAAGCCCGCCGGGGCAAGCTGGTGCTGGGCGTGGGCGGCAGCACCGACAACGGCGCACGCCTGAGCATGGAACACACCGCCCACCGGCTGCCCGGCATCGACTGGCGGGCGCTGACGCGCCTGAAGCTGGAACGCGATGCACGCTCCGCCCAGACCGAGCTGGCCTCCCCGCTGGACGACAGCGGCTGGCGCTGGCTGGCCGGTGCCAAGACCGAATTTCTGACCGACACCAGCAGCAGCACCCGCAACCGGCAGTACAGCCTGGGCCGAGCCAAAGACACCGAACGGCTGTCGCGCCGCTTCACGCTGCAGGTGGACCAGTCACTCACCCGGCCCTTTGACGGTGCATCGACCCCACCCGAGCCCGTCCGCGCCATCAGCCTGCACCACGCCTGGCACCGCCGCAGCTACGACCAGTTGCCCTACCCCACCGAGGGCCATGGCCTGACCGTGGAGGTGGGCGCAGGCAGCACGCTGCAACCCACGCGGGCACCCTATGCCCGTGGCCGTGTGCGCTGGCAAGCCCTGCAACCGTTGCCCAGCCGCCAGAGCGGGCGCGTGGCCTACCGGCTGGAGGGTGGTGCGGTCTGGGCCGCACCTTCCACGCCTGTGCCCGATGCCCAGCTCTTCCTGACCGGAGGGGACCAGACGGTGCGAGGCTACAAGCTGCGCAGCATCGGCGTGCCCACGGCCAGTGGTGGCACCACGGCGGGCAAGCTGCTGGCCGCAGGCAGCATCGAATGGCAACGCCCATGGGCCAGCGGCACGGCATCTGGCAACTGGGAAACCACCCTGTTCCTTGACGGTGGTGCGGTGGCTGACCGCGCCAGCCAGCTCAAACCCCACTGGGGCATCGGTGCGGGCGTGCGCTACCTCACCCCCGTCGGCCCCTTGCAGGCGGACCTGGCCTGGGGCGTGACGACCCGCAAGCTGCGCCTCCATGTGTCAGTGGGGTTCGAGTTTTGACACCCGTCATCTGGCTCCAGCGCATCGCGCGTGCAACGGCCCGCGTGCTGCAGTTCGTCATCACCGGGCTGACCCTGTGGTTACCCGGCACAGCGGTGGCCACGGTGCTGGCGCTGCTGGTGGTCATCTGGCTTTGGACCGGCACCGCCGATTCACTGGGCCGCCTGGTGTCCGTCGCACGGCCACTGTCACCTGCCCTGGCGCACCTGACCTGGACCGGCACCGGCGCCACCGTGCGCCACGGCGGCCCGTTGGGCAATCTGAGCTGGCAGCAAGACGGCCTGTCGGTCGAAGCGCGTGACGCCTTCATCGGGTGGGAATGGCTGGCACAGGACCCCCAGCACACGCCACCCGACGGGCTGCCTGCCGCCCGCTTGCGCATCACCGTCAAGGCAAGTGGTGTGCAGGTGTCAGACCAACGCCCCGCCAGCCAGACACCACCGAGCCCACCCGACAGCCTGGCCCTGCCCTGGCCACTGAACAGCTGGGCCGCACCGGTTGAACTGGTGTTCGACATCGGTGCCATCACGCTCAAAGAGCAACCCGGCGTTGCGCTGAGCGACATCAACGGCCGCCACCTGTACGCACCCACCCAGGCCGACTGGGCCCACAACCTGACGCTGCACGCCCGTTTGCGCCACCACGAGGCCACCGCTGGCCACACGACTACACCGACGCAGGCGCATTACACACTCCAGGCCCAGGCGCAGGCACACCACCCCCTGGCGATGCAGGCAAGCCTGACCGGTGAAGTCAGCGGGACCTTGCCCGGCCACACACCGGCACCCAAGCACCGCGCCAAGCCTGCCGGCACACCGCCATCGCCAGACACGCCAACGGCCACCGCCACACCCGCCTGGCACGGCCAACTCACCGCCAACCTTGCCGGTCAATTGGCCAGACCGCAGGCCGTGCTGCAGGCCACTGCCAGCCTGACCAGCCGCACGGCGACCGGACGAACCGCCCAAACAGGACAAACAGGCCCGGCGGCTCCCTCTGCACAGCTGGATGCCGAGATCCACCCCTGGGCCAGGCAACCCATTGGACGCCTCGCCAGCCAGATGGCCCATCTGGACCTGTCGGCCCTGTGGCCCGACCTGCCCCGCACCCGCCTGTCGGGCCATGCAAACGCCCACCCCACCCCGCACAACACCTGGGGTTTCGACCTGGCCCTTGCAAACGGTGCCAGCGGCCCCTGGGACCGGCAGAGCCTGCCCGTCACACAGCTGACGGCCAGCGGCGAGCTGAGCACCGGCACCGAGCCGGCAGACACCGCCGTCAAGCTCAACAGACTACAGGCACAGGTGGGCGGCGGTCAGGTCAGCGCCCAAGGGCATGGGCGCGGCCAAACGTGGCAGGGCGAGCTGTCGGCCAGCGGCATCCGCACCGACGCGCTGCACAGCGCCCTGCCCCCCACCGTGTTGCAAGGCACGGTGCGGGCTGCACCCGACACCACCCGCACCACCGGACCGGGTATGGCCCTTAACGTGGCGCTGACAGCCAGCCCAGCCAACAACAACAACAACAACAACAACAACAACAACAACAACAACAAAAAAGATAGCAAAGAAATCATACAAAACAAGCGCAATAGCATATTTTCATCCGATTTTTCATGGCAACCCGATCAGCTGAACGTCCGCTCGCTCCAATTCAACAGCCACGGCGGGGCGCTGTCGGCACAAGGCACGCTGGACATCGGGCAAAAGGCCCTGACCGGCACGGCGGCCTTGACGGTGCCAGGGCTGCATGTGCAAGTGAACGGCAAGCTGTCGCCCGAGGCAGGTGGCGGCAAGCTGGCCGCCAGGCTCACGCAGGCCGATGTGCTGGCGCAATGGCTGCGGCAACTGCCCCTATGGCCCAGCACCTGGTTGCCACCCGCCATCAGCGGGGCGGCTGAGCTGGATGCCAGCTGGACGGGCGGCTGGGCCAGCACGCCGACGATCGAAGCCAACGTCCATGCCCCCCACCTGACCGGCAGGCTGCCACAGCAAACCAGCAATGCACAGACAACGACCGAGCGCACGTGGTCCGCAAGCGGGCTGACCTGGACGGTGGCAGGCAGCCCGGCAAAGTGGCAATCTGCCCTGAGCGGCAACCTGCGCTGGCAGCAGTGGTCCGCCAGGCTTGCCACCCGTGCAACAGGCGCTTTCGGGGTCACTGAAGCGGCGGGCACACCCGACCTCACCCGGGGCGAAGTCACCCTGCAGGCGCTGCAGTTGGGGGTGACAGCGGCCCCGACTGGGGCCACCTCGGCAGGTGCTACCGCCGATCCTTCCGCACAGCTGCAGGCCACGCTGGCGGCCGCCACCAACATCCAGTGGGACGCTGGCAGCCTTCGTCTGGCGCCCGGCATGCTGCGGCTGCACGCCAGCCCTCACCCCGATGTGCCCGGTGCCCCAAACGGCGCCAGCCTGAGCTGGGGTCGGTCAACCTGGACTGGCGCACACATCGATGCCAGTGGCGACATCGCCGGCATCAACCTCGACCTTGCCCGTTTGGTCGCAGGGCTGGCCGCACCCAGCCCGGGCAACGCCGACCCGCTGGCAGGCTGGCTGGGCGACCTGACCCTCGGAGGCCCTTGGCAGGCTCGCTGGCCCGGCACACCACAGGCCCCTGCCCGCCTGTCAGCCAGCCTCAGCCGCCAGACGGGAGACCTGCAGGCACCGCTGGGCGCTGCTGACAACGAAGACAACCCACCCGACAACGCCTCCACCCACCAGGCGCTGGGCATCCGGACCGCGCACCTGGCATTGACTGGCGATGCACAGCAGTGGAGCGCCGAGCTCGATTGGGCCTCGCGGGCGGGTGGGCAAGCGCGGGGCAACGTGCAACTGGCGCACGCCACGCCCACCGCTGCCGCCAGGACCTGGCCGACGGCAGACAGCCGCCTGTCTGGGCAGCTTTCTGTCGAACTGCCACGCGCCGGAGTGTGGTCCCGTCTCGCGCCGCCGGGTTGGCGAATCACCGGCAGCATGGCGCTTGACGCCCAACTGGGCGGCACCCTGGGCCAACCCACCTGGCAAGGCAAGCTGAGCGGGCGCAACCTGTCGGCCCGGTCCGCAGTGGAAGGGCTGGCCTACACCCAGGGTGAGCTGGATGCCACCCTCAGCAGCAACCGTGTGGACATCACCCGGTTCACGCTGCAAGGTGCCGGGGGCCTGTCACGCGGGGGCAGCCTGCACATGACCGGCCAGGCCACCTGGAGCGCGACTGACAAGGCCCCCCGCATCCGGCTGGACGCCCGCGCCGACAAGCTGAACGTGTCGGCACGCGCCGACCGACGCCTGACCCTCTCGGGCAACGCCACGGCCACGGTCGCCGAAAACACCCTCACGCTGCGCGGCCAACTGAAGGCCGACCAGGCCCAGTTCACCCTGCCCGATGAGTTTGCCCCCACCCTGGGGCCGGATGTGGTGGTGCGACTCAACCGGTCGGCGCAGCCACCCTCCCGCGCAAGCGGCCTGCGGACCGATGTGGCGGTGGACATTGACCTCGGCCCGACATTCGACGTGCGGGGCCAGGGGCTGCAAACCCGGTTGACGGGGCAGCTGCGCGTCAGCAGCCCACCGGGGTCGGACGCCTTCAGCGTGACGGGTGAAGTGCGGGCCGCCAGCGGCACCTACCGGGCCTATGGACAGCAACTGCGTATCGAAGAAGGTGTGCTGCGGTTTTCAGGGCCGTATGACGACCCCACACTGTCCATCCTGGCGCTGCGCGGCACCACCAACACGGCGCGCAGCGCCTTCGGCAGCGACGACCAGCAAGTGGGCGTGAAGGTGACCGGCAGTGCCCGCAACCCACGCCTGCAGCTCTATGCCAGCCCCGACCTGCCTGACAGCGAAAAACTGGCCTGGCTGGTGCTGGGCCGCCCTGCGTCTGGCGCGGGCGCCGAAGCGGCCATCATGCAGCAGGCGGCGATGGCCCTGCTGGGCAACCAGGTGCGGGGGCTGGAAGGCGGCCTGGCCAACGCCCTGGGGCTGGACGAACTGGGGGTTTCCACCGCCACAGGCAACACCAGCACCAACGGCAGCAATGGCACCACTGGCACCAGCCAGAGCGGCGCAGCCGTCACGCTGGGCAAACGGCTGAGCAGCCGCCTGTACGTCACCTACCAGCACAGCCTGGACAGCACCGCCGGTGCACTGAACCTGTTCTACGACGTGTCCCGCCGCCTGACCGTGCGCGCCCAGATGGGCAGCGAAAGCGCACTCGACCTCATCTTCACCCTGCCGCACGATTGACGCTCAGATTAGAATCGCCGCTCCCTTGGCCGCCATAGTTCAATGGATAGAACGAGCGCCTCCTAAGCGCTAGATACAGGTTCGATTCCTGTTGGTGGTACCAATGTTTAAGGATAAGTCCTTATAAAACAACAACTTAACTATCGATAGTGACACCGATTTAGGTAGCACTTAGGTAGAGGTTGTTATGGCTACGCTAGTATTCCGAGGTATGTCTGTCAAAACACATGGCTACATCCTCAACAACGGGATTCCGTATTTTCAACGGGCAGTGCCAACAAGTCTGCGAGACAGGTTTGGCAAAGCCACGATCAAGATTCGCCTGAAGGCTTCAGGTGTACAGGCACTGGCTGAGTGTCGCGGGCACTGGGACAGATACACAGCCCTGTTTCAAGCCATGAAGGGCGACGAGACCCTTGTGCCCTCTCAGACCAAGCTGGCAGCAATGGCGCTCCTTCAGGCCAACGGACTTCAGCAGGGTGATGGAAGCAAGGCGTTTCCACGGCCAGTAGGCGTTACTGGTGAATGGGATGGTGATGCACACACAGATGTGTTTGCAGATGTTCTGAGCGAGATGTTTGATGGCAAGCCCAACGCTGTGTCACGAACTGCAATGCAGGCTCTGAACAGCCCTTTACCTCTGTTGTTATCTGAAGTGTTCGATGCCTACAAGCATCACCACAGCAAGGGCAGTGATCCAAAATTTGTTGCAAAGCAGCAAGCCTACTGGGGCAACCTCGTGAAGTTCGTTGGCGATATAGCTCTGGAAGGACTGACAAGGGATCAGGCTAGGCGGTATCGCGACCACAGACTGTCCTTGGGCCTCCAGTCTTCCTCTGTCACCAAAGAGGTCGGTGTTATCAGAGCCATCATCAACTCAGCCTTAACTGAACTCTCTCTGAACATCCGTAACCCGTTTGAAAAGATCACGGTTGCGTCAACTAAAGAGCCAGATGACGATGGCAAGGCACCGTACAGCCGGGAGGACGTTCAACTGCTGGTAAACGAGGCCAGAGCCGCTGATGATGAAAAGAGACGCATCGTGCTGGTGTTGGCTGTCACAGGCGCTAGGCTGGCTGAGATCGTGGGCCTACGGCGAAAAGATATTGACCTTGAAGCGCAGGTGATCCGGATACAGGCCCACAGTAGCAGATCAGTTAAGACCAAGACATCAAACCGATTGATACCGCTGTTGCCGCTGGCTACTGAGGCGCTGAAGGCACAACTAGAAGCACACACAGGTGAGTACGTCTTTCCGACCTACGCCAACAGTGAACGCACGAACGCCAATAGTGCGTCAGCAGCGTTGAACAAATGGGCGAAGCAAATCATCACGGATGACAACAAGACAATGCACAGTTTCAGGCACACACTAAGGGATAGGCTTCGTGCTGTTCAATGTCCTGAACCGATTGCTAAGGCTATAGGTGGATGGTCTTCTAACAACGACGTAAGCGTCGGCTACGGTACTGGGTATTCATTGGAAGTCACAAGGGAATGGTTGACCAAAGCCTATCAGTGGGTGAAGTAATGCAATTAGATTGCAGTCTCAACGCTAGGGAAGAAAAAAATGCTCATAATTGAAGTTGCCCTTGGTATTGTGGTTGCAGTGCTCATTTTGAGCTACCTCCGGGAAATCTTGGCAGTCAGCCTGATTTTAGGAATAATTACCATCATCCTTGGTGTGATGGGCATAGCACTGATTTTCGCCATCGATGTATTCTCATTCGCCACAGTCGCAGCCATAGCAATCACAATACCAATCGCTTATTTAATAATTGACGATCTAAATTTGTTGAAACACCGATGGCAAAGACAAAAGAAATTACCTAAGCTGCCAAGAGGTGGCACCAAAGAACTAGAGAAAAAACGTAGAGAATTACTTGGATACGACGACTAAATCCTAATCTAGCCATTGACATTCCACACGGATAATGATATAATTACCTCCTTCTTCTTTGACAAGAAGACCCTCAGCATCCGCCCATTTCGGGCAATCCCCACACGTCCTCGTTAGAGCCTGTCACCGTTGATCGGTTGCAGGTTTTTTTGTCGTTGTCGTTTCAAATTACAAGGAGAGAACAATGAAATACTTGACACTATATATAGACACAAAACCTGTCGTATGCATTGACACCAGCAGACCTACAACCGAGAAGATTAGAGATGCTTTGTACTATGCTGAAAAATACAACAGCATGGCTTCACTATCAAACTACAAAAACATATACACAGCCAAATTCAGGCGAACGGCAGAGTCGTTTGATTCCGTTACCAGTAGGCAGATTGTATTCTGGGATATCCCAAAAATGATCAATGGTGTGAAGTTGATTGAGTTTCTGCAATCTCTAAAAGGACGATCTTGTAAAGATAAACGCAAGATGAACCCAAAGAGTCTAGAGAATCTCAAGCCAGCCCGGAGATTTACGCCTGATGACCATCCTACAAAACCGCGCTTACTCACTGAGGAGCAGCTTGATAAAGCCGAAGAACTGCGGAAGAATGGATGTTCATGGAAGCGAGTCGGAGATCTGCTTAACTGCAACTGTCAGACTGTTCGATCCAGCCTTCGACGCAGACTTGAAAGCAAGATCAAGAAAATGAGCAAATTGAATGACTAAATCAAGCCTTTAACAACACAAAAAATGACACGAAGCCACTACCCTACCTGATACCCTTGTTCATCTCGATAGAGAAGTGTGAATGGTCAGGGTGGTGCTTATATCCAGTTTTGTAAATGTTGCTACTGTGTCGTAAGCCAGAACAACAGTAGATGCAGCGCCCCATTTTCTAATTAGTTCAACGGAGAACCAATATATGCAGGAGCTAGTCGAGCAAATTGATGATCTTGAGGACTTCATCTATCTGAAGTATGACTGGCAGTCCACCTCACCACTTGTTAAAGCCAAGTCTGAGCATTTACATGAATTGCTCCTCACCACCATGCAGCGCAAGAGCAAGCGTGACATGGCGTTCGCCTTCAACGTTGTCATGACTGCCTTGGAGGTGCAAGGCGGCTACGATAGACCAATCCGCATCGTAACTGACCCTGAGGTGTATGGTGGTGTGAAGACCCCTCGAAAACCTGG
>DDUQ01000079.1:0-63779 GCA_002344885.1 Comamonadaceae bacterium UBA2334
GGCTGACACCGGTGCGGCCACGGGCGGCGCAGGTGGTTGTGGTGTGGTCACGCCGCTGACGGCGTTCGGACTGGCCTCAGCCGACGCCACGGCCAGCGGCATGGGGGGTGGTGGCAAGGGGGTGGGCTGGGGCTTGTTCATCGCCGGTTGTTGCGTGACCTTGGGCTTGGGTGGCGGCGGCGGTGGTGGGGGGGGCTCCACTTTGGGCTGCGCGGGTTCAATGAACTGGGCCAGCACCTCGACCGGCACCACCACTTCCACCGCCCGTCGCAGCAGACCGCTTTGCAGCGCATACAGCCCGCCCACGTGCAGGCCCACCACGGCCACGGCCAGCGTGGCATTGCGCGAGAGTCGGGCAGGGGCGGTCATGCTCAAGGTACGGGGCAGCGGTGCTGTCAGGGGTGGGTTGGCAAACATGTCGGACGAAAGGCCCATCCGGCGGCCGCTCGGGTGAGCGGCCACAGGGCTGAAGAATAAACGGGTCGGTGTCGGTCGGGGCAGTGGGCGGTGTTGGCAGGGCTTCAGCGGCGGAACACCCACCAACTGGCGACAGCCACCAGGCTCACACAGAGGCCAAGTGTTGGGAAGAGTGCCATGCGCGTCCTTCAAGGGTGTCGTGGTTCAGGGCCAGGTGGGCGGCGGGTGCCGTGGGGTCACATTCCTGCCAGACCGCGCGGGCGCAGCTTTCGCACTTGCCGCACTGGGTGGCCACCCCCAGCTCCAGTTGGAGGTCATCAAACGCCATGCCCTGTCGGGCGCACTGGCGGATGGTGCGGTCGCTGACGCGGTGGCAGACACAGATGATCATGGCTGGGCTGAGGTGGATGATATTAAGAATGGTTCGCATTATACTTGAGATCAATTCTCATTTATCGATTTCTTGTCATGTCAGTCCACTTTTTGAATCAATCCAACACGTGTGCTTCGCGACCAAACGTCCGGCCCGCCATGCCGACACGTCGGCATGCGCTGATGTCAGCGCTGGCGATCCTGTCTTCCAGCCAGGGTGCGTCTGCCTGGGCGGCGGCGCGTGCTGGCGAGGGAAGCCTCAACGCCGCAGCCTTGCCACGCCACAGCGTAAACGCTTCACGTGTGGCCACTGCCTGGCGTCAGAAGCTGCCCGACGGTACGCACCAGGACCATGTGGGGGTGCTGCGCCTCGATTGGGCCAACCGCCGTGTGGTGGCTGAAAACTCGCATGCATTGCCGAGGCGGGCGCATGGCCTGCTGCCTGATGGCCAAGGTGGTTTCCTGGCAGTGGACAGCCGCCCTGGCGAGACGCTGATGCGCTTTGATGCGGCCGGGCAGTTGGCGCAGACGGTGTCGCTGGCCAACGAGCAACCCCGCCGCACGCTGGGTGGCCACATCAGCCTGAGTGCCGACGGAGCCTGGGCCTATACCGCTGAAACCGATGCCACGAGCGGCGAGGGCTGGCTGTCGGTGCGTGATGCACGCACCCTGAAGCGTGTGGCCGCGTGGCCCACCGGTGGTCTGGACCCGCACCACCACCTGCTGACGCCCACGGGCCAACTGGTCATTGCCAACGGAGGCATCCCGCGTGATGCAAAAGGGAACAAGCTCAACCTCGACCGGATGGACTCCTCACTGGCACTGATGGATGCTCAGACTGGCCACATCGTGAACCAGTGGCGCTTGCCCGATGCGCGGCTCAGCTTGCGGCACATGGCCTGGGCGCAGCCTGCTGTGGGTGAGGCGGGTGAAGGCGGCGGCCAGCCCCTGCTGGGGATCGGGCTGCAGGCCGAGCATGACGACGTGGGTGCACGCCGCAGTGCACCGGTGCTGGCCATCTGGGACGGCAAACAACTGACCTTGCCCACGCACAGCGAACTGGCGGGGGGCTACGCGGGCGACATTGCGGCCGGCCCGGGCGGCGGCTTTGTGCTCAGTGGCCAGCGGGTGGGCCGCAACGCGCTGTGGCACCCTGACCAACCCGTTGGACTGCTGACGCTGGCCGAATTGGTGGAATCCTGTGCCATGGCCACCTGGCTGCCCGAAGGCGGTGGCGTCGGTCTGCTGATGGGGGCCGGCCTGGCGGTGGCCCGCTGGCATGCCCAACACGGTGCGGTGGTGTTGCCGGTGCCGCAAGGCATGGTGCTGGACAACCACTGGATCGTGCTGGGCTGACCCTGCATCACATGCAACAAACCGCCCGACCTGAGGCAGGTGGGCGGCGAAAAGGTTCTGTTCACGAACCTTGGAGAAAACTGGAAATACATCCGGGCGGGTCGCCCACCCGTATGGCGGGCACCCGCTGTGTCATCAGAACTTCAGGTTGGCCGTCAACTGGAACATGCGGCCCGCGCCGGGGATGTAGTGACCGGAGTACAGCGAGTCGGCGTACAACTTGTTGGTGATGTTGCTCAGGTTGGCTTTCAACGTGAGTTTGTCGAAGTCGAACTCGTACTCGGCCATCAGGTCAGCGGTGACCCAGCTGGGCACTTCCCAGCCCGGGTTGCGGTTGGGGGTCTGGCGGCCACGGAAGTTCAGGCCACCGCCCACGCGCAGCTGGGGCGTGATTTGGTAGGTGCTCCACACCGTGCCCGAGTGGTAGGGGGTGAGGCTGGGCCGTGTGCCCTGGCCCTCGGAGCCCGCCACGCCTTCGTCGATGTTGGCCACGGGCATCCACATGTAGGAGCCGAAAATTTCCCATTTTGGGGACAGGCGGCCGGTCACGTCCACTTCCACACCGGCCACATGCCGCTTGCCCGACAAGGTGACCAGGTTGACCAGCGGGTCGGTGTTGCGCTCGTGCAGCTTGGTGCTGCGGAACACGGCAAAGCGGGTGGTCCATTGCCTGTCGGTCGAGTCGAGCTTGCCACCGAACTCGATGTTGATGCTTTGTTCGGGCGGGGTGTTGACGTTGGTGGCACCCAACGAATAGGCATCGCCCGAGGTGTTGAACGACGTGGCCGCACTGAAGTGGTAGCTGTGCAGCGCGTTGGGCTGGTACAGCACGCCCACGCGTTTGCTGACTTCAGACACCTTCATGCGGTAGCCGGTGGTCGTTACCGGGCCTGCTGCGGTGTTGGGGATGGCGTAGGTGTCGTAGTCGCCGGTCAGGTTGTCGTAACGCAGGCCACCCAGCACCTTCCAGTGCGGGGCCACTTGCACCAGGTCTTGCACATAAGCTCCAAAGCCCTTTGACTTGTAGCGGCTGGTTTCACGCAACACGCGCGCGCTTTCGTCGATCCAAGCGCCGTCGTTCTCACGACCCACGGAGGTGGTGGGCTTGGTGGGCACCACGCCGCCTTGGGCAACGCTGCGGGCCCCGTACACCACTTTTTCTTCCTGGGCAAAGTCCACGCCAGCTTGCATTTCATGCTTGTAGCCCAAGGCTTCGAACTTGCCGCTGAAATCGCTTTGGGCATACAGGTTGTCCAGGTCCTGAATTTTCAGTTGCGTGCCGCGGGTGATGACGGTGCTGGGCCCAAATGTGGCCAGACTGACCGCTGCCCCTCCTGGCTGGGTGTTCGCCGCACCGAAGCGCACGGTGCCTGCGCGTTGGTCACGCTCGTACGCACCCTTGCGCACTTTGGTGGTGATTTCGTTGTCGCGGTCAAACCGGTGGGTGTGGCTGAGCGTGAAGTAGGTGGCGCTGCCCGCGTTGCGGTCGCTGGCCATGCCGTAGTAGGCAGTGGGGTCCAGGGGCAGCACCGTGGTGGCGCTGGCAGGCGAGGTGGGGGTGGGCCGAATCCAGGGCATGCCGTAATTCATGCCATTTTGGTTGTCCAGGTGGTACAGGCTGGCCGAGATTTCGTTCTTTTCGCCAATGCCGTGTCGGTAGGTGGCTGCAATGCCTTTTTTGTCGATGCTGGAGCCTGCGCCGTTGTTGTCAGCGGTGTTGCTCATGGCGTTGATGCGCAGGGCCGCACTTTCGCCGGTTTTCAGGTTGAAGTCGCCCACCACACGGCGGTATTGGTGGCTGCCCAGGGTCACGTCCACCTGGTGTTCGTCGATCAGCCGGGGAACCTTGGTCACCATGTTGACGGCACCGCCGGTCGAGCCCCGGCCGAACAGCAGTGAGGCCGAGCCACGCAAAATTTCGAGGCGGTCCAGTGCAAAGGTGTCACGGTCATAGAACGCGGGGTCTCGCATGCCGTCCACAAACACGTCGCCTGTGCTTTGGAGCGCAAAGCCACGCAGCCGAATGTCTTCTTCACCGCCCTCTGCCGCCAGGAAGCTGACGCCGCCGGTGGCCTTCAGCACCTCTTTCATGGTGTCGTAGTTGCGGTCGTCCATCAGCTTTTCGGTGACGACGGTGATGGATTGCGGGATGTCGCGCAGTTGCTGTTTGCCTTTGCCGATGGTGGACTCGGTGGCGCGCACGCTGTCTTTGCCCTCGGGGGCTTCGGCCGCCTCCTTGACTGTGACGGGCTTCAGGGTGCGCTCGGCGGAAGCTGAGGTTTGCGCCTGCACGGCCAGGGAGCTGACCAGCAACATCACACCCAGGGTGACCTGAGATGCATTGAAATCGATACCTGAAAAGCTATTAACAGAAGGCGGTAAAAGGTATTTTTGTTTGAAACAGTTGTGCCGTGACATGAGCAGTCCATCAGGGTGCAAGGTTGTTGGCTGGCTGATGAGGCTCACCCGTGCACGTGTGTCTGGCAGGGCTGTCACTGGCTGGCTGGAAGCCGTCGATTATCTCATACGAATGAGAATAAGTTTCAATTGGGTAAAGATGTGTGTCATTCTGTCAACGTGTGACAAAGTGACAAAGTGACAAAAGCCGTGTGCCGACGACAAGCGTGTTGCACCTGGACGTTGAGTGCGGGCGCAAAAAAGCCGCCAGGCAGTTGCGTGGCGGCTCGGAGGGAGGTGGGCGGGGCTGCTTACTCGGGAGAGCCCATCATGCTTTGCTGGTAGTTCTGCAGGCCCACACGCTCGATCAGTTCCAGCTGGGTTTCCAGAAAATCGATGTGTTCTTCCGTGTCGTCCAGGATCTTCAGCAGCAGGTCGCGCGACACGTAGTCGCGCACCGCTTCGCAGTGCGCCATGCCGTCTTTGATGGTTTGCTGCGCGGCACGCTCCAATGCCAGGTCACTGGCCAGCATTTCGGGCACGGTCTCGCCGAGGTTGATCTTGCCTAGGTCCTGCAGGTTCGGCAGGCCATCGAGGGTGAAGATGCGGTCCATCAGCCAGTCGGCATGCTTCATCTCGCCAATGCTCTCGGCGTATTCCTTGGCGGCCAGTTTGTCCAGACCCCAGTGCTTGAGCATGCGGTAGTGCACAAAGTACTGGTTGATGGCTGTCAGTTCGTTTTTCAGCTGCGCTTGCAGCCAGCCGATGGCTTGGGTGTCGCCTTTCATGGGTTTCTCCTGTGTGGTGGGGTGTTCGTGGGGGAGTGGCGCCGCCGGGCTGTTTGCCTGGGGGCCGCATTATGTCTGCAACGCCTTGGGGAAACCGACACTGGCACAGCATGCCCATGTGTCACGGGTGTGGGTTGGAATGCGAGGTATTTGCATCCTGTTTGGCCGTGGGCTGACGGGTCGGAATGCGCCAGACCACCCATGCGCCCACCGCACCCAGGGTCAAGAGCGAGACTTGCAGCCACGGCTTTCCCCTGAACTGCCAGGCCGACAGCAGCACCATGGTCGTCATCAGGGTGGTGGACAGCCATTTGATGCGCAGTGGCAGGCTGCGGTGGGCTTCCCAGTCGCGCACCATCGGGCCCAATTGCCGATGATTGACCAGCCAGTGGTGCAGGCGCGGCGAGGCCTTGGCGAAGCAGGCGGCCGCCAGCAGCACGAATGGGGTGGTGGGCAGGCCTGGTAGCACCACGCCCAGCACCGCCAGCACCAGCGACAACAGGCCGGCGGCCACCAGTGCCCAGCGCTTGAAGTGTCGTGAGGAGGGCATGTTGCGATCCCGAGTCACCAACCGTATCCCCAGCTGGCCGGATGGTGGCGCAGTGCCACCCCGACCATGTAGGCCGCCACGCCCAGTGCGGCCAGACCGAACGCCAGCTTGGCCGTCCGTGAGGGTGCACGCTTGAGCGCCCACGAACCCAGCAACACATACCCGACCAACGCCAGCAGCTTGGCCCCCAGCCAAGGGGTGTGCCACGGGTGCCAGCCACCCATGACCCACAGGCTGACACCTGCGCTCAGCAACAGCGTGTCGATGGCCACACTGCCGATGCGGGCGGGCCGGTCCATGGGCCATGCACGTGTGCACAGCACACCCAGCCAGCGGGCGGCAAACAGCGCCACGCTGACTGTCACGATCAGCAGATGCAGGTGTTTGAGGGTGGCGTACCACGCGACATCGTTCATGGGTCGGCAGTGTGCCTCAAGTGGGAAAACGTTCGGTGTTGACGGATTCCAATGTGCCTTTTTGCACAAATGAGAATTATTCGCATATAATCGCATCAGCAGCCAGCCAGACACCGTCATCAGCAGCCTTTCCCCGATTGAAAGGTGTCACGCCAGCCAATTCAGAGTCTTTTCTTGGATGGGTGTTGACGTGATGCGTGTGTGTGTGGCTTCCAATCGAAACCAGTTGTTTGTGTTGACGCCCTTGGCCTCAGCCGTGGGGGTTCTTGCGGCGGCGGGTGCGTTGCTGGTGTCTCCCGGTGCCCGCGCGGACACCCTGCTGGCGCAGGCCAGCCTGAAAGAGGTGATCGTCAGCGGTTCGCGTTCCGAACGGGTGCTGGCCGATGTGCCCGCCAGTGTCGATGTGTTGTCGGGTGAAGACCTCAACCCCGCGCTGGTGCAAGACATCCGCGACATGGTGCGCGACCTGCCCAATGTCAGCGTCAAGCGTGCGCCGCAGCGCTTCGGCGGGGTGAACACCTCTACCGGGCGTGATGGCAACGCCGGCTTCAACATCCGCGGGCTGGAGAGCAACCGGGTGCTGTTGACGGTCGATGGCATCCGCATGCCGCGCGAGATGGTCAGCGGCACACTGGGCTCTGCCGCGTTCGGGCGGGACTACTTCGACCTGGGGCTGATTTCGCGTGTCGAAATCCTGCGCGGCGGCAATTCGGCGCTGTACGGCTCCGACGGCCTGGCGGGCATGGTGGCCATGTTCACCACCCAGCCGTCGGACATCCTGATCGGCCAGCAGACTGTGGGCGGGCGTGTGCTGGCCAGCTACGCCAGTGAAGACGGCATGAAGCGGGTGGGGGTTACCGTGGCGGGCAAGCCCAATGACACGATTCAGTGGCTGATCGGCGGCACGGCCGCCCGAAGCAAAGAACTGGACAACATGGGCACGAACACCGCGCTCAACAGCAGCCGCACGGCACCCAACCCTCAAAAGGATACGCAGGCGGCTTTGCTCGGCAAAGTGGTGCTGACACCCGGCGGTGGCCTGACGCACACAGTCACGCTGGAGCATGTGGACAAAAGCAGCGACGTCGAGGCCTACACCGGCCGCGCACGCACCACCGGCCGCACCCCGGCCAGCAGCTGGGACGTGACCGATCTGGACGGCACCACCGACACCGCCCGCAGCCGCCTGAGCTGGGATGCCCGCCTCAAAACTGGCAACGCCTGGTCAGACGAGTTGCGCGCCATGGTGGCCGTGCAACAAGCCGATTCACGCGAGGTGGCGCTGGAAAAGCGCACGAACCTCAGCAATGTGGCACTGCCACTGCGGATTCGCGACGTGACCTACACGGAAAACGTGAGCCAGCTGGTGCTGCAGGCCGAGAAAACCTGGCCACTGTCTGCCGCCTGGACTCACCGCCTGGTGTACGGGCTGGACGTGTCAGCCACCCGCATGGACAACCTGGTCACCGGTACCGAGCCGCCCAGCGGCGAGCAATACCCGCTCAAGCGCTTCCCCACCACCACCGAGCGCCAGGCTGCCGTGTTTGTGCAAAGCGAGCTGGTCAGCGACCGCTGGAGCGTGGTGCCCGCGCTGCGGTATGACCGATTCCAGCTCAGCGCCACCAAGGATGCGCTGTACCCGCTCACCCCCGCGTCGCTGTCAGACGGGCGCCTGTCGCCCAAGTTGGGCATGGTGTTCCGCGCCACTGACGCGGTGAGTGTGTACGGCAACCTGGCCAGCGGCTTCAAGTCTCCCAGCCCGGCGCAGCTGAACAGCTTTTTCGAGAACGTGACCGGCTTCTACCGGACCATCCCCAATCCCAATCTGAAGCCTGAAACCAGCCGCACGCTGGAGGTGGGTGCACGGGGGCAGTCGGGCATCGTGGCGTGGGATGCGGCGGCCTTCCATGGCCGGTACAAAGACTTCATCGAAGAGTTGGTGCAGGTGTCGGGCACCGGTCGGCCGGGTGATCCGCTGACGTTCCAGGCGGTCAATCGGCAGGCGGTGCGCATCAGCGGTTTCGAGGTAAAAGGCACCGTGCGGGTGGGACCTGCCACCGGTGTGAAGCTGGCACTGGGGCACACACAGGGGCGCGACACCGCCACCGGCAAACCGCTGAATTCGGTCAATCCGCGCAAGTTCATGGTGGGTGTGGACCACACCGTGGGCGCGTGGCAACTGGGCGCGGCGGTCACCCATGTGGCGGCCAAGTCGGCGGCTGACATCCACAACACCCTCACCGGCGGGCTGACCCAGTTCGCCACCCAGGACTACACCACGCTGGATGTGAAGGCCAGCTGGCAACTCAGCAAAACCACCCGCCTCACCGCTGCCGTGCACAACCTGACCAACCGGAAGTATTGGGAGTGGACCAATGTGCGGGGCATCGCCAGCAACTCAGCCGTGCTGGACAGCTACACCGCACCGGGCCGCAGCGTGAGCGTCGGGCTGGTCACCGCCTTTTGAGCCATTTTCTGACACCGGAGAACACCATGTGCCGTAAATCCCGTTCAGCCGCCGACGCTGCTGACCAGTCAGCCGAGGAATACACCATGCCCTGTGCCGAGGCGATGCTGGCCGGCACCCTGGCGCTGATGACCGGTTACGCCCAGCAACAGGACGCCGGGGTGCGCAGCCTCATGGCACGCAAGGTGGTGTCCAACCTGTTTTTCCTGTCCGGTCACCCGCACCTGAGCGACGCATTTCGAACCATGCTCGTCAACCTGCGTGCCCGCTGGCAGACCGACGGCCCTGTCGAAGCAACGGGTGCCGACACGGGTTCAACTTCAGAATCAATAAAAATTTGGCATTCAGCGCCTGTCCATGTTCAATAGTTTGCTATTCATTCGAATATGACCACTGAAAACCTCCTCGACGACATCCGCCTGGCCTGTCAGCAGTTTCCAGCGCGGTTCCAGACCCTGCAACTCGGCACCGTGGCCTCAGACGGCCAGCCCGAAGCCAGTTACGCCCCGTATGTCACGGACCAGGGCCGCTACTACGTGTACCTGAGTCGCCTGGCCCGCCACGCGGGCAACCTGCGCGACGTGCCGCGTGCCAGCGTGCTGTTCATTGAAGCTGAGGCCGATGCCAAGCACCTGTTTGCACGCCAGCGCCTCACCCTGGCCTGCACGGTGACGGAAATTGCCCGTGCCACTCCCCGTTTCGAGGCGGTGCTGGATCGGTTTGGCGAGCGGTTTGGCAAGTTCATGCAGGCCATCCGCCCGCTGGAAGATTTCGGACTGTTCGAGCTGCAACCCACCTCCGGCTCCTATGTGGCGGGGTTTGCCCGTGCCTATGTGCTGGACGGTGGCGATTTGGGCCACATCCGCCACCGCAACGACGAAGGGCACCAAAGCCCCACGGAGCAGGCCCGCCAGCGCCTGGATGAGGAGTTGACGGCATGACCACCGACACCCTGCAACTTGCAACCAGCCTGCGCACCGCATTTGCACAGGCACGCGCCAAAGGCCTGCGCGCCAAGGAAGCCGCCGAGGCCATTGGCGTGACCGAAGGGGTCGCCCTGGCGGCCCATGCATCTGCCAACCTGACAGACGTGGCCAGCCTGCCGGTTGACACCCCGCTGACCACCTGGCCGCTCATTCCCGACTGGCTGGAGTTGCTGAAGTCGCTGGAAGCCTGCGGCCCGTTGATGGCGCTCACGCGCAACGAAACCACCGTGCACGAAAAAACCGGCGTGTACACCCAACTGTCGGGCAAAGACCATGTGGGCCTGGCGCTGGGGCCGGACATTGACCTGCGCCTGTTCTTCCAGCGCTGGGCGGGGGGCTTTCTGGTGGCCGAGCCGGGTAACCAAACCGATGGCCATGCCAGGACCAGCCTGCAGTTTTTCGATGCGCGCGGCGTGGCCGTGCACAAGGTGTTCCCGGTGCAGGCCACCCAGCGCGCCACGTGGGATGCGTTGGTGCAGTCGTGGGTTGACACCAGCCGCGTGGTGACGTTTGACCCCAGCCAGCCTATTGACCCCAAACCCAATGGAGCAGGGCTGAATGCCGAAGCGGTGGCGGCCGACTGGGCAGCCATGACCGACACACACCAGTTCTTCGGCTTGCTCAAAAAGCACCAGGTAGAGCGGCAACACGCCCTGCGCACAGTGCGTGGCCGTTTTGCACGCGAGGTGCCAGCCCAAGCATTGCGCCAGGCGCTGTACAAGGCGGCTTTCGATGGCTTGCCCATCATGGTGTTTGTGGGCAACACCGGGTGCATCCAGATCCACAGCGGTCCGGTGGTGCGCATCGAGCCCATGGACATGCATGGCAAAACGTGGCTGAACGTGCTGGACACCAGCTTCAACCTGCACCTGCGTGAAGACCTCATCGACCATTGCTGGGTGGTCGAAAAACCCACCTCAGACGGCATCGTGTCGTCGCTGGAAGTGTTTGACGCAGCTGGCGACGTGATGGCCATGCTCTTCGGCGTGCGCAAACCCGGCCAGCCCGAGCTGCGGGGCTGGCAAGACCTGCTGGCCGAATTGCCCACGGTCGACATGCCGCAGGCTGTACCGGTTCCCACCTGACCGCCAGTCCGTTGTGTGACCGGCTCACCCGACCTTCAAGCGCACCACCCCTTTGAACGATCTTCCTGACACGACCGCCGATGACTTCCAAGCACCCTCCGTCAAACCCGCGCCCATCCGGGCATTCGCGCCGCGCAGCCTTGCACCACCTGGGCAGCCTGGCCGCCGCTGGCTGGGCACCGGCAACCGTTGGCGCGCTCTGGGCGACTGCGAATGCGGCTGCGGCACAGACGCCGAAACCGCCTTCCGCCGCCGCCTCGACCCTGGCCAACGGGGTGAGGTTGATCACGGTAGGCGGGGCACTGACTGAAACCGCTTACGCGCTGGGGCTGGAACGCATGCTGGTGGGCACCGACACCACCAGCCTCTACCCGGCTGCCGCACAGGCCACACCGAAGGTAGGCTACCTGCGCCAGTTGTCGGCTGAGGGCGTGCTGTCGCTCAAGCCCACTGCCGTGGTCACTACCACCGAGGCGGGTCCGCCCGTGGTGATGGATCAGCTCCGCGCTGCGGGCGTGAGGGTGGAGCAGGTCAAGACCGACCACACCTGGGACGAGGTGCGCCGCAAGGTTGAAGCCATGGGCCGCGCCACCGCTCAGCCCGAGCAGGCCGGGGCCCTGTGGCAGCGCCTAGATGCTGACTGGCTGCGCACCCAGGCCCAGGTGGCCCGGCTGGTGCAGGCCCGCCAGGCGGTGGGCACGCCGCTGCCCAAGGTGTTGTTTTTGCTGTCGCACAGTGGCAGCCCCCAGGCCAGCGGGGAGGGAACGGCGGCCGATGCCATCGTCCGCTTCCTGGGGGTGCGGAACGCCATGGCCGGTGCGTACGGCTTCAAGGGGTACAAGCCCATCACCCCCGAATCCATGGCCGCTGCGGCACCCGATCTCATCCTCACCACCACACAGGGCCTGGAGGCAGTTGGCGGAGAGGATGGCATGTGGAAACGGCCCGAGTTGCAGCTCACCCCGGCTTACCGCCACCGGCACGCGGCGGGTGGATCGCTCATTCATCTGGATGCGCTGGAGCTGCTGGGCTTCGGGCCGCGCATGCCCGCCACCATTGCCGCACTGGCCCAACGGGTGCTGGCATGAGCGCCAGCGCACGCACCCGCCTGCCTGCCGGTGTCCAAGCGAGCACGGCCACCGAATCGGGCGCCAAGTCCGGCACGGATGGCAGCTTGCAGCGGCTGGGCAGCACCCGCACGCTGGCGCTGACCACCGTGTTGTTGCTCGTCGCCCTGGTGCTGGGTGCCACGCAGGGGGCCTACGCGTTGAGCGCCAGCCGCTTACCCGGGCTGGTGTGGGACGGCTTGGCCAGCGCCTTGACGGCAGCCCAGGCCGACTTGCCGGTGGATGCGCAGGTGTTTTTCAACATCCGGCTGCCGCGCCTGTTGCTGGGCGTGGCGGCGGGGGCGGGGCTGGCCGTGGCCGGGGCGCTGATGCAGGGCATTTTCCGCAACCCGCTGGCCGACCCGGGCCTGATTGGCGTGAGCAGCGGTGCAGCACTGGCCGCCGCGCTGACCATTGTGGTGGGGGCCGCCTGGTGGCCAGATTTGCCCCGTGCGCTGGGCAGCTGGACGTTGGTGCTCTCCGCCTTTGCCGGGGGCATGGCCGTCACAGCCGTGGTCTATGTGCTGTCGCATGCGGAGGCGGGCGCCCGTGTCGGCATGATGCTGCTGGCCGGCATTGCCATCAACGCCGTGGCCGGTGCCGGGCTGGGCCTGTTGAGCTACCTGGCCACCGATGAACAGTTGCGCAGCCTGCAGTTCTGGCTGCTGGGCAGCCTGGGCGGGGCGCGCTGGAGCGCCGTGGTCCTGGTGTGTGGCCTGGTGGCGGTTGCGCTGGTACTGGCTTTGCCACTGGCGCGCTCGCTCAACGCGCTGTCTCTGGGCGAGGCGCAGGCCAGCCTGCTGGGGGTGGACGTGCGCCGCCTTCAGCAGCGGGCCGTGCTGACCGCTGCCGTGGCCGTGGGTGCCATCACCGCCACCACGGGCATCATCGGGTTTGTGGGGCTGATCGCCCCACACGTGGTGCGGCTGGTGGCCGGCCCGGACCACCGGGTGCTGCTGCCTGCCTCCGCCTTGCTGGGGGCTGCGCTGGTGCTGTTGGCCGATGCCGCCGCCCGCACCCTGGCTCAGCCCGCCGAGTTGCCGCTGGGCGTGCTGACCGCACTGCTGGGCGGGCCGTTTTTCCTGCTGCTGCTGCGGGCCACCGGGGGACGGGCATGGCGCTGATTTACCAGAACCTGCAGTTCGCGGTGCGGGGTCGCACGTTGCTGCATCCGTTGAGCGGTCAACTGCTGGCCGGGCAGGTCACGGCCATCGTCGGGCCCAACGGGGCGGGAAAGTCCACGTTGCTGAACCTGATGTGCGGCTCGCAAACCGCCACACAAGGCACGGTGGCGCTGGACGGGCAGGTGCTGTCCACCTGGCCCCACGGCAGCTTGGCACGGCGGCGGGCCGTGCTGGCGCAAGACAACGCGGTGGCCTTCAACCACTCGGTGCAAGAGGTGGTGGCCCTGGGCCGCTACCCACACCGGTTGTGCCCATCCTGGCGAGAAGACGACATCGTCCCGCAGGCCATGGCCTACGCCGGGGTGGCGGGCATGGGGCACCGGGGCATTCACCACCTGAGCGGTGGCGAGCGCGCCCGCGTGCACTTTGCCCGCGTGCTGGCCCAGGTGTGGGAGGCCCCCGAGCAGGGCAGCCGCTGGCTGTTTCTGGACGAGCCCACCGCCGCGCTGGACCTGCGCCACCAGACCGACCTGCTGCAGCGCGCCCGTGACTGGGCCACCGGGCAGGGCGTGGGCGTGGTGGCCGTGGTGCACGACCTGAACCTCGCCTTGCGCTATGCCGACCGGGTGCTGGTGCTGCAGCACGGCCATTGCGTGGCCGATGGCCCGCCTGCCCGGGTTCTGACCCCCGGCCTGCTGGCCAGCGTGTGGGGGGTAGACGCCTGGCGGACCACCACCCCGGCAGGAGACATCCGCCTGCAGTGGGTGTAACGCGGTCGGTTTGACATTGGAGGAACCATGGTTGAAGCATCTGATCACATCAACACACAGGCTACGATCGCCGCAGACACTGTACCGGCCTCGATGACAGCCTGCGAGCACCTGATGTTGGGGCGGAATCTTGGCCGCTTGCAGCAGCAGATGACGGTGCTCGTTCGCAGCTATGAACTGCAACTGGGCTACTGGCAGCGGCAGTTGATGCGTCAGAGCGTGCTCCTGATACTGGAGCGTACACGTGTCAACTGGGGACTGGTTCCGCTCGCTGGCCAGGTTGATGTGCTTTCGCCCACTGCAAGGGTGCTATCTGTGGCCCAAACCGATGCGCTCATTTGCCGAACAGGCTGCCAGATGGACGGCGACCATTGGCGGGAGGGTGAACTTTGCAAGCGCGACAGCCGCGCGTGCGTCAGTGGCACGTCATAGGGGGCAATGACACACAGGCAGTTTTGCGGTGACGGCTCAACGCATCCGCCACCCAGCCACTGCCAGTGCCACCCAACCCAGAATCAGGCAGGCACCGCCAATGGGCACGATATAGACCGTTGGCCCGGTGTGAATGCCCGCAAAGATGCGCAGTGCATACAGACCACCTGCGAACCCCAGCATGCCCAGCGCAAACAGCACTCCCGCTAGGAATAACCACGGCGAAGGGGCCTGGCGCTGCGCCATGCCCACCCCCAGCAGGGCCAGAGCATGGAACAGTAGGTACTGGTTGGCCGTGTTGGCACGGCTGATGGCTTGCGCCAATTCATCGGGGGGCACGAAGGCGGTCAGGCCGTGGGCGCTCCAGGCAGCCATGGCAACGCCGATGGCGCCAAAAAGGCCGGACAGTGTCATCCACAGGCGGGGCATGGGCGGTTTCCTTGTTCAGAAGTGAAGTTGGGCGGCATCAGGGCAGGGTACCTGACGGATGGGTGGCCAGCAGTTTGCCGCACGGGCGTCCCCAGGCCGTGAGGCTCCAGTGTGTCAGTTCCAGCCCATGGGCCTGAGCAACCGTTCGCAGCTGCTCCTCCAAATCGGGCAGGTGCAACTCGTTCACTGCGCCCGTGGCAGTGCACAGCAGGTGGCCATGGCGTTGCCCTGAAGGATCGGCCAACTCATACACGGTGTGGCCTTGTCCCAGTTCACTGCGGGTGAGGACACCCACCTGTTCGAACTGCGACAGCACCTTGTACACGGTGGACAGGCCTTGGGACTCGCCCGCATGCACCAGCGCCCTGTATACATCTTCAGCGCTAAGGTGGCGGCTGATGCTGTGGCGGAACACCTCCAGTACTTTCAGGCGCGGTAGTGTGGCCCGCAGACCCACGTTGGGCCAGTTAGGCGTGGCAGGTGGTTGGAAGGGGTCTGAGAACGTCATGCTAAGCGGAAGGATCCTGCGCTGTTAAGTGGTTCGCACCGCTTGCTGGCCTGGGTGTGATGTGCGATCGGAAACAAGGGCTATCCGAGTCGTTTGCTAAAGTTTAATGCAAACCATTCTTATTCGCGTGGTTTAATGTGGCCTGCCGGTTTGTAGCGCTGCAAAAGCGAGGTTCGATTCTTTGTTTTTCATCAAGAGAGGTTTCATGACACATCCCATGATTTCAATTGCCATGGCGCTGTCCATGGGTGCACTGGTAGCCACACCAGCCCGGGCTGCCGACGTCCCCAAGTCCGCCACTGCGGCTGCAGCGGTCTCGCATGCGGCCGTGGCCCAGCAATACGCCACATTGGTGCACGCCAACTACGAAGACGTGCTGAGTACCGCCAAGGCGCTGCAATCGGCAGTCGATGCCTTCCTGGCCGCCCCATCTGCCGCCACACAAGATGCAGCCAAAAATGCCTGGCTGGCGGCCCGCGAGGCCTATGGCCAAACCGAGGCCTTCCGCTTTTACGGCGGCCCGATTGACAGTGACAAAGGCCCTGAAGGCCGCATGAACGCTTGGCCCATGGACGAGTCGTTTGTCGATTCGGTCAAAGGCAAACCCAACGCCGGGCTGGTGAACAACCTCAAATTCAAGATCACCGCCAAAAACCTGATGGCGCAAAACGAGCGCGGTGGCGAAGAAAACATCGCCACCGGTTGGCACGCCATCGAGTTCTTCCTGTGGGGGCAAGACCTGTCCGAAACCGGCCCGGGTGAGCGCAGCTTTGAAGACTTTGTGGACGGCAAGGCCCCCAACGCCGACCGCCGCCGCCTGTACCTGAAAACCGTGACTGACTTGCTGGTCAGCGACGTGGACAGTCTGGTCAAGGCTTGGGCCCCCGGCGTGAAGACAAACTACCGCGCCAAGTTCGAAAAAGGCGGCAAAGAATCGGTGCGCAAGATGCTGGTGGGCTTGGGCTCGCTGTCGCGTGGGGAGCTGGCCGGTGAACGGCTGGAAGTGGCGCTGAACAGCCAGGATCAGGAAGACGAACACTCGTGCTTCTCAGACAACACCCACCGCGATGCCGTGACCAACGCCAAAGGCATTCAGAACGTGTGGCTGGGTACTTACAAGCGCGTGGATGGCAGTGTGGTCAGCGGCCCGTCTTTGAAAGACCTGGTGGCCGTGACCGATGCCGCGCTGGCCGACAAAACCACGCAGCAAATCGCCGAATCGGTGGCTGCAGCCGAGGGCATTCAGGCCCCGTTCGACCGTGAGATCATGGGCGACAAAGCCGCACCTGGCCGCCAGCGCATCCAGAAGACCATTGCCAGCCTGACGCAGCAGAGCAAAGACATCGTGGCATCGGCCAGCGCGGTGGGCATCAAGAAGCTGACCCTCGTCGAGCCTTCATGTTTTTTTAATGCATTTTGTGCCTCCGCCGTTTGATGGGCGGAGCCTTGCAGCTATTTTTTTGATTTGATATGACCTACCTCAGCCAGCCGAATGCGGCAAGCCAGGGCCCGGGTGTTCCGCAGCCAGCACGCCGTGTGGCCTTGGGCCTGCTGGTGGCCGGGGCCGTGGCGGCCCCATTGGCGCTCAACGCCAACCCCAGCGCCGATGAACTGGAAGCCACCGGTGGCCCCACCACCGTGTGGGCCAATGGCAAAAACGCGTTTTCGTTTCCGGCGGCGAACCTGACAGACGAAGAGCGCACACGCTTCGTCATTGGCAACTCGTTTTTCAAACGCAACTGGGTGCAGGCCCCGGCCTCTACCAAGGTGCGCGACGGCCTGGGCCCGCACTTCATTTCGCGCAGCTGCGGGGGCTGCCACGTGCTCGACGGCCGTGGCCAACCGCCCGAGTTCAAAAAAGGGCTGGTGGACCACGACCCGCCCACCGAAATGCTCATCCGCCTGTCGGTGCCGGGCACGCCCCACCCACACGACGGCGTGGTGCCCGAGCCCACCTATGGCGACCAGTTCAACAACGCTGCTGTTGAGGGCGTGAAGCCCGAGGGCGATGTGGTTATCCGCCACACCCCCGTGCACGGCCGGTTTGCCGATGGCACGCGCTACACCTTGCAGCAACCCCACTACGGCTTCAAAAACCTGGGTTACGGCCCCATGGCCGCCAACGTGATGCTCAGCCCCCGCGTGGCACCACAGCTCATGGGCATCGGGCTGATCGAGGCCATTCCCGAGGCCGAGGTGCAGGCCAACGCCAAGACTCAGGCGACCATGGCGGGGCCCATCAAGGGGGTGGCAGCGCGCGTGTGGGACGCGCCGTCACAGCAAATGATGCTGGGCCGTTTCGGCTGGAAAGCCGGTGCAGCCACCATCGCGCATCAGTCTGCTGGTGCCTTCCGGGGTGACATCGGCATCACCAGCCCCTGGGCACCCGAAGAGGCCTGCACCTCCGCTCAGGCCGATTGCCTGGCCGCACCTCGAGGCGGGCATGGTGACGAGCACGAAATCGATTTGAAAACCCTGGAAGACGTGGTGTTCTACCAGGCGGTGCTGGCGCCTGCCGCCCGCCGCAAGCCGACCGACCCGCAAGTGCTCAAAGGCCAGGCGCTGTTTGCCCAGGCACAGTGCGCCGTGTGCCATCGGCCCAGCTACACCACCGGCCAGCCGCCGCTGGCTGCTAAGTTTCCGCGCCTGAGCAGCCCGGCTCTGCTGGGGCACACCATCTACCCCTACACCGACCTGCTGCTGCACGACATGGGCCTCGCGCTGGCCGACCACCGGCCTGACGGCATGGCCAGCGGCACCCAGTGGAAAACCCCGCCGCTGTGGGGCATTGGCCTGTTGAAAGACGTGAACGGCCACACCCGCCTGCTGCACGACGGCCGCGCCAATGGCGTACTGGAAGCCGTGCTGTGGCACGGTGGCGAGGCCGAGGAGGCCAGGCAGCGCGTGCTGAAGATGAGCAAAGCCGAGCGCGCTGCGTTGGTGAAATTTGTGGAGAGCCTATGATGCACCGGACGTTCGCTACATGGGGCACTTGCCTCCTGGCCTTTGCGGCCGGCACCTCCGCCACGGCGCAAACGGCCGTGCCTTATTACAGTGCCGAGCATGCGCTGACAGGTGTGTATGCACACCAGCTGCCACCGTTGGCACAACGTTTCCAGGCCGAGGCAGATGCACTGGTGGCCGCCGCCCGGCAGCACTGCGAGCGCCTGCCTGGCCTGGGCACCGAGTTTGAGCCACTGCAAGCAGCTTCGGCCAGGCTGCGCCTGTCGTGGCAGCAGGCCATGGCTGCATGGGAAGCACTGTCCACGCCTGCCATCGGCCCAGTGCTGACGCGGCGCTCGCAACGGCAGATCGACTTCTGGCCCACCCGTCCCGAACTCATCGCCAAGGCGCTGGACAAGGCACCGCAAACCCTGGCCGACATGGAGCGGGTGGGCACCCTGGCCAAAGGTCTGCCCGCATTTGAGTTTGTGCTGTCGACTGGGCAACCGCTCGACCCGGCACGGGCGCGCGCGTTTGATGCGCGCGGGCTCAAGCCCGGTGAAAAACCCAAAGAAGCGCCGTTTGTCAACCGCCCCATGCCCACTGCCACCTGCCAGTACCTGGTCCTGGTGGCGCAGGGCGTGCAAGTTGAAGCGCGCGAGTTGGCGGCCGAGCTGAGGACCTGGGCTGTCAAAGACTGGCAGGCGCAGTCAGAGGCCGACGTTGAAGTCACACGCGCTGCGCTGGTCGAGTGGCTCAACCAATGGCTGGGCGGTGTGGAGCGCCTGCGCTGGATGCACATTGAAAAACCTGTCAAGGCTGTGCAGACAGCGGGCAACGCCCTCAAAGGCAATCTCCCCCACTTTGCCCGCATCGGACGCGAAGCCAACCTGGCCGGTTGGCGTGCCCAGTGGGCCAGCCTGAGCGTGCAAGGGGCACTCACCTCCGCTCAGCGCCAATCGCCCCCCGTGCCCAATCAGGCGCTGGTGCCCATCGAGGCTTTGCTGCTGGGCAAAGGCCATATCGCGCTGGCTCAGCGCTGGGCCAAAACGCTCGATGCGGTCACCGCACAGCTCGATGCCTTGCCCGCCACAGCCCCCCCACGCGCGGCTGACCACCGTCAGTTGCTGGCCGTGGCAGCAGCCCTGAAAGCCGTGACCGTGCTCTACCAGACCGAAGTGGCTACGGCACTCGACATCCCTCTTGGTTTTTCCGATGCCGATGGTGACTGACAGTGCCATGACGAGCCCCACACGTCGACGCGATTGGCTAGTGGCCCTCGCCAAGGGTGCGATGACGGCCGTCATGCCTTTGCCAACAGCGGCCGGAACATGGGCAGGCCGGACAGGTCTTGTGCCTACGCAACGCCTGGTGGCCTGCTGGGATGAACCAAGCGGTGCGCATCGCGTCGGATGGTTGCAGGTGGACGGTCAGCGCATGCGGGTGCTGCATTCGTTGGAATTGCCGACCCGTGGTCACGGCTTGGTATGCCTTGCGGACGGCAGCCTGGTGGTGGTGGCCCGTCGTCCGGGTGATTGGCTGATGCGTGTTCCGGCGCACGGGGCACCCGTATGTGTGTGGATGGAAGCGGGCAGGGTGACCAGTGGACATGTGTGGACCTCAGCCGACGGGTTGACCGTCTACACCACGGAAATTGATATCGACACGGGTCGGGGCCTGTTGGGCGTGCGACATGCCCAAAACCTCGAAAAGACAGACGAATGGTCCACACACGGACTCGATCCACATGCCGTTTTGCACCTGCCAAATACTGTGCTGAAACGCAACGGTCAGGCACATCCCATGGCCGGGATGCTGTTTGTCGCCAATGGGGGGATCGAGGTGGCCCCAGAGACCGGTCGTGCCAAGCGAAATTTATACCGCATGGACTCAAGCGTGGTCTGTCTTCACCCCCAAAGCGGCGATCTGCTTGGGCAATGGCGACTGGATGATCCGCGGCTCAGCTTGCGTCACCTGGCGTGGGCCGTCAGGTCGGACGGCGAGCCTTTACTAGGCGTCGCGCTACAGGCTGAACACCAAGAACCTGGTGCACGTGACCGTGCCCCATTGCTGGCCATCCTTGGTTGGCAAGGCAATCCAGAGGGCGAGCTACGCCTGGCTTCCGGCCAACCCCCCCTCTCGGGCTATGGCGGAGATATTGCAGTGTTGGGCGGGACTGGGCAGACCGGAAATGGCTTTCTGGTGAGTGGCACTCGCAGTCACTCATTGGTGCACTATGGGCTGGACGGAGCCTACCAAGGCCACACGCACTGCCCGGATGTCGGTGCGTTAACCAAGGGGTACCTGCCGTGGGCTGCCTGGCGTGCTGGAGGGCTGTTGCCGCGTTCGTTCACCCCTTCTGTCAGGGGTGATCAATTGGACTGTCATGCGCGATTCGATGCCGGGCGTCTGGACAACCACTGGCTTCTCGCCTGAGCCTACAGACTGGTCGGGTGAATGGCTCGTGAGATGGAGAGGCCGTGCTGCGCACATTGAAGCCTGTTTTCGTTACAGTGCAGCCCATGTTCAAACGCATTCAGCAATGGCGCGCCAGCCGCCGCCAACCCGATCCGGTGGAAGCCGCCCTGATGGGCGATGCCCAGACGTCTGACCAGGCCATGATCGGACTGGCCAGGGCCTTTGTGCTCGACCAGCGTCAACGCGAGGCCGAAGCGCGCCGCGCCGCGCGCTTCAAGCGTTGGATGGTCGGGCTATTCATCGTCGGCTCGCTGGGCCTGTACGCCGCCATGGCCGCCAAGGCACTGGTGCCCGTGCCCGGTGTGACGGCCAAGGAACCTGCCGTGGCACTGGTGAAGGTGGAAGGGCAGATCAGCGCTACCGCCAAACTGGCTTCGGCCGACAAGGTGGTGGCGTCACTCAAGCGCGCGTTCGAGGACAAGCACGTGCAGCGCGTGTTGCTTTACATCGACTCGCCCGGCGGTGCGCCGGTGGAAGCCGAACGCATCATGGACGCAGTGGCCGAACTGCGCAAAAAGCACGACAAGCCCATCCAGGCAGTTATTGGCAACCTGGGCGCATCGGCGGGTTACATGGTGGCCCTGTCCGCTGACGAGATTGTCAGCGCCAAATATTCGTTGGTCGGCTCCATCGGGGCCATTCTGCAAAGCTGGGATGTTCACCGCGTGCTCGAAAAGTACGACGTCAAGGCCAAAACGTATGCGTCGGGCAAGCTCAAGGGCATGCTCAATCCCTTCGAGCCCAGCACGCCCGAGGGCGAGGCCAAGGCACAGGCGCTGGTCGATGAGCTCGGTCGCCAGTTCGAGACCCTGCTGGTCGAGCGCCGTGGCAAAAAGCTCCGTCAGCCCCCCGAGACGTACACCACCGGCGAGGTCTGGGGCGGGCAGGATGCGCTGGGCCTGGGGCTGGTGGACAGCAACGGCACCATCGAGACCATCATGGCCATGCACCCCGACTTGAAACTGGTCAACTTCGGCCCGTTCGAGCGCAAGAACGCGTTGCTGCCAGGCTGGCTGCAGACGCTGGACGACATCGCCGATTCCCTGCGTGCACTGGCGCAGGCCAGCCAGAGCGCCTTGGGTAGCAGATGATGAATTGATATTGGCTCCAGCGTTTTACTGGTGTCATTCTTAGCTATATTTTTATTTTGACGGTTCTCAAATCTTCAACACCCGACTTGTCCGCTGTGTCGGTGCCAGCCTACCTGTCACGCACCTATTGGTGGGCGTATCTGCATCCCAACGCTGTGCGCCTGTTCGAGCGGCAGTGGCTGGTCAACCTCATTTTGTGGGGCAACTTTGCCCGCCTGCGCGATGCGGCGTTGGCTGAGTTGGGCGACACCGTCAGTGGCCAGGTGCTGCAGGTGGCCTGTGTGTACGGTGATTTCACCCCCCGCCTGGTTCAACGGCTGGCGCCCGATGCCCACCTGACGGTGGTCGATGTGGCGCCGATCCAGGTCGACAACCTCCAGCGCAAGCTGGGGCCGCAGCCGCACGTCAGCGTGTGGCAGCAGGATGCCACGTCGCTGGCCTTGCCTGAAGCCAGTCAGGACAGCGTGGTGCTGTTCTTCCTGCTGCACGAGCAGCCGGCCGATGTGCGGTCACGCACGCTGGCCGAGGCGTTCAGGGTGCTGAAACCCGGCGGCCAACTGGTGTTGGTGGACTACCACCGCCCGTTGTGGTGGCACCCGCTGCGCCTGCCCATGTGGGCGGTGCTGAAAACCCTTGAGCCGTTTGCCCTGGACCTGTGGCGCAGCCCGCTGGCTGCCTGGCTGCCCCAGACGGCTGAGCCGCACATCCGCACCGCACGCACGTTTTTCGGTGGCCTGTACCAGCTGGTGGTCATCCGCCGTTGAGACGGTCACCGCCGCGCACGCCCATGAAAACTGTTCACCGCTCGGCACTGCTCTGGCACAGCGCCGACGACATGTTCACCCTCGTCAACGACGTGGCGCGCTACCCCGAGTTCCTGCCCTGGTGCGCGCGCGCCACCGAGGTGGTGCGGGCCGATGGGCTGACCGAGGTCACGATGGACATCGATTTCCACGGCCTGCACCACCGCTTCACCACGCGCAACACCCTGCGGCCCGGCCACAGCCTGGCGCTGGAGCTGGTCGACGGCCCGTTTTCTCACCTCGATGGCCTGTGGCTGTTCACCCCGCTGGGCACACCTGACCAGCATGCCTGCAAGGTGGAACTGACGCTGACCTATGCGCTCGCCCACCCGTCGCTCGATGCGCTCACCGGATCGGTGTTCGACCACATTGCGGCCAGCATGGTGGATGCGTTTGTCAGCCGGGCCGAGGTGGTGTACGGCTGAGCAGGCCCGTCAGGCCGCCGCAGGCATGCGGATAAGGTGGTCGAACGCACTCAGGGCGGCCTTGGCACCGTCTCCTGCCGCGATCACGATCTGCTTGTACGGCACCGTGGTGCAGTCACCGGCAGCAAACACGCCGGGCACGTTGGTGTGGCCTTTGGCATCCACCACGATTTCACCGAACCGGCTCAGTTCCACCGTGCCCTTCAGCCACTCGGTGTTGGGCACCAGGCCGATCTGCACGAACACGCCTTCCAGTGGCACGTGGTGCGACTCGCCCGTGGCGCGGTCCTTGTAGGTCAGGCCGTTCACTTTCTGGCCGTCACCGGTGATCTCGGTGGTCTGGGCGTTCACGTGGATGGTCACGTTGGGCAGACTTTTCAGCTTGTTCACCAGCACGGCATCGGCCTTCAACTGGTCGGCAAACTCCACCAGCGTCACGTGCGCCACGATGCCTGCCAGGTCAATGGCCGCTTCCACGCCCGAGTTGCCACCGCCGATCACGCTCACGCGCTTGCCTTTGAACAGCGGGCCATCGCAGTGCGGGCAATAGGCCACGCCCTTGTTGCGGTATTCGTTCTCGCCTGGCACGTTTACATTGCGCCAGCGCGCACCGGTGCTGAGGATGATGCTACGACTTTTCAGAACGCCGCCGTTGGTCAGGTGCACCTCCAGCAGGCCACCCTCGCTGCTGGCGGGCACCACCTTGGCGGCGGTTTGCAGGTTCATGATGTCCACACCGTAGTGGCGCACCTGGGCTTCGAGTGCGGCAGCAAACTTGGGGCCGTCGGTTTCCAGCACGGAGATGTAGTTTTCAATGGACATGGTGTCGTTCGTCTGGCCACCAAAGCGCTCGGCTGCCACACCCACGCGAATGCCTTTGCGTGCTGCGTACACCGCAGCTGCCGCACCGGCCGGGCCACCGCCGACGATCAGCACTTCGTAGGGGTCTTTGGCTGTCAGCTTGGCGGCTTCGCGGGCCGGGGCAGCGGTGTCGAGCTTGGCCACAATTTCTTCCACCAGCATGCGGCCCGAGCCGAAGGGTTCACCGTTCAGGAAGGTGCTGGGCACGGCCATGATCTGGCGTGCGTTCACCTCGTCCTGGAAGGCCCCGCCTTCGATGACGGTGGTTTTGACCTTGGGGTTCAGGATGGCCATCAGGCTCAGTGCCTGGACCACGTCGGGGCAGTTGTGGCACGACAGGCTCATGTAGACCTCGAAATTGAAGTCCCCGTCCAGGCCCTTGATCTGCTCGATGACCTCGGCTTCCACTTTAGGGGGGTGGCCGCCTGTCCACAGCAGGGCCAACACCAGCGACGTGAACTCATGCCCCAGTGGCAACCCGGCAAAACGCAGCTTGGTGTCGCTGCCCGTGCGCCGGATGCTGAACGAGGGCTTGCGGGCATCGGTGCCATCGGTGCGCAGGTTGATTTTGTCGGCGCGCAGGCTCTGGATGGTTTGCAGCAGGTCCAGCATCTCGGCGCTGGTGGCGCTGTCGTCCAGCGAGGCCACCAACTCGAACGGCTGGGTCACGCGCTCCAGGTAGGCAGAGAGTTGGGCTTTGAGGGTGTCGTCGAGCATGGTTGTGTTTCTCCGTTGAAGGGTGTTGCGGTGTTTTCAGCGACCGTGCGGGGGTGCCTGTCACCGATACAGAAAGTATAGGTAATGACTATTTACAAAGCCAATTTGTTGTTTCAAAGCTATTGATAGCCATTACTCATCACCTTCTGGCAAAAGCCTATTGCGCGTAGTTACCGAAGACGGGGTTCGGTCGCAACGTGACGTGAGGTGACGCGACGTGAGCGATCGTGGCGCGAAAAAAAAGCGCCACCCGAGGGCAGCGCTTTCCAGACGAGTGCGGTGCATCCATGCGGATGCGCACACTCAGATCTTGCCAACCAGATCCAGCGAGGGAGCCAGCGTCTTGGCGCCTTCGTTCCACTTGGCGGGGCACACCTGGCCGGGGTTGGCGGCGGTGTACTGGGCAGCTTTCAGCTTGCGCACGGTTTCCTTCACGTCACGGGCGATTTCGTTGGAATGCACTTCCATGGTCTTGATGATGCCGTCAGGGTTGACCACGAACGTGCCGCGCAGCGCCAGGCCTTCTTCGGCAATGTGCACGCCGAACGCGTTGGTCAGGGCGTGGGTGGGGTCGCCCACCAGCGGGAACTTGGCCTTGCCCACGGCAGGGGAAGTTTCGTGCCACACCTTGTGCGAGAAGTGTGTGTCGGTGGTGACGATGTAGACCTCGGCACCGGCCTTCTGGAACTCGGCGTAGTTGTCAGCCGCGTCTTCGATTTCGGTGGGGCAGTTGAACGTGAATGCAGCGGGCATGAATATCAGGACCGACCACTTGCCCTTCAGGCTGGCATCGGACACTTCAATGAACTCACCTTTGCCGCCACGGTTGACGAAAGCGGTGGTTTTGAACGGTTGAACGGGGGTGTTGATCAGGGACATGAAAACTCCATCTATGAGGTTGAACGAAGGAAACTCTGTTGACGCTGTCATGCTGCTGGCATTTTTTGCTGCAGCATGTTGGCGCGACGAAAGTAAGTATAGGCATGTCCTATCGGTTGCGCGTTATGTTATTTCTAATCTATTCATAGCTTTTCTGTATGGCCTGGCTCAATACGGAAACAGGCGGAAACACAGAATGGCCACGATGGTCGGGGGCAGTGCGCCCAAGAACAGGCTGAGCGGCGAAATAGCACCTTCGTTGAACGTGCTCTTCAGGATGGACGCACCGGCAGGGTTGGGCGCATTGGCAATGATGGTCAGGCCACCGCCGGTCACGGCACCTGTCAGCACCGCGTATTTGAACTCGGGGCTGAGGCCTTCGACTGTCGAGGCCAGGTAGGTCAGTGCGGCGTTATCGGTAATGGCCGTCAGGGCCGTGGCACCAAAGTAAACCGTGGTTTCGTTCATGCTCAGCAACAGGGGTTCCAGCCACCATTGCTGCATGCCACCCAGCACCACCAGCCCCCCCAGGAAGAAGGCCACCAGCAGGCCCTCGCGCAGGATCAGTCGCTCCTGGTAGGTGGGGTAGGCCGTTGCCACCCCCATGAACAACAGGAACACCGCAATGAACGCAGCCGGATGGTGGGAGAACACCACAATGGCCACCAGAAACGCCAGGTGCACGCCCACCATCCAACCGGGCACACCGGTGTAGGGCGATTGGGCCGTGTTGCCCATGGCTTTCAGCTCTTTGGCAAACAGGAAGGTCAGCACACCTGCGTTGATGAACACGGCAATGGCAGCCTTCCACCCCACGTGCGTGAGCATGTACACGATGTCCAGGTTCCACTTGGCGGCCACCATCAGTACGGGTGGTGCGGCAAAGTGCGTCAGTGTGCCCCCAATGGAGACATTGACGAACAATGCACCCAGCGCAGCGTACTGCAGGCGACGCGAGGCTTTGGTAAAAATGGTGTCCTTCATCAGCAAGGCAGCCAGCGTCATGGCCGCAGGCTCGGTGATGAACGAGCCCAGCAGCGGCACGATGCCCAGCACCGTGAAGAAGAACGCCAGCGGTTTGGGCAATGGCATGACGCGCACCAGCGCTTGCACGGCCGCCGACGACACCTGCAGCACCGGCTTACTGGCTGCCACCACCATGATGGCAAATACGAACAGCGGCTCGGTGAAGTTGCGGCCATCCAGGTAGGCCATGGCGGTGTTGAAGCCTTCGAACACGCCCATGATGGCCATGAACAGCATGGCCCACACGCCGAACACGATTTCCACCTCGGCCAGCAGGTGCCACACCCCAGCATGGGCGGGGCGGGTGTGTGCCAGGTGTTCAAAAAACTTGGTCGAGAACGTGTGGATCAGCGCCAGCGCAAACAGCGCGGCCGCCACGGCCTGGATGGTGGTGGGGTTCATGGGAAAAATGTCTCCGTTGTATGCGCCAAGCTGCGTGCAAATGGCGCGGCATTGTAGGGGCCGAAACCTTACCAAGGCTGAACAGAGTTCAGTTTTCGCTGCGGCCCGTCGTTGTCTGGTCGGGCCGTGCCGGGAGCCGGTTCAGCTGCAGACCGGCCAGCGACGCATACAACGGTGCGCTGATCAGGCGCGAGATGCCACTGGCCACCAAAGCACTGGCCATCAGGCTCAACACCATGGCATGGCCCGTGACCATTTCCATCACGATGATGAAGGATGTGAGTGGTGCCTGCGTCACGGCGGCCAGGAATGCCGCCATACCCAGGGCAATCAGTGTGGGTGTGTTGGGGTAGCTGGCCAGGCCGGCCAATTCGTGCCCCATGGCACCTCCGATTGACAACGACGGTGCAAAGATGCCGCCCGGCACGCCCGACCAGGCGGTCAGCCAGGTGGCCATGAACTTCAGCAGCACCGATACCGGGTTGGCATCGCCCTGGCCTTCCAGTAGGTTGCGGGTGTGGGCGTAACCGCTGCCGAATGTTTCGCCTTGTGTGGCCACCCCCATCATGGCCACCAGCAGCCCGCACAGCGCTGCAAAGCGAACCGGAAAACGCCGTCTCATTCGCGTGAGGCCATCGTTGGATGTGCCAGCCAACGACAGCACCAGCAAGCGGGAGAACAGGCCACCAGCCAGACCGCACGCAACGGTGACCAGCAGGGCAGGTCCCAGCAAGCTCCAGCCCAAGTCTTGTACCCGGATCACACCAAAATAAGTGGCGTTGCCGTAGGCCGACACCCCCATCAGTCCACCCAACACGATGGCAGCCAGCAGCAGCCCGTGGTGGCGGTGTTCCGGGTGTTTCGACAGCTCTTCGATGGCGAACATCACGCCGCCCAATGGGGTGTTGAACGCAGCGGCAATGCCGGCCGCACCACCGGCTGTCAGCAAACCGTGGTCTGACACCTGCGCCCGTTGCGGCATCCAGCGCCGGGCGTGATGCATCACCCCGGCCGCCACCTGGACCGAAGGACCTTCTCGGCCGAGGGACAGACCAGCCAGCAAACCCCAAGTGGCCAGCAGCATTTTGGCAACGCTCAGCCTGAGCGACACAAACAAGCTTCTCATTGCAGGTGGCGTTTGGGGAGACAAGGCTGCCATCACCTGCGGAATGCCCGAGCCGGCCGCACCTGGTGCGAAGCGCAGGGTCAGCGCCACGATGGCAGCTGCCGACAGCGGTGTCCAGATGAGTGGCAACCAGGGCAACTGCGAGCGTTGACTGAAAAAAGTGGCGAGCGCGTGTTCTGTCATCCACGTGAACAGCACCACGGTGGCACCTGCCAGCGCGGCAAAAGCCAGGACCACCGCACGCCCCGTCCAAAGGTGCCAATCTTTCAGCTCGCTTGCGATGGCTGAGAGCACTTGTGGATGCACGGCTGGCTCCTGAATGGGTTGAGGTTTAAAAAATAGGTACAAATGTATCTGATACATTTGTACCTATGTGAATGATTTCGCTCATCGCATGTGATTGATGAAAAAAAAGGAGACACAGATGTTGAAAATTGGCTTGTTGGGGTATGGTAAAGCGGGTTCGGCGGTGGCGAGCATCCTTGCGGCAGACCCACGCTACGCGTTGGCCTGGGTCGCCAGACGGCATGCCGATGCTGCGGGCGAAACCGTGACAGTCAATGGGATCGACGTGCCCGTGCTGGGCATGGCCGATGGCGGACTGGACCAGTGGCTGGAGCGCCATCCTGTCGATGCCGTGGTGGACTTTTCCAACGCCGATGCGGTCTCCGTGTACGGAAATGCCATCTGCCAGCGTGGCATTGCACTGGTGAGCGCCATTTCTGCCTATTCAACGGAACAGTTGGCCTACGTGCGCAGCCTGGGCCAACACATTCGGGTGATGGCGTCGCCCAACATCACTTTGGGCATCAACTTTCTGATGCTGGCTGCCAGGCTGCTGCGCGGCATTGCACCGTTTGCCGATGTCGAAATACTGGAACAACATTTCCGGGAAAAGCCCGAGGTGTCGGGCACGGCCCGAAAGCTGGCCGAAACCCTGGAGTTGAACGAATCGAACATCACGTCTTTGCGCTTAGGGGGTATCGTGGGCCACCATGAGGTGATTTTTGGGTTCCCTCATCAAACCGTGCGGCTGATACACAATGCCATCCGCCGCGAAGCATTCGGCACGGGGGCGGCTTTTGCATTGGAGGAACTGCTCAGGCACCCGCCTGGCTTCTACTCGTTTGACGACCTGTTGCTGGCGCGCGTACGCCAGAACTTGCTTGCCGCCTGACAGCAGACCTTGGTCCGCATGCCGGGGATGGCTACAGATCAGCCAAGGGTGTCTGCGCCGTCTTGGGGTCGATGGCCAGCCTGTCGACGAGCGCGTTCAGGTCGTTTTCCAGGCGCTGCAAAGCTTCGGTTGGCAGCGACATCAAAGCCGATGGCAACACGCCCATCGGAGGCCCCGGCACAGCATCCAGCAGCGACTGCCCCTCGGCAGTGATGAACAGTTGAAGCACACGTCGGTCTGTTTCGCTCTTTTTCGCGGTGACGAGCCCGCGCGCTTGCAGCGCTTTGAGCATGTTGCTGGCCGTGGGTTGGCGGATGTTCAAGGCGCTTGCCAGTCGACCCACACCCAGACCGGGCTCGGCGACAATGACCGAAAGCGCCCAGACCTGCGCACCGCCCAGGCCCACAGCGTGCTCGACCTTCTGAAAATGCGACCGAACCGCGCCAAACACCATCCGGAACTGCAGCAAGACCCGCATGGCGGATGCCTGCTGAGTCAGGTCGATCGCATCTTGACTGGCTGGTTGAACCACCATTGATTGGAAAGCAACAAAAGCCGGAGATTATCCGCAGTAATGTTCAGCTGCGAACGCAGGACAGGTGGTGTTTTTGCGCGGAGGCTCAGAGCTCCGCAAGCGGAATGTCGCCAGTCCTGGGGTCTGCGGAGAGTGCTTCGATCAACTTTTCCAGCCCGGCCTCCAGTTGGCCCAAAGAATCAGGGTTCAGCGCCTGCAAGGCCACGGGCAACACCCCTGTCGGCGGCTGCGGTATCCGCGAGACCAGAGTTTTCCCTGTTGTCGACAAGGATACGTGCCATGTGTTCGGATCAGACATGCTCGCGTCAATTTGCACCAGTCCCCTTTTCTGAAGACCTTTGAGGGCCTGATTGACGATGGCTGGGCGTGTTTTCATTTGATCGGGCAATGCTTGGGTGTCGATGCCAGGTTGATCCGCGATCACCGACAACAGCCAAGCTTGCGCACCACCCAAGCCCACAGCTTGTTCAATTTGTTGAAAGTGCGCGCGGATCGCGGCGAACACGATCCTGAATTGCCGCAGCACGTTTTGTTCAAGTGAGGCTTTGCTGACCGACTCGGGTAATTCAGATGGTTTTTGGGTTCGTGGCATGAGCGACTGTCGCTTTGGGGTTGCCGGCAATTGTTGAGCATTTGCGCTCAATTTCCGCCAAACCAAGGGTTTATACCAACCATTGGGACTTACCCTGACTTTGGGTGATATGCGGTTTTTGGCAAGCAATCTGTAAGTTCCGGAAAACACAGTCCACCCCGCAATGCCACCTGCCACGAGTGGGCGGCGTTCAAAAACCCGGCGTTTCGGCGCCTTTTTTGAGACCTTTCACTCTTCCTAGGAGACTTCACATGTCCAGCGACAAAAGCGCAGACGGATACTGGAAAGCGACCATCGGACTGCTCACCAAAATCATGATCGTGTGGTTTGTGTGCTCGTTCGGTGCCGGCATCCTGTTCGCCGATGCACTCAACAGCATCAAGCTCGGTGGTTATCCACTGGGCTTTTTCTTTGCCCAGCAGGGCTCCATTTACGTGTTCATTGCACTGATCTTCTATTACGCCAAGAAGATGGGTGACATTGACCGTGAGTTCGACGTTCACGAAGAGTAAGGAGCCCATTCCATGGATCTTCAAACCACCATCTATATCGTCGTTGGGCTGAGCTTTGCTCTGTACATCGGCATTGCCATCTGGGCCCGTGCCGGGTCTACCTCCGAGTTCTATGCCGCAGGCGGCGCTGTGGGCCCCAAGCTCAACGGCATGGCCACGGCAGCTGACTGGATGTCTGCTGCGTCGTTCATTTCCATGGCAGGCCTGATCGCCAACATGGGTTACGGCGGTGGCCTCTTCCTGATGGGCTGGACCGGCGGTTACGTGTTGCTGGCCATGTTGCTGGCGCCGTACCTGCGCAAGTTCGGCAAATTCACGGTGCCTCAGTTCATCGGTGACCGCTTCTACTCCAAGAGCGCCAGCACCGTGGCCGTGATCTGCTTGCTGACTGCCTCCACCACCTACATCATCGGTCAGATGACTGGTGTGGGCGTGGCCTTCTCCCGCTTCCTGAACGTGTCCAGCGACACCGGCATCTACATTGGCCAAGCCATTGTGTTCCTGTACGCAGTGTTCGGTGGCATGAAGGGCATCACCTACACGCAGGTGGCGCAGTACATCGTGCTGATCTTCGCGTACACCATTCCTGCCATCTTCATCTCCCTGCAACTGACCGGCAACCCGTTGCCCCAGCTGGGCTTGGGCGGTACGTTCTCTGGCACCGACATGAGCCTGCTGGCCAAGTTGGACATGGTTGTGACCGACCTGGGCTTTGGCAAGTACACCACCACCACGGCTGGCAGCACACTGAACATGTTCGTGTACACCCTGTCGCTGATGATCGGTACCGCTGGTCTGCCCCACGTGATCATGCGATTCTTCACGGTGCCATCCGTGAAGGACGCACGTTCTTCCGCTGGTTGGGCGCTGATCTTCATTGCCATCCTGTACACCACAGCACCTGCTGTGGCTGCCATGGCCAAACTGAACCTGCACGCCACGGTGAACACTGCGGTGAAGGCCGGTGGCGATCTGTACGCGCCTGAAGCCTCCATCAAGGCTGACGAGCGTCCTGACTGGATGAAGCGTTGGGAGAAAACCGGTCTGTTGAAGTTCACCGACAAGAACGGTGACGGCCGCATCCAGTACTACAACGATGCCACCAAGAATCCTGATGCCAAGGCCAAGGCTGAAGCAGCTGGCTGGAAGGGCAACGAACTGACCGTCAACGCCGACATCATGGTGATGGCCAACCCCGAAATCGCCTTGCTGCCCAACTGGGTGATCGCGTTGGTGGCGGCGGGTGGTCTGGCGGCTGCGCTGTCAACTGCTGCAGGCTTGCTGATGGCCATTTCTTCTGCCGTGTCTCACGACCTGGTGAAGGGTGTGTTTGCACCAGACATCAGCGAGAAGAACGAACTGCTGGCTGGCAAGATTGCCATGGCTGTGGCCATCGTGATTTCCGGTTGGCTGGGTTTGAACCCGCCCGGCTTCGCGGCTGGTACGGTGGCCCTGGCGTTCGGTATCGCTGCGTCGTCCCTGTTCCCTGCGATCATGCTGGGCATCTTCTCCAAGAAGATGAACAAAGAAGGTGCCATGGCCGGTATGCTGGCTGGTCTGTTTGTCACGTTGTTCTACGTGTTTGCACACAAGGGCATCTTCTTCGTCAAGGGCACGGAGTTCCTGGACCTCATCGGCGGTGCCAACAGCTTCTTCGGCATCACGCCTGAAGCCTTCGGTGCAGTGGGTGCACTGGTGAACTTCATCGTCGCGATCATTGTGATGAAGATGACTACGCCTGTGCCACACCACATCGAAGCCATGGTGGAAGCTGTTCGCGTGCCCCGCGGCTCCAAGCTGGTGGATGGCGCTCACTGATCGGCTGGCTGCTGCCAACTGATGTGTGCACACTGGGGCGACCAGCCCCGGGTGCCACAATCACAAAGCCCTGTCAGCCTGGCTGGCGGGGCTTTTTCAATGGTGATAGGTGTCTGCTACAGGCACGATGGAGTCCGGTATGGTGTTTGATGTCAGCGTGGCGATGACCTGGCTGTTGTTCCTGGCCTTGTTTCCCATGGCGTTTTTCTGGTTGCGGCGCGCGTGGCGCATCGTGATGAATCGCGATTTTTCAGAGGTGGCGCTCAAGAATGGTGTGCCACCCGAGAACCCTGAAAAATGGGCACCTTACGAGATGGCCATCAATTTCATCGCCGGTACAGTGGCCGCCTGTCTGATCGTGGCCGTCGCCACAGGGTCATTGGCCTATGAAATTTGGTCGGCCATTGGGGGCATTACCATCTGGTGCAAGTTTTTTGCTTCGCTGGGCTTGAGCCGGCATGCCCACATGAAGCTGGGCCGGCAGCCCGCTGCCAAACCCTGACCGGTGCTCCAAGGCTCGTTGCTGATGTGTGCCAGGCGTTGACTCCATGACCAGCAGTCCCACCCGCTCTCGCCTGGTTGCACTGTATGCCCTGGCGGGCCTGGCGTTCAATTTCCCGTTGCTTGCCCTGTGGGACGGTGACCAGTGGGTGTGGGGGCTGCCACTGTTTCCACTGGCGCTGTTTGTGCTGTGGGCCGGCTTAATTGGCCTGTTGGCTTGGTTATTGGAGCGGTCGGACGACCGAAGTGCGCGATGACGGCGCAGTGGGTCATTGGCGCGTCGTTTGGCTATTTGTTGTTGTTGTTTGCCGTGGCCAGTTGGGCTGATCGGCGCGCTGAGCGGGGTCTGTCTGTCATCGCCAATGCGTGGGTGTACGCACTGTCATTGGGCGTGTATTGCACGGCTTGGACGTACTTTGGCAGTGTGGGCCGAGCAGCTTCCGGCGGTGTGTGGTTTTTGCCCATCTACCTGGGCCCCACCCTGGCCATGGTGCTGGGTTGGGTGGTGTTGCGCAAGATGGTGCGCATTGCCAAAACCTACCGCATCACGTCCATTGCCGACTTTGTGGCCAGCCGCTACGGCAAGCACCCGCTGCTGGCCGGGCTAGTGGCGGTCATCACGCTGGTGGGCATCGTGCCCTACATCGCTCTGCAGCTGAAAGCGGTGGCGTCGGCGGTGGCCATCCTCACGCCGCCCGCTGCCGGTGCCGTGGCCCCGGTCTGGTGGGCCAGCAGCACGTTCTACATTGCGCTGGCGCTGGCCGGTTTCACCATGATGTTCGGTGCACGCCACCTCGACAGCACCGAGCGGCACGAAGGCATGGTGGCCGCCATTGCCTTCGAGTCGGTGGTGAAGCTGGTGGCTTTCCTGGCGGTGGGCCTGTTTGTGACGTTCGGTTTGTTTGCGGGTCCGCAAGATTTGTTTGCGCAGGCAAGGGCGGTGCCCGAACTGGCACGGCTGTTCAGGCTGGATGCGGCCGGGGCATTTCCCTATGCCCAATGGGCGGGTCTGACGCTGTTGGCCATGTTGTCAGTCATCCTGCTGCCGCGCCAGTTCCAGGTGATGGTGGTGGAAAACGTCAACGAAGACCACTTGCGCCGTGCTGCCTGGGTGTTTCCGTTGTACATGCTGCTGATCAACTTGTTTGTGTTGCCCATTGCCATCGGTGGGTTGTTGCTGCTGGGTGGGCAGGGCGCTCACCCCGATTCTTTTGTGCTTACGCTCCCTTTGAGCCAGGGACAAAATGTTTTGGCATTGTTGGTGTTCATCGGTGGCTTGTCGGCGGCCACGGGCATGGTCATTGTCGAGTCCATTGCCGTGTCCACGATGGTGTGCAACGACCTGGTCATGCCCCTGTTGCTGCGCAGCCAGCGGTTTGCCCAGCGTGCCCGCCGCGACCTGACCGGGCTGCTGCTGGGCATCCGGCGTGGGGCCATATTGCTGGTGCTGTTGCTGGGGTACCTGTATTTCGAACTGGCAGGCGAGGCCTATGCGCTGGTCAGCATCGGGTTGATCAGCTTTGCGGCAGTGGCGCAGTTTGCGCCGGCATTGTTCGGTGGCATGTACTGGCGCGGTGGCACCGCTGCGGGCGCACTGGCGGGCTTGGCGGTGGGGTTTGCCTGCTGGCTGTACACCTTGCTGCTGCCTTCGCTGGCCAAGTCGGGCTGGGTGGATGCCTCGTTCTTGCAGCATGGGCCTTGGGGCCTGACGCTGCTGCGGCCCGAGCAGTTGCTGGGACTGAGCGGGCTGGACAACCTGACGCATTCACTGTTCTGGAGCCTGTTCCTGAACATCGGTGCCTATGTGGCTGTGTCGCTGTGGCGGGCACCGCAGGCGCGCGAGGCCAGTCAGGCGCTGTTGTTTGTCGACGTGTTCCAGCGGACTGACACGGTGCGCCCAGTCTTCTGGCGGGGTACCGCCAGCTTGGCCGACTTGCTGTCGCTGTGCGAGCGCTTCCTGGGCGAGGAGCGCGCCCAGGACCTGTTCGACGACTATGCCCGCCAGCACGGCGTGCCTGACCGAGTACACCTGAAGGCCGACGCTCACCTCGTGCAGTTTGCCGAAACCCTGCTGGCCGGTGCCATTGGCAGTGCTTCGGCCCGGGTGATGGTGGCTTCGGTGGCCAAGGAAGAGTCGCTGACGGTCGATGATGTGATGCAGATTCTGCAAGAGGCATCGGCCATCAAGGCGCACTCCATCGAACTGGAAGAAAAGTCGCGTTCGCTGGAGTTGGCCACGGCCGAGCTGCAGCGCGCCAATGCCCAGCTCAAAAGCCTGGACGCCCTCAAGGACGACTTCATGTCGTCGGTGACGCACGAGCTGCGCACCCCGCTCACGTCCATTCGCGCCATGGCTGAGATGCTGCGCGAGGACCCCAAGATTGATCTGGGCACGCGGGTGCAGTTCATCGACATCATCGTGGGCGAAACCGAGCGGCTGTCGCGTTTGGTGAACCAGGTGCTTGACATGGCCAAAATCGAGTCTGGCCATGCCGATTGGCGCAACACGCCGGTCAACCTGGCGGACCTGGTACGCCATGCCCTGCAGTCCACCGCCAGCCTGTTTGCGCAGAAGCACATCAGCGTGACGGCGTCGCTGCCCGCCGATGTGCCGGTGCTGATGGCTGATGACGACCGGCTGACGCAGGTGTTGGTCAACCTGCTGTCCAATGCCGCCAAGTTCACACCCGCTGACAGCGGGCAGGTGCATGTGTCGCTGGCGCATTTGCCAGGGTGCTTGCAAGTGAGTGTGTGCGACAGCGGTGCGGGTGTGCCCGAGGCGCAGCGTGCCCTGATTTTTGAAAAATTCCGCCAGGGTGGCGAGAGCACCCACCGGCCCCAGGGCACGGGGTTGGGGCTGCCCATCAGCCGTCAGATTGTCGAGCACTACCACGGGCGCATGTGGGTGGCAGACAGCCCGCTGGGTGGGTCGTGCTTTGTGTTTGAACTGCCGCTCGCGGCGACCGCCCTTGAAGTGGAAGGTGGCGACCACTCGCCCTTGCCATGACCCCATTCGCCGGCAAATTAACCGGCTCAATCATTGAAAACGAGAGGAGAACAACATGACCCAAACCATCCTGATTGCAGACGACGAGCCCAACATCGTCATTTCGCTGGAGTACCTGATGAAGCGCGAGGGCTACCAGGTGCAGGTGGCCCGCGACGGGCAGGAAGCACTGGATGCCGTAGCCGCGAAGGTGCCCGACCTGATGCTGCTGGACGTGATGATGCCGCGCAAGACGGGTTTCGAGGTCTGCCAGGAGTTGCGTGCCCGGCCCGACTGTCAGCAGTTGCCCATCGTGATGCTCACCGCCAAAGGGCGCGACACCGATGTGGCCAAGGGCCAGGCCATGGGGGCCACCGCCTACATGACCAAGCCGTTTTCTACACGCGAGCTGGTGGAAAAGGTGCGGCAGTTGTTGGGCGGTGCGTCATGAGGCGCATCGACAAACGTGTGGTGCTGGCGGGTGCTGTTGCCGGTGGGGTGCTGCTGGCATGGGGCGGTCTGTCGCTGGCGTGGATGTTGAGCACGGTGCAGCCTGACGTGCGCGAGCAGGTGCTGGCGGCGCTGATGCCCAGCTCCGCCCTGGCGGTGCTGACCCTGTTGCCGTTTGCCGCGCTGGCGGGCTGGGTGGCGCAGCAGGTGCTGGCGCGTTACGTGCAACCACTGGTCAAGCTGGCCGATGCCGCACGGGTGGCAGTGACCACCGATGTGGTCAAGCCCCTGCCACCTGCCCCAGGGGCCGAGTTGCAGGCGCTGACTGCGGCCGTGCAGGGCGTGATTGACCAGCGCGAGGCCCTGAAGGCTGACGTGGCCAGCCAGGTGGCGCTGGCCAGTGCGCGCATCGAACAGGAACGCAACCGGTTGGCTGCGCTGATGTCCGAGCTGACACAGAGTGTGGTGGTGTGCAACCTGGACGGGCGCATCCTGCTGTACAACAACCGGGCGCGCATGCAGTTCCGCGCGCTGTCGGCGGCACCCACGCTGGCCGACGGGGCCGAGCTGATCGGCATTGGCCGGTCCATTTACGCGGCATTTGACAAACGGCTGGTGACGCACGCGCTGGAGAACATCCAGCAGCGCATGCAAAAGGGCGTGGCCCAGCCCACCACCCAGTTCGTGACGACCACCCGCGCAGGGCAGTTGCTGCGTGTGCAGATGGCGCCGGTGCGTGGCCAGGCCGAGGGTGCGGCCACTGCCACTGATGCTGCGAGTGGTGAGGGCCAGACGGCGCTGGCCATCAGCGGGTTTGTGCTGATGCTGGAGAACATCACCCGTGCGTTCGAGGACGAGTCCACACAGGACACGCTGATTCACCAGATGACCGAACGCAGCCGAGCCTCGCTGGCCAACATGCGGGCGGCCATCGAAATGCTGGAGTTCCCTGACCTGGATGCGCCGATGCGCGAGCGCTTCCAGGGCGTGATCCGCGACGAGGTCGCGGCCATGGGGCAGCGCATCACCGACCTGGCACAGCAGTCCAGCGCGGGCATCAAGACGCGCTGGCCGCTGGAAGAGATGCTGGGCCTCGACTTGCTGGCCGCAGCGCAGCGGCGCATGGAGCCGGTGGTGCGGGTGCAGTTGGAGAGCGCCGAAATCGACGACCGGGTGTGGTTGAAGGTGGACAGCTTTTCCATGCTGCAGGTGCTGGCCTACCTGAGCGAGCGTCTGGTGGAGGAGTTCGAAGTCAAGTTTGTGAAGTTGCGGTTGGGCGAAAAAGGCGGCGGAAAGGCACAGCTCGACTTGGTGTGGACCGGCCAGGCCATGAGCACCGAAACCGTGATGACCTGGGAGATGGACCCCATGCGTGCGGGCGGCGAGGCCACGCCTCTGACGGTGCGCGATGTGGTGGCGCGCCACGGTGGCGAAATGTGGTTCGAGCGCGACCGCCAGCGCCACCAGGCCTTCTTCAGGTTCCTGCTGCCCATGGCCGAAGTGCGCGAGCAACTGGAGGCGGCTGCGTTCGTGCGCAGTGACAGCCGACCCGAGTACTACGACTTCGACCTGTTCCACATCAGCCCCGCTGACCAGCACCTGGACGACCGCCGCCTGGTCGACCTGACGTTCACCGTGTTCGACACCGAAACCACGGGGCTCAACCCTTCGCAGGGGGATGAAATCATCCAGATCGGGGCCACCCGCATCGTCAACAACCGCCTGCTGAAGCAGGAATGTTTTGACCAGTTGGTGGACCCGAGGCGGCCCATTCCGGCGCACACCATCCCCATCCACGGCATCACGCCCGAGATGGTGGCGGGCAAGCCCCACATTGGCGAGGTGTTGCCAGCGTTCCACGCCTTTGCGAACGACACCGTGCTGGTGGCCCACAACGCCGCGTTCGACATGAAGTTCCTGGCGCTGAAAGAAACCAGCACCGGCTTGCGGTTTGACCATCCGGTGCTGGACACGCTGCTGCTGTCAGCTGTGGTGCACCCCGGACAGGAATCGCACCGGTTGGAGGCCATTGCCGAGCGTTTCAACATCACCGTCATGGGCCGCCACACCGCCATGGGTGATGCGCTGGTGACGGCCGAGGTGTTCTTGCGCTTGGTGCCGCTGCTGGCGGACATGGGCATCCACACCCTGCGCGAGGCGCGCGAAGCGGCGCAGAAAACCTATTATGCGCGGCTGAAGTACTGAGGCATTGAACCGGCCCCACCCGCTTGTCTGGGCCGGTTCACGCGCACCCGTCGGGCAGGTGTGCCATTCGGGTGTGGGCGTTGCGCTGGCAGGTTGATAGCTAAAAATGGCTCTGCCGCTTGTATGATGGAACTTGTTTGCTATAAATATAAATTCATAGCAAATAAGTTATGCATATCAAGCGCTGGGGTTCAAAAAGCTTTACATCCGACCGCCATAGCGTTGCGACAGCACGCTTTGCAGGCCTTTGACCACGTGGAAGGCATCCTTCAGGTGGGCGCGCTCGAAGTTGGAAAGCTCGTCCAGCGACAAGTGGTTGTCGGGTGACTGGCCGGAGGCAGTCTGGCGGGCCTGATGGGCAATGCGCAGGCTGCCGATGAATTCGAGCGCATCGCGCAGGTCGCGGGCCCGCTCGGCGCTGATTTCGTTGCTGTGGGCAGCGTGGGTCAGGCGCTCGTCGGTGTTGGCAGCAGCATGTCCGCCAGCCAGCGCGTACACCCGGGCGAGGTCGATGATGGGCACCGTGCCGCTGTGCTTGAGGTCGATGGTCTTGGGGTGGTCCCCGCCCTTGCTGACCGTGATGTTGCCGAACATGCCCAGCGGTGGGTAGTGCTTCAGCGCGTTGCCCACCATGTGCGCCAGGAACAGGCTGTTGCCTTGGGTTTTGGACAGGATGCTGGCCCGCAGGTCGTCCAGCAGGGCGGTTGCGCCGTGGATGGCCCGCAGGTCGAAAAACACGCAACTCAGCATCAGGGCCTTGGGGTCGGGGGTGTTGATCCAGCGGTCAAAGTACTGGATCCACTTGGCCTTGGGCTGACGCCAGGTGTCGGTCATGGCCATCATCTCGCCGGGGCAATGGATGTAGCCGCAGGCGTCCAAGCCGTCGCACACCCATTTGGCCAGCTGGCTGAAGTACTCACCGTGTTGCGCGGGATCGAAGTCGTCGCTCAGGATCATGCAGTTGTCCTGGTCCGACTTGGCTGTCTGTTCGCTGCGCGCCTGCGAGCCGGCTGCCACCCACAAATAGTCCACCGGTGCAGGGCCCAGTTGAGCTTCGCCCAGTTGCAGCAGGCGCACCGTCACCGCATCGGTGATGGCGGTCACGATGTGGCCCGTACTGAGTGCGCTTGCACCTGCCGCAGCCAGGTTCTGCTGCAACTGCTTGACTTTGGCGGCCGAGGCCACCAGACCGTCTACCGTCGTTTGCTTGTAGACCTCGCCCGCCAGGTACACGGCCGATGTGCTGTGCCGCTCGGTCATGTCTGTGGCGGTGACCATGCCCAGCACGCGGGTGCCGTCCAGCACGGGCACATGGTGGATGTTGTGCCGGGCCATGAGCAGCATGGCGTCGAACGCGGGTTTGGCAGCGTCCACCGTGAACGGTGCCAGCGTGGCAATCTGGTGCACTGGCTGCTGGATGTCCAGCCCGTTGGCCACCACGCGGTTGCGCAGGTCGCGGTCAGTGACCACGCCAAACAGGTGGTCCTGCTCGACCAGCAGGACTGACGATACGCCCTTGGCCTTCATGAGCTGAGCGGTCTGCTGGATGGTCGCCGAAGGCGGCAGGGTGATGGGTTCTTTTTTGATCAGCGCGCGGATGGACGCGGTCATCAGGTTCAGGTTGTTGCCTGGCGTGCCGCTGGAGCCTGCGGGGGTTTGGCCTGACTGGCCGGGCGCAGGCGTGTCTGTGCGCGCGGTCCGGTGCCCCAGGAAGAATGCAATGGCTGGGTGGTCGTGGCGCAGCTGGTCGATGACGGCCGGTGTCCAGCGTGCCAGCAGCGCATCGGTGCGGGTGTTGGAACTCCAAGATGCGCCCTTTGCGCTTGCCCGCGTGCCGTAGCCGAACAGTTCGCCTGCACGCAGGGTGATGCGGATGTCGTGATCCGGGTCTTCCAGCTCCACTTCGCCACGCACCACCAGGTGCAGGTACAGGTGCTGCTGTTGGGGGGTGGCCACGGTTTGTCCGGCGGCCAGCGTGATGGGCTGCGCTTGCGCGGTAAGCCAGTCCAGCGCAGCTTCGTCCGCCAGTGACAGGGCGCGTTGCTGGTGGATGGCTTGGCGGAGCTGGCTGGCTTCGGTTGCGGTCATGGTGAGCGGCGTTCAGTTGAAAACCCGCCACCTTACTGCAAAGGCAGGCCTGATGGTGGGCCATCGCGCGGTTTTGTTGACGTGCATCAAACCGGCTGCGTTGCTGCAGCAGCGTTCCCGTGGCTGTGTTGGGTGGGCCTTGTTCAGTACACCGGACGGTCGGGCCGGATTTCCTGCAGGATGGTGGTGGAGATTTCCTCGATGGACTTCGTGGTGGTGGACAGCCAGCGGATGCCCTCACGGCGCATCATGGCCTCGGCATCGGCCACCTCCTGGCGGCAGTTCTCCAGCGAGGCGTAGCGGGAGTTGGGTCGGCGCTCGTTGCGGATTTCGCTCAGGCGCTCGGGCTGGATGGTGAGACCGAAAATTTTGCGTCGGTGCGGTGTCAGGGCCGGTGGCAACTTGCGGCGCTCAAAGTCTTCGGGAATGAGCGGGTAGTTGGACGCCTTGATGCCGTACTGCATGGCCAGGTACAGCGACGTGGGCGTTTTGCCGCTGCGGCTCACGCCCACCAAAATCACGTCTGACCCCGCCAGGTCTTTGTTGCTCTGGCCGTCGTCATGCGCCAGCGAGAAATTGATGGCCTCGATGCGTTCGTGATATTCGCGGCTTTTCGATGCGTCCGAAAACCGGCCCACCCGGTGGTTGGATTTGATGCCCAGTTCGGCTTCCAACGGTGCCACGAAGGTGCCGAACATGTCCAGCATCATGCCCTGGCAGTTGGCCTTGATGACCTCCAGCACCTCCATGTTGACCAGCGTGGTGAACACGATGGGGCGCTTGCCCTCGCGCTGGGCAGTGTGGTTGATCTCGCGCACCGCGTTGTGGGCCTTGTCCACACTGTCGGTGAACGGCAGGCGCACCATGCGGTGGTGGGTTTCGAACTGGTTCAGGATGGCTTTGGCAAAGGTTTCGGCGGTGATGCCGGTGCCATCGGAAATGACGAACACGGTGCGGTTGGACATGGTGGGCTTCTGTTGGTGCAAACGGTGCAAGATGGTAACCCTGCGGCCAGACGCTGTGCGCCTTCAGCCTGATGTGTGGCTGACAAAGGGCATGCTTTATGCTGGTCGCTTTCCCTGATTGCAGCGCGTGCTGAAACCCGGTGCAATTCACACAGGGGTAATGTGCCCGCTCAACGTGCTGTTTGACATGTCCAGATTTTTTCCGCCGCTATCTCCGTTTGTGCCGCGTTTGCTGGCTGACCTGCGTGGCTACAGCGCCGCCAAATTTGCAAAAGACGCAGGGGCGGGGGCCACGGTGGGCATCGTTGCGTTGCCGCTGGCCATGGCCTTTGCCATTGCCAGCGGCCTCAAGCCGGAGGCCGGTTTGTGGACGGCCATCATCGCCGGTTTCATCATTTCTGCGCTGGGCGGGTCGTCGGTGCAAATCGGGGGGCCGGCGGGGGCGTTCATCGTCATCGTGTATGGCATCGTCGAGCGCTATGGCCTGGCCAACCTGCTCATTGCCACGGCCAGCGCGGGCGTGCTGCTGTTCCTCATGGGGCTGTTCAAACTGGGCACGCTGGTGCGTTTTGTGCCGGTGAGTGTGGTCATCGGGTTCACCAACGGCATTGCGGTGCTGATCGCGCTGTCGCAACTGCGCGATTGGCTGGGGCTGGACATCAGCAAAATGCCTGCCGATTTTTTCAGCCAGATCAGCGTGCTGTCCGCCAACCTGCGCAGCTTCAACCCCTATGCGTTTGCGCTGGGCGCGGTCTGTGTGCTGGGCCTGGCGGCCTGGCCGCGGTTGTTTGCCACCGACTCGCGGTTCCGTAAGTCTATCGAGAACGCCGACACGGTGAGTGCACTCAACGCCACCTCGCGCATCCCTGCCCCGGTCGTGGCGCTGGTGACGCTGTCGCTGCTGGCCTGGGCGCTGCACCTGCCGGTGGAAACCATCGGCACCCGGTTTGGCGGCATTCCACAGTCGGTGCCGGGCTTTCAGCTGCCCGATTTTTCGTGGGAAACGGTGAAGCAGTTGGTCACGCCCACGCTCGCCATTGCCCTGCTGGGGGCCATCGAGTCTTTGCTGTGCGCGCGCGTGGCTGACCAGTTGAGTGGCCTGCCCAAACATGACCCCAACCAGGAGTTGATGGCGCAGGGGGCTGCCAATTTTGTGGTGCCGTTTTTCGGCGGCATGCCGGCAACCGGCACCATTGCCCGCACCGTGACCAACATCCGCGCCGGTGCCGTGTCGCCGGTGGCGGGCATGGTGCATGCGGTCACGCTGGCAGTGGTGGTGCTGGCGGCTGCGCCGCTGGCCGCGCACATTCCGCTGGCGGTGCTGGCCGGGGTGCTGCTGTTCGTGGCCTGGAACATGGGCGAATGGCGCGAATTTGTCCGCCTGAAGCAGTTCAGCAATCACTACCGGTTGATGCTGCTGTCCACGTTCCTGGTCACGGTCATTTTTGACCTGACCGTGGCGGTGGAGTTGGGCCTGGTGCTGGCCGTGGCGCTGTTTGTGAAACGTCAGGCCAGTATTTTTGTAGCTGAAAAGGTCGCAGACATCAGCGGTGAGCTGCATTTTCGCTTGTATGGCTCGCTGTTTTTTGGCGCGATTGACAAGCTGGACGCGCTGGTGGCCGAAGTGGAGGCCTCTCAGCCTGGGGTGGCGGTGCACCTGGACCTGAGCATGCTGATTGCGCTGGACACCAGTGGCCTCGATGCGCTGGAACAACTGCTGAAGGCCGTTCAGAAAAAACAGGGTAGCCTCTCGGCCCACTACCTGCAAGCCCAACCTCGGTCGCTGATGGAGCGGTCAGGATTCATTCAGCATTTGCAGCAGGCCAACTGAGTGCCCGAACTTTAGAATGGAAGGTTGTCGGCACATGGTGATGCACCGCCTTGGATGCCAATCTCGACATTTTGGTTTGACAGCGCTCGATTCAGCCCCAGAACACGCACAACAACGGCTCGACTGACGCTGGCAACGCCCCCGGTTTTTTAACTTAGATGGAGTGTTCCCATGTCTCAACTGTTCAGCCCGGATGCCCTGGTGGTGCCTTTCGAGCAACTTCGCATGACCGATGTCGAGGTTGTAGGCGGAAAAAATGCCAGCCTCGGTGAAATGATTTCACAGCTGCCCCAAGGCGTGCGTGTGCCCACGGGCTTTGCCACCACGGCACATGCGTTCCGCGAGTTTTTGGCCTACGACGGCCTGACTGACCGCATCAACGCCAAGCTGGATGCGCTGGACACCGAAGACGTGCGTGCGCTGGCCCAGGTGGGTGCCGAAATCCGTGCACTGGTGGAAAACCAGCCATTCCCGGCCGACCTGGAGGCCGCCATCCGCCAGGCCTTCGCCACGCTGAGCGCAGGCAACGCAGCCGCCAGTTTTGCCGTGCGCTCGTCGGCCACGGCCGAGGATTTGCCCGACGCCTCGTTTGCCGGTCAGCAGGAAACTTTTTTGAACGTGGTGGGCATCGACGAGGTGCTGCACAAAATGAAAGAGGTTTTTGCCAGCCTCTACAACGACCGCGCCATCAGCTACCGCGTGCACAAGGGCTTTGCCCATGCCGACGTGGCCCTGAGCGCCGGTGTGCAACGCATGGTGCGCTCCGACCTGGGCGCAGCCGGCGTGATGTTCACCATCGACACCGAAAGCGGCTTTGAAGACGTGGTGTTCATCACCAGCAGCTATGGCCTGGGCGAAACAGTGGTGCAGGGTGCTGTCAACCCCGACGAGTTCTATGTGCACAAGCCCATGCTGAAGGCTGGCAAGCGCGCCACCATCCGCCGCAACCTGGGCAGCAAGCTCATCCAGATGACGTTCAGCACGCCAGAAGAAAAGGCGCAAAGCGGCAAGCTGGTCAAAACCGTGGATGTACCTGTCGAGCAGCGCAATCGTTTCAGCCTGAGCGATGCCGATGTCGAGCAACTGGCGCATTACGCCCTGGTCATTGAGCAGCACTACGGCCGCCCCATGGACATTGAGTGGGGCAAAGACGGTACCGACGGTCAGCTCTACATCCTCCAGGCCCGCCCCGAAACCGTGAAAAGCCAGGCAGGCAACCAGGTGGAGCACCGCTACAAGCTCAAGGGCAAGAGCACCGTGCTGGCACAGGGCCGCGCCATCGGCCAGAAGATCGGCACCGGCCCCGTGCGCCTGGTGCACAACATTTCTGAAATGGACAAGGTGCAGCCTGGCGACATTCTCGTCACCGACATGACCGACCCGAACTGGGAGCCTGTGATGAAGCGCGCCAGCGCCATCGTGACCAACCGGGGCGGACGCACCTGCCACGCGGCCATCATTGCGCGTGAACTGGGTATTCCGGCTGTGGTGGGTTGCGGCAACGCCACCGACCATCTGCAAGACGGCATGCTGGTCACCGTCAGCTGCGCCGAGGGCGACACCGGCCACATCTACGACGGTCTGCTGGAAACCGAAGTGACTGAAGTCAAGCGTGGCGAAATGGCTGACGCGGGCGTGAAGATCATGATGAACGTGGGTAACCCCCAACTGGCGTTCGACTTTGCGCAAATTCCCAACGGCGGCGTGGGCCTGGCGCGCCTGGAGTTCATCATCAACAACAACATCGGGGTGCACCCCAAGGCCATTCTGGAGTACCCCAACATCGACGCCGACCTGAAGAAGGCGGTCGAATCGGTGGCGCGTGGCCATGCCAGCCCCCGTGCTTTCTACGTGGACAAGGTGGCCGAAGGTGTGGCAACCATTGCTGCGGCGTTCTGGCCCCGCCCGGTGATCGTGCGCCTGAGCGACTTCAAGAGCAACGAGTACCGCAAGCTCATGGGGGGCAGCCGTTACGAGCCCGATGAGGAAAACCCCATGTTGGGTTTCCGTGGCGCGGCCCGTTACATCAGCGAAGACTTCGCCGAAGCCTTTGCCATGGAGTGCGAAGCGCTCAAGCGCGTGCGCGAGGACATGGGTCTGACCAACGTGCAGGTCATGGTGCCGTTTGTGCGCACGCTCAAACAAGCCGAACGCGTCACGCAGATGCTGGCCGACAAAGGATTGAAGCGGGGCGAGAACGAACTCAAGCTCATCATGATGTGCGAGATTCCCAGCAACGCCATCCTGGCCGAGCAGTATCTGCAGTTCTTCGATGGCTTCAGCATCGGCTCCAACGACCTGACCCAACTCACGCTGGGCCTGGACCGCGACTCGGGCCTCGAATTGCTGGCGCACGACTTCGACGAGCGTGACCCTGCCGTGACTGCACTCATCAGCATGGCCATCAAAGCCTGCCGGGGTCAGGGCAAATACATCGGCATCTGTGGGCAGGGCCCCAGCGACCACCCTGACTTTGCCCAGTGGCTCAAGGCAGAGGGCATCAGCTCCATTTCCCTCAACCCCGATTCGGTGGTGGATACCTGGAAATTGTTGTCTGAATAAGCCTTTGGCGCTTTATTGACAATTGTGGAGTGCTACTTTTTTATCTGATGCCTTGCCGGTGTTGCCCTGCCAGTGGCAGGGTGTCAGTTCGGTGGCACACAAGGGGTGAACCGTGGCCGCACGATCCAGGCAACTGATATGGGGCATGTTGCCACTCGTCGTGGTGGCTGCTGTGGTGTTGACAGGGCAATTGGGTGGTTTCCGCGGTTCACCACGCGCGGCTCTGGGTGTGGCCGAGGGGCGTCTGGCTGCACCGTCCGACACCCCGAACAGCGTCAGCAGCCAGGTCGACTGGCATGCCAACCATCCTCAGCAGGCCTACGCGCGCATCGCACCGTTCAGGCCCGTCGAGGGTGAATCGATGGCCCAAGCCTGGACCCGGCTCAGCAAGGTGGTGCGGCGCACACCCGGCGTGGCAGTGGTGGCTGAAGAACCCACCTACCTGCGTGCCGAGGCCAGCACCCCTTGGCTGCGGTTTGTGGATGATGTGGAACTGCTTCGCGCCGACGCGACAGGGGTGATCCACGTGCGCTCGGCCAGCCGACTGGGCCGCAAAGACTTTGGTGTCAACCGCGAGCGCATCGAGGCGTGGCGCGCTGCATTCGAAGCAGGGGCATCTCCGCGTCCCCCGTCACACTGACTGACCCACCTTCCCGGGCAGGGCAGCGGCGCTTTTTGCCGGTGGGTGCCATGAGGGTTCTCCCGTCTTGCGGAGTGTGGTGTTGCATGGTGAAAATCAGGGGAGCCAACTGTGGGGCTGCCAGGCGATGGCACGCTCCAACAGCCCGGGAACGCTGCAACGGTTGTTTGCATCACGTGGAGACATATCAAGGGTGCTCAAGGAAAAAACCATTCTGTCCAAAACAGACCTCGGACGCGATGCCATTGCGCAGCGCTTGCCTGTTTTGCCCGTCCGGCTGCGGCCCGGGCTGATCATGGTTGATGGCAAGCGCTCTGTGGGCGAACTGGCTGGCATGTTGACGGTCGCGGGCGGTTTGGCCGCATTGGAAGAACTGCACAACCTTGGTTTGGTGGAGATCATCGGCCAACCCGCTGCCGAGCCGGCACAGGCTGAAGCAGCGGCAGTGGCAGCAGACAGCGGCCCGTCCGCGCTCAGTTTTCCCGATTACGTCGCAACGCTGAAAGATTTTTTCAGCCGGGAGTTGGGGCCCAATGGGCAGATCCTGGTGTTGCAGATCGGCGCGGCACCTGACATGAAAACCCTGCGCCCGTTGGTGGACCGGGGTCTGGACAACCTCAAATACTTCAAAGGGGCCGGCGCGGTCGACAGCTTCAAGGCCACGCTGGGCAGGCTTGCGCCCCGGGCCTGAGATGTGTCTGAGACGTACCTGCGATGTGCCTGCGGTTTACCTGAGCCGGTCGCAGGTATGTCCGTGGATCGGCCGGCGGCCGTGCAGGCATGTCGGTATCCGGGTCTGTGGACGGAGCTTGCGGCGGGGTTGTGGCCGGGTCAAGTGACCACCCGGCGTGGCCCGGAGCGCGGGAAGACAGCGTCTTACTGCAACTGATCAACGACGGCGGCCGCCGCCACCCAGCAGGCTGCCCATCACGCCGCGCAGAATCTCCCGTCCCACTTGGGTGCCAATGGTGCGCACGGTCGACTTGACCATGGTCTGTGCCAGCCCATCGCGCTGGCCGCCACGGGGGCCGGTGCTGCCAAACAGCATGTCTTTCACGCCATCCATCAGGCTGTTGCCTGCTTCAGCCTGGGGTGCGCCGCCTGTGGCGGTGCCAGTGGTGGCCCCACCCGCACTGTTGCCCGCTGCGCCACCGGTGGATTTACCTTTGAGCAGCTCGTAGGCCGATTCCCGGTCTACCGCCTTTTCGTACACGCCGGCCACCAGTGAGTTGGCGAGCAGGGCTTTGCGCTGGTCGGGGGTGATGGGCCCCAATTGACCTGACGGCGGCAGGATGTAAGCCCGCTCGGTGACGGCCGGGCGGCCTTTGTCGTCCAGAAAGCTCACCAGTGCTTCGCCCACCGCCAATTCGGTGATCGCGGCCTCGATGTCCAGCCCCGGCTTCTGGCGCATGGTTTGCGCGGTGGCCTTGACAGCCTTCTGGTCGCGCGGGGTGAAGGCGCGCAGCGCGTGCTGCACGCGGTTGCCCAGTTGGGCCAGCACGCTGTCAGGGATGTCCAGCGGGTTCTGCGTGACGAAGTACACGCCCACGCCCTTGGAGCGCACCAGCCGCACCACCAGTTCGATGCGCTCCACCAGTGCTTTGGGGGCGTCGGCAAACAGCAGGTGTGCCTCGTCGAAGAAGAACACCAGCTTGGGTTTTTCGAGGTCGCCCACTTCGGGCAGGCTTTCAAACAGCTCGCTCAGCATCCACAGCAGGAAGGTGGAATACAGCTTGGGCGAGTTCATCAGCTTGTCGGCGGCCAGGATGTTGATCATGCCCAGCCCGCTTTCGGTCTGCATGAAATCGGCAATGTTCAGCATGGGCTCGCCGAAGAAGACGTCGCCACCCTGTTCCTCCACCTGCAGCAGGGCACGCTGGATGGCACCCACGCTCGCGGCGCTGATGTTGCCGTACTCGGTGGTGAAGTCCTTCGCGTTGTCGCCCACGTGCTGGCACATGGCGCGCAGGTCTTTCATGTCGAGCAACAGCATGCCGTTGTCGTCGGCGATTTTGAACACCAGTTGCAGCACGCCAGCCTGAGTGTCGTTCAGGTTCAGCATGCGGCTCAGCAGCAGGGGGCCCAGGTCGCTGACCGTGGCGCGGACCGGGTGGCCTTGCTCGCCAAACACGTCCCACAGGGTCACCGGGAAGGCCTTGGGCTCGGGCAAGTCCAGCTTGCGTTCGCCCAGAATTTTGGCCAGTTTCTCCCCCACCTTGCCGGGTTGGGACACGCCCGTCAGGTCGCCCTTGATGTCGGCCATGAAGACAGGTACCCCTTGGCGTGAGAACTGCTCGGCCAGGGCCTGCAGGGTCACGGTCTTGCCGGTGCCGGTGGCCCCGGTGATGAGGCCGTGGCGGTTGGCCTTGTCCAGGTGCAGGACGCATTCGGTGTGGGCGTTGCGGGCAATTATGAGCGGTTCGGTCATGAGTGTGTCCTTGAGGGCGCGGAGCGGTCGAAATTCAGCGGCTGGGTCAGGCGTTGGCTGCATCCACGATGGGTGCTATTCGGTCGAGCGTGTCCAGAAGTTCGGGCACGATGTCGGTGGCGAGGTTCAGGTAGCCTGCTTTCAGTGCGTTGTCTTCCGGATAGTCGTGTGCAAAACTGTTGCGTATTGCACGCCAGTTTTGCCAGGACTGTACGCTGGACAGGTATCCGAGCTTTTCCAGGCGATGCAATTTGTCCAGCATGGGCCGATCTTCAAACGGCTCCTGCAGGTACGTCAGCACGGCCGGGAACAACCTGGAGCCCATCGCGTCTTGCAGTTTGGTAAACCGCAAGATGAACTGGTCCCAGTCTTGAACCTGTTCATCACTCAGCCCGGTCAACGCGCTGGCGCTCACGGGCAACATGGGGCTCAACGCATGCAGAGCATGGTTCAGGTGGTGAACGTGGCGCTGGCATTGTTGCCAGGCGTCAGTCAAGCGCAAACCGGCTGTCAGCTTCACAACAAGACCCCTTGCTCACGCGCCAGTTCAAAAATGGGTGGATGTGTGGAGCGTCCGGGGTAATCCAGCAGCACATCCAGCTTCTGTTCACCCAACAACGTGTATGCCGTTGCCAGGAACTGAGTGTGTGCCTGTGCGAGTTTGGCAGCGTCTGTCCAGTTGGACTCCACCAGCAGGTCAATGTCGCCGCCCCGTGCCATGTCGTTTGTGCGCGACCCAAAGAGTCGCACCTTGGCATCTTCACCAAAGTGAACTCTGGCGGCCTGTTTGAGGCTGTCGCGTTCAAACGCTGTGAGTCGCATGGAACAGTTTTGAAGGTGAAGTCCGGTAAACGGCACGTTGGGACAAAACATGCTGATTTGATTCACATCATAAGAAAGTTTTGTGCCGGGTTTAGCACGGAGACATGCTGTGTTGGTAAAGGGTTGCAGACGGCCACTGGCGCATAGCGCGGAGCCTCGTCAACGCAACCCCGCGCGTCCGCGGCACGAAAACACGCCTGCCACAGGCAAGGATGTCCAAGGACGTCCAAATTTTCGCTCTGAGATAATCTGAGCGGGTCACACAAGCACTTTCAGCCGCGAATCCCATGCGGCCGGCTCCCGAGCGTTGAGCCGTTTTTCGAGTTTGAACAATCAAGAGGTTTCGATGGCAGGGCATTCCAAATGGGCCAATATTCAACACCGCAAGGGCCGTCAGGACGAAAAGCGTGGCAAGTTGTGGACGCGGGTGATCCGCGAAATCACGGTGGCGGCGCGCAGCGGTGGTTCGGACCTGGGTGCCAACCCCCGTTTGCGCCTGGCCATTGACAAGGCCAAGGCCGTCAACCTGCCGGCCGACCGCATCAAGTACAACATCGACAAGGCCACCGGCAACCAGGAAGGTGTGTCCTATGAAGAAATCCGCTACGAAGGCTACGGCATTGGCGGTGTGGCGGTCATCCTGGACACCATGACCGACAACCGCGTGCGCACGGTGGCCGAGGTGCGCCATGCGTTCAGCAAACACGGCGGCAACCTGGGCACGGAAGGATCGGTGGCGTTCCAGTTCAAGCACTGTGGTCAATTGGTGTTTGCGCCCGGCGTGAGTGAAGACAAGGTCATGGAATTGGCGTTGGAAGCGGGTGCCGAGGATGTCATCGCCGACGACGACGGTGCCATCGAAGTGCTGACTGCGCCCGGCGACTTCGAAGCCGTGAAGAACGCACTGGAAGCGGCAGGCCTGGTGCCCGAGATGGCCGAAGTCACCATGCGAGCCGACAACACCATCGAATTGGCCGGAGACGACGCGGTTCGTATGCAGAAGCTGCTCGATGTGCTGGAAGACCTTGACGACGTGCAGAACGTGTTCCACAACGCGGCATTGGTGCTCTGATTTGCCTCGACGCAGCGCCACGGCCGGCCAGTAGCTCACCCACTGTAAATTTTTCCCCATGGGCCAGGTCTGAACAGGGCCACCCGACTCGCACATGAATTCAGCACAGCAATCTTCCCCCACTCTGAACGTTCTTGTGGTGGGCAATGGGGGGCGAGAACACGCGCTGGCCTGGCGGTTGCGCCAGAGCCCCAGTGTGGCGACGGTTTACGTGGCACCTGGCAACGGTGGCACGGCCCGTGATGCGCGGCTGGTCAGCCTGCCGCAACTGTCTGCGACCGATGTGGTGGGCATCCGGCAGTGGGCTCAGGCGAACAGCATCGGCCTGGTGGTGGTGGGGCCCGAGGCCCCCCTGGCTGCTGGCCTGGTGGACGAGTTGCGTGCCCACGGTGTGCCGGTGTTCGGCCCGACGCAGGCGGCCGCCCAGTTGGAGAGCTCCAAGGCCTTCTCCAAGGCTTTCATGGCCCGCCACGGCATTCCCACCGCCGCCTACGACACATTCACCGATGCGGCACTGGCGCATGCGTACATTGACCGAATGGGCGCGCCCATCGTTGTCAAGGCCGATGGCCTCGCCGCAGGCAAAGGTGTGGTGGTGGCGATGACCTTGGCCGAAGCGCACGAGGCGGTTGACTTCATGCTGGGCTCGGACGAGTCTGGCAACAAGTTTGGCGTGCAGCACAACGCGGGCGGCGCTCGGGTCGTCATTGAAGAGTTCCTGCAGGGTGAAGAGGCGAGTTTCATTGTGGTGTGCGATGGCACCACGGTGCTGCCACTGGCCACCTCGCAAGACCACAAGCGCTTGCTCGATGCCGACCAGGGGCCCAACACCGGCGGCATGGGGGCCTACTCGCCCGCGCCGGTGGTGACGCCCGCCATCCACGACAGGGCGATGCAAGAAGTCATCCTGCCGACGGTGGCGGGCATGGCTGCCGATGGCATTCCCTATTCCGGCTTCCTGTATGCGGGTCTCATGATCACGCCAGACGGCGCGGTCAAAACGCTGGAGTTCAACTGCCGCATGGGCGACCCCGAAACGCAGCCCATCATGATGCGCCTGCAGTCCGACCTGGCAGCGGTGCTGCTGGATGCGGCCCACCAGCGGCTGGCCGGCACCGAGCTGAGCTGGGACAGCCGCTGCGCCCTCGGCGTGGTGCTGGCGGCTGACGGCTACCCGCTCACCCCGCGCAAGGGTGATGCCATCACCGCGCTGCCCGTTGACACGCCAGACGCGGTGGTGTTCCATGCCGGTACCACGCTGGTGGATGACACGCTGCAGACATCCGGCGGGCGTGTGCTGTGCGCTACCGCCCTGGGCGACAGTGTGAAAGATGCGCAGTCACGCGCCTACGCGCTGGTTGACCAGGTGACGTTTGCCGGTATGCAATTCAGAAAAGATATTGGCTTCCGCGCTTTGTAATATTGATTTTTCTGCTCTGTTTTTTATGAATGATCAAGCTTCCACGTCCGCTCCGCCTGTTGCCGCTGGTCAGGCTTCGGTGGTTCGCCAGTACCTGACGGACTTGCAGACCCGCATCACCACGGCCATTGCCGGGCTGGACGGCACGCCTTTTCTGGAAGATGCCTGGACCAAGCCCGCTGGCGAACGACTGCAGGGCAGTGGCATCACCCGCATTCTGGAGGGAGGGCCTGTGTTCGAACGGGCGGGTTGCGGTTTCTCGCATGTCAGCGGGCCCAAACTGCCACCGTCGGCCACACACCACCGTCCCGAGCTGACTGGGGCCCCCTTCGAGGCCATGGGCGTCTCGCTCGTGTTCCACCCACGCAACCCGTATATGCCCACGGTCCACATGAACGTGCGCATGATTGCGGCCACGCCGGTGGGCGGTGGCGAACCCGTTTGCTGGTTCGGTGGCGGCATGGACCTGACCCCGTATTACGGGTTTGAAGAAGATGCCCGGCATTTCCACACGGTTTGCCGCGACGCGCTGGCACCCTTTGGTGCCGACAAGTACCCCCGCTTCAAAACCTGGTGCGACGACTACTTCTGCCTGAAGCACCGCAACGAGCAGCGTGGTGTGGGGGGCGTGTTTTTTGACGATTTTTCCGAACTGGGCTTTGACGACAGCTTTGCCATGCTGCGCGCGGTGGGCGACGCCTTCCTGACGGCCTACCTGCCCATCGTCGAGCGTCGCCAGGCCCTGGCATACGGCGAGCGGGAGCGTGAATTCCAGTTGTACCGCCGTGGGCGGTATGTGGAGTTCAATCTGGTGTGGGACCGGGGCACGCACTTTGGTCTGCAGTCGGGAGGGCGAACCGAGTCCATCCTCTTGTCCATGCCGCCCCTGGTCAGCTGGGCGTATGCCCGCCAGCCCGAGCCAGGGTCGGTAGAGAGCCGCCTGTACACCGACTTCCTGGTGCGCAAAGACTGGGTCTGACTCCCTTGCCAGGCGCTTCGGGAACCGGTCTGCGCTGTGGCCTGTACGGCGGGGCGTTCGACCCGCCGCACCTGGGCCATGTGGCCATGGCCCGTGCCTTTGCGGCGCAGTGTCAGTTGGACCGGCTTTTCATCATGCCCACAGGGCAAGCGTGGCACAAGGCGACCCAGCCCAGTGCTGCCCGGCACCGAGCTGCCATGTGCCGACTGGCGTTTGCACAGGTACATGCTGCGCAGGTGTCCGAGTTGGAACTGAACCGCGCCGGCCCCACCTACACCGTTGACACGCTGCATGCACTGCAAGGGCAATCTCCGGGTGCCCAATGGTTTGTGTTGATGGGGTGGGACCAGTGGGCGCGGTTCACCACCTGGCACCGCTGGCAGTCCATTGCTGAACTTGCTACGCTGGTTGTAGCTGAAAGAGGCTGTAAAATATGCGCCGACGAGCATTCTGATGAAAATTTTTTGATTCATCCGTCTCATCCCGCACTCTCTGCGCAGCCGCTGCGGTGGCAGCCTGTGGACGTGAGCTCCACGGCCGTGCGAGAGCAGCTGGCCCGAGCGGCCGCAGGCACTGCAGACATGTCCCAATTGCTACCGGACCCGGTCGCAAGCTATATTTCACAACACCAGCTTTACCAGAACACACACGTATGAGTGATACCAAGCCCCGCAAAACAGATGTACAGAAACTCCAGCGCGCCATCGTGGACGGGCTGGAGGATGTGAAGGGGCAAGACATCGTGGTGTTCAACACCGAGCTGTTGTCGCCGCTGTTCGAGCGGGTCATCATTGCCAGCGGCACCTCCAACCGGCAGACCAAGGCACTGGCCAGCAGTGTGGCTGACGCGGTGCGCGAGGCCGGGTTTCCCAAGCCGCGCATCGAAGGCGAAGACAACGGTGAATGGATCATTGTCGATTGCGGCGCTGCCGTGGCGCATGTGATGCAACCCACCATCCGGCAGTATTACCACCTGGAAGAAATCTGGGGCGGCAAGGCTGTTCACCTCAAATCGGCCGCAGCCAAAGCGGCAGGGGCCAAAGCTGCTGCAACCAGGGCTGCCAAAGCCCCGACGGCCTCGTCAGCCGATGCGGCAGCGCCCGTGCAGGCAACACCCCGGTCGGCTGGCAAGCCACCTGCCAAAGTGGCCAGCAAAACCACCGGCAAGGCCATAACCGCCACAGCCGCTGCCAAGACATCCGCCGCCAAGCCAGCGTCCCGGCCTGCTGCAGCAGGCAAAACAGCCACCGCCAAAACAGCTGTAAAAACCCCCACAGCCCGCAAGTCTGCCGGCACGGCGGCGGCTGCACCGGTCAAGGTTAAGACCGTGGTGGTGGGCAAGCCGGTCGCCAAAAAAGCGGCAGGCAAGACCGCAACGCGCAAGCCTGCAGCACGCAGCAAGGCAACCTGACACAACCCCGCCGAGCGATGAAACTGCTGATCGTGGCGGTGGGCCAGCGCATGCCCGACTGGGCCCAGACGGCCTATGACGACTACGCCAAGCGGTTCCCGCCTGATTGCCGTGTCGAGATCAAAACCGTCAAGACAGAGCCCAGGGGCTCCAAGACCCTGGCCACGCTGCTGCAGGCCGAACGGGCCCGCATCGAGACGGCCATTCAGTCGGGCACCCAGCGTGGTGCCCGTGTGGTGGTGTTGGACGAACGGGGCAGCAACCTCACCACGGTCGCGCTGGCCGAGCAGCTCAAAGGCTGGCAGTTGCAAGGCGATGACGTGGCCTTCGTCATCGGTGGGCCCGATGGGTTGGACCCGGCATTCAAGGCACAGGCGGCGCAGCGCATCCGTTTGTCCGATCTGACCTTGCCCCATGCATTGGCCCGTGTGCTGCTGATCGAGCAGATTTACCGCGCCTGGTCGGTCAACCACAACCATCCTTATCACCGCGAGTAAAGCCCCATGCGTGACCGCAAGCCTGTTCAGCCCGAAGCGGCCGCGCCCATGCTTTACCTGGCATCCCAGAGCCCCCGGCGTTTGCAACTCCTCACCCAATGGGGTGTGACGTGCGAACTGCTGTTGCCCGATGCAACGGAGGACGCCGAGTCACTGGAAGCGGTCAAGGCAGGTGAGTCGCCACGCCGCTATGTGCAACGGGTGACCCGGCTGAAGCTGCTGGCAGCCTTGCAGCGCCTGCAGCGCAGAGGCTTGCCCCCGGCGCCGGTGTTGTGTGCCGACACGACGGTGGCACTGGGTGACCGCATTCTGGGCAAACCCGCGTCGGCAGACGAAGCCCGCAGCATGCTTGCGGCATTGAGCGGGCGGACGCACAAGGTCTACACGTCGGTGGCGGTGGGTGTTATTCAAAAAACAGAGCTGTCAAGCCATATATATCAAGCGTTAAGTGCCTCAAAAGTTACATTTTCAGAGCTGACGCCGGATGCGATCGACCGGTATGTTGCAACGGGTGAGTCCGTGGGCAAGGCCGGTGCCTACGGCATTCAGGGTTTGGCAGCGTTGTGGACCAGCCGCATCGACGGCAGTTACAGCGGCATCATGGGTTTGCCCGCGTTTGAAACGGCGCAGGTGTTGCAGCAGGCGGGCTTGCACCTGGTTTAACGGGCCACGTTGCACACACCGGCGCTGGGGCGGCGACGGGGCGTGTGCAGGCGTTACAGTCGTGGCATCGTTTCTTTGAAAGACCCTCTATGGGCCAGGACATTCTCATCAACTGGGCACCGCACGAGACCCGCGTGGCGGTGGTCGAACAAGGGGCTGTGCAGGAAGTCCACATTGAGCGCACGCTGGAACGTGGGCTGGTGGGCAACGTGTACCTGGGCAAGGTGTCGAGGGTGTTGCCGGGCATGCAATCGGCTTTCATCGACATCGGGCTCGACCGCGCCGCTTTTTTGCATGTGGCCGACCTCATGCCCAACATCCAGGCCAAGCATGCACCGGGCCGCGACGGGCAGCCCCAGACGGGCAAGTCGGGCAAAACACCCGAGTTGTTGCAGCCCAACCCGGTGCTGCCCATTGAAAAGCAGATCTTCGAGGGCCAGTCCCTGATGGTGCAGGTGCTGAAAGACCCCATCGGCACCAAAGGGGCCCGCCTGTCGGCACAAATCAGCATCGCGGGGCGCTTGCTGGTGTTTTTGCCTCAGGACGCGCATGTGGGCGTGTCGCAAAAGATACCCCCGGATCAGCGGGAGTCGCTGCGCAAGCGTCTGGTGGCACTGACGGCCGACCTGGGCGGTGGTTTCATCCTGCGCACCAACGCGGAAGATGCCTCCGACACGGAGCTGGCCGACGACATTGCCTACCTCCGCAAAACATGGTTGCGCATCAAGGAAGCTGCGGTGCGCCTGCCGCCTGCAAGCCTGATCCATCAGGACCTGAACCTGATGCGCCGGGTGCTGCGCGACCTGGCCAGCGCCGACACCAGCACCATCCGCATCGATTCGCGCGAGCAGTTTGGCGAGCTCCAGCGTTTTGCGTCCGAGTTCATGCCTGACACGGCAGGCAAACTGGCGTTGCACACGGGTGAGCGTCCGTTGTTCGACCTGTGCAACGTGGACGAGGAGATCAGCCGGGCGCTGGGCCGTCGGGTGGACATGAAGTCGGGCGGTTACCTCATCATCGACCAGACGGAGGCCCTGACGACTGTTGACGTCAACACCGGTGGGTATGTCGGCGCGCGCAATTTCGACGACACCGTGTTCAAAACCAACCTCGAGGCAGCCCAGGTGATCGCGCGGCAGTTGCGCTTGCGCAACCTGGGGGGCATCGTCATCGTCGACTTCATCGACATGGCGCGTGACGAACACCGTGAAGCGGTGTTGACCGAGTTCCGCAAGCAGTTGGCCCGCGACCGTGTCAAGACCATGGCGGGTGGTTTCTCCAGCCTGGGGTTGTTGGAGATGACCCGCAAGCGCACCCGGGAGTCACTGGCGCACATGCTGAGCGAGCCCTGCCCGGCCTGTCAGGGCAGGGGGGCAGTGAAGACGGCCCGCAGCCTGTGTTACGACATCCTGCGGGAAATCCTCCGCGAGGCGCGTGCCTTCAACCCGCGCGAGTTTCGTGTGGTCGCTTCGCCCCAGGTGATTGAGTTGTTTCTGGACGAGGAAAGCGCTCACCTGGCCGGGCTGAGCGACTTCATTGGCAAGCCGATTTCGCTGCAAAGCGACGGTGCCATGTCACAGGAGCAGTACGACATCGTGCTGATCTGAGCGGCCCAGCCGCTGACCGGGCAGGCCACCGAGAGGCGGCCACCCGTCAGGCCGCAGGGGCTGACGTTGAGGGCGATGAGGTGGGCTGGTTGTGCAGGCGTGCGTACAGGCCGTCGGCCGCCATCAGCTGTGCGTGGGTGCCCTGTTCCCTGATCTGCCCATCAGCCAGCACCACCACGCGGTCTGCGTGTTCGATGGTGGTCAGCCTGTGTGCCACGACGATGGTGGTGCGGCCCGCCATCAGCCTGCCCAGCGCCTCCTGCACCAGCCGCTCGGACTCGTTGTCCAGCGCCGAAGTGGCTTCATCCAGGATCAGGATGGGGGCGTTTTTGTAAATCGCCCGGGCAATGGCCAGGCGCTGGCGTTGCCCACCTGACAATTCTGTGGCGTTGTGCCCCACGGTTGCGTGGATGCCCTTGGGCAACCTCTCGATCAGGTCTCCCAGGTTCGCAGAGCGCATTGCCTGTGTCACCCGTTCGGGATCGGGCACGGCTCCCAGCGCCACGTTGGCGGCGAGGGTGTCGTTCAGCATCACGACATCCTGGCTCACCATGGCGATGTTGCGGCGCAAGGCCGCCAAGTTCCATTCGGACAGCGGGGTGCCGTCCAGGCAGATGCTGCCCTCGCTCAGGTCGGTGAAGCGGGGCAACAGGTTGACCAGCGTGGTCTTGCCCGAGCCGGATGGGCCGACCAGTGCGACGACCTCGCCCGGGGCAATGTCCAGGCTGACCCCGTTCAGTGCCGGGGCATCGCTGCCCGGATATCGGACTGTCGCCTGTACGAGCGATACATGGCCGCTCACCTGTGCCGGGGCATGTGTGCCGCCGGGTTGTTCCGGTGCCTCATCGATCAGGTCCAGCCCCCGTTCCAGCGCGGCAACGCCACGTGTGATCGGGCCGGCTATCTCGGCCAGGTGCTTGATCGGCGCGATCAGCATCAGCATGGCCGTCACGAACGACACAAAACTGCCCACCGTCACGCCCGACACACTGCTTTGCCACAAGGCAATGGCAATCACGGCAGACAATGCGCCCGCTGCCAGCATCTGGGTCAGCGGTGTCATGGCCGCCGAGGCCACGGTTGACTTGAGCGCCAGCCGCCTGAGCCCTTGGCTCAGGTGGTCGAAGCGGGCGGTCTGTGCGTCCTGTGCACCGTGCAGCCGGATGAGGCGGTGGGCCAGCACGTTTTCTTCGACCACATAGGCCAGTTCGTCGGTCGCTTTCTGGCTGGACTGGGTCAGCCGGTACAGGCGCGCCGACAGCACCCGCATGATGAGAATCAGCGCTGGGAAGATCACCATCACGATCAGCGTGAGCTTCCAGTTCAGGTAGAACAGGTAGCCCAGCAATGCCAGCAGCGTCAGGCTGTCCCGGGTGAGAGTGAGGAACGAGCTGACCAGCATCGACGAGCCGGTTTGGGCCTCGTACACCAGCGTGTTGGACAGGCCGCTGGCCGTTTGCTGGCGAAACAGGCTCAGATCAGCGCCGCTGAGCCGCTGGAACATGTGCAGGCGCATGGCCTTCAGGCCGGTCGCAGCGGTGTAGCTCAGGGCGTATTGCGCGGTGAAAACTGCCAGCCCTCTGATGCCGAACAACCCCATCAGCGAGGCCGGTACTGCCCACAGGGGCACTTTGCCCGATGCGAAGCCATCGTCCAGCAGGGCTTTGAGCAGTGCCGGAATCATGGGCTCGGTCAGCGCGCCCACCAGCGTTGCCAGTGCAGCCAGTGCTACGCCTTTTCGAGCAGGTTTAAAATAGGGCCACAACCTTTTCAGGCGCTGTGTCAACGGTGGGGGAGAGCCCATTGGGTTCAAGACAGGTTGGCAAGGGAGCCAAAGGGCGCAAGTTTGCGAAACCTTTGTCAACAAATTCGGTCGGACAGTCCGGTATGTGCGCCGGATGCGTCCGGTATTATCGACCGGAGCCAGCCTTGCCCGGCTGCGCCCGGCCAGTTTTCAGTTCAATTCCAACAGTCCATGTCCATGTTGCTTTCAAGGCGCTCCCTCGTGGGTGCCTCGGCCTTGTTGTCCTTGTCAGCCGCGCACGCCCAGTTCAGGGTGGAGGTGTCGGGGGTGGGGCTGACGCAAATCCCTTTCGCCATCGCATCGTTCAAAGGGGCCGATGCCGTACCAGTCGACCTCGCATCCATCGTCCGGGGTGACCTGGAGCGCAGCGGGCAGTTCCGTGGTGTGGTGCCGGTGGTGGGGGTGGTGCTCGACGAGACTTCGCGCCCCGACCTGGCCCCCTGGCGCGAGCGCTCGGCCGATGTGCTGCTGACCGGCAGCGTGACCAGGCTTGCAGATGGCCGGTTTGATGTGCGTTTCAGGGTGTGGGACGTGGTCCGGCTGAAGGACCTGGGCGGTGTCAGCCTCCCGGTGCGGCCTGGCGACCTGCGCCTGGCTGCGCACCGCATGGCCGACTACATCTACGAAAAACTCACCGGTGAAAAAGGCATCTTCTCCACCCGCATTGCCTACGTGACCAAACACGCAGGCAAGCACAGCCTCTGGGTGGCCGATGCGGACGGCGAGGGCGGCCAGGTGGCACTCAGCAGCCCCGAGCCCATCATTTCGCCGGCCTGGTCTCCGGCAGGCGGGCAGCTGGCCTACGTGTCGTTCGAGTCGCGCAAGCCCGTCATCTACGCGCACGAAATTGCCACGGGCCGCCGCCGTCTGATGGCCAATTTCAAAGGCTCCAACAGTGCGCCCGCGTGGTCACCCGATGGCAAGGCCTTGCTGGCAACGCTGACGCTGGATGGCAGTTCCCAGATTTACAGCATCGATGTGGGGTCGGGTGCGCACGCGCGGCTCACGCAGTCGGGCTCCATCGATACAGAACCGGTGTGGGATGCCAGCGGCCAGACTGTTTACTTTGTGAGCGACCGGGGTGGTGCACCGCAAATCTACAAAATGGCCGCCCGTGGCGGGCAGGCCGAGCGCGTCACCTTTGCGGGCAGTTACAACACCTCGCCTGCCATCAGCCCGGATGGCAAGTGGCTGGCGTATGTGTCGAGGATTGGCGGTGCTTTCAAGCTCCAACTCATGGAGTTGTCTTCCGGCAACGTGACCAGTCTGACCGATACCTCGGCCGACGAAAGCCCCAGCTTTGCCCCCAATGGCAAACTCATCATGTATGCCACCAAACTGCAGGGGCGCGAAGCCCTCATGACCACCACGTTGGATGGCCGCATCAAAACCCGCCTGTCCACCGCGCAGGGCGACATCCGTGAACCCGATTGGGGTCCGTTCGTGCCCTGATCACCGGTCTGTTATAAATTTCGAATCTTTTTGTCTCCAACGCTTTTCCTGTTTTATTTCTTTGCTACTGAAATCATCATGACTTTCACAACTTCTGCACCTGCTTCCCGTTTCGCAGCCTTCGCGTCGGCTGCTGTTTTGCTGACCGCTCTGGTGGGCTGCGGCTCCAATGTCAAGCTGGACGAGGTGCCCGTCTCCGACCGGACGGGCTCGGCCGCCACCGGCCCGGCCGACGGTGCTGCCGGTGCGCAGAGCAGCTCGAACCGGGTTGCACCCGTGGTGGTGGACGAGCGTGCGCTGGCCGAGCCGCCAGCGTCGGTCTCGCGGTTGGTGTACTTCGATTACGACAGCTTCATCGTCCGTCCCGAGTTTGCTGCCACGCTGGAAGCGCATGCCCGCTTCCTGAAGGCCGACCCCGCACGCAAAGTGGTTCTGCAAGGCCACACCGACGAGCGCGGTGGCCGCGAGTACAACCTGGCGCTGGGCCAGAAGCGTGCCGAGGCCGTGCGCCGCTCGCTGTCGGTGCTGGGTGTGAGTGAAGCTCAGCAGGAAGCCGTGAGCTTCGGCAAAGAAAAGCCTGCCGTGCAGGGCTCCGATGAGGCGGCCCATGCCAAGAACCGCCGTGTGGAACTGAGCTACCGCTGAGCCTGCCATGCGCGCATCCACACCTGCTGTCCGCAGCACCCCACGGCGTGGTCGGCTCAGCCGGCACTTCTGGCACGCAGGCCTGCTGTGTCTGGCACTGGTGCCGGCCATCGGCCAGGCCCAGTTGTTCGGCGATGACGAAGCCCGAAAGGCCATCATTGCCCTGCGCGAACGTGTTGACGCTGACCGCCGCCAGAACGAGGCGGCTTTGGCGCGCCTGTCACAGGAATTCGCACGGCTGAACGACGAAACCGCTGCACCCACCCGGCGCAGTCTGCTCGATTTGTCGAACCAGATCGAAGGCCTGCGCCAGGAACTGGCCCGCCAGCGCGGTCAGGCCGAGCAGTTGGCGCGGGATGTGTCCGAGTTGCAACGCCAGCAAAAAGACGTGCTGGTCGCGCTGGACGAGCGCCTGCGCCAGCTGGAGCCGTCCAAAATCAGCCTGGACGGACAGGAGTTCCGCGTGAAGGCTGAGGAGCGGGCGGAGTACGACCAGGCGATGGAGCTTGTGCGCAAGGGCACGTTCGACGCTGCTGTCACCTCGTTCCAGGCGTTTTTGCGCAAGTTCCCCACCACGGGATACCTGCCGTCGGCCCTGTTCTGGCTGGGCAATGCGCAATACGCCACCGGCGCCTACAAGGATGCTATCGAGAGTTATCGTCGCCTGGGACAGGTGGCACCCGAGCACGCCCGGGTGCCCGAAAGCCGTTTGGCCATCGCCAACTGTCAGTCCGAGTTGAAAGATGTGAAATCGGCGCGCAAGACGCTGGAGGATCTGGTCAAGTCCCATCCCCAGTCCGAAGCAGCTGCCACGGCGCGTGACCGTTTGTCCCGCATGCGTTGATTGCCAGCTTGGGTGGCAGACATGACCCTGATTGAACTGGCGGCGCTGCGCACGGAAGTGCTGTGGGCTGCGTTTGCTGTGTCCTGCGTGTTTGGTTGGGTGGCCCAGAGAACCCACTTTTGCACCATGGGGGCCATCAGCGACGTGGTCAACATGGGCGATTGGACACGCCTGCGCATGTGGGTGCTGGCGGTGGCGGTGGCCATCCTGGGCTTTTACGGGCTGGCGGCATTCGGTGCCATCGATGCCAGCAAGAATTTTTACACCGCGCCGCGTGTGGTGTGGCTGTCGGCGTTGGTCGGTGGTGCCCTGTTCGGCTTCGGCATGGTGCTGGCCTCGGGTTGCGGCAGCAAGACGCTGGTGCGCATGGGAGCCGGCAGCCTGAAGGCATTGGTGGTGTTTGCCGTGATGGGGATTGCCGCTTTTGCTTCGCTTCGCGGCGTCACGGCCGTGCTGCGCGTCAACACAGTGGACCGCGTTGCATTTGACATGCCCGGTGGCAGTGGTCTGCCAGGCTGGCTGGCCCGTGCGCTCGACGTGCCTGGTGCGGCAACGGTTGCTGCTGTGTGCGTGGCGCTGGGGTTGCTGATCTGGGTGTTCCGTTCGGCTGATTTCCGGCAGGCGAACAATGTGCTGGCGGGTGTCGGCATCGGTGCGTGCGTGGTCGCCATGTGGTGGGTCACTGGTCACATGGGATTCGTGCCGGAGCACCCCGAGACGCTCGAAGCCGTGTTTGTCGGCACGCCGTCAGGTCTGATGGAGGCACTGACGTTCACCGCGCCTATGGCCTACGCCATCGACTGGCTGGTGCTGTTCAGTGACACATCCAAACTGCTCACCACCGCCATCGTGTCGGTGGTGGGTGTGGTGCTGGGTTCCTTTGTGTACGCCGTGGCCACCCGGTCTTTTCATTGGGAAGGTTTCAGCAGCACACAGGACACGGCTGTGCACATTGTGGGCGCAGCGCTGATGGGCGTCGGCGGCGTGACGGCCATGGGCTGCACCGTGGGGCAGGGCCTGTCAGGATTGTCCACCCTCAGCCTGACCAGCGTGTTGGCCGTGGTGGGCATTGTGCTGGGGGCGGTGGCAGCGTTGCGTTTCCAGATGTGGCTGGTGATGCGTGACTGAGCCCGACTTCGAGCGCCGCTTCGGCGGCCTGCGGCGCCTGTACGGAACCGCCGCCGCCCAACGTCTGTTCGATGCGCATGTGGTGGTCGTGGGCATCGGGGGGGTCGGTTCCTGGGCGGCCGAAGCGCTCGCACGCTCGGGTGTCGGTCGACTCACATTGATTGACATGGACCACGTGGCCGAGTCCAACA
>DDUQ01000079.1:63929-68299 GCA_002344885.1 Comamonadaceae bacterium UBA2334
GTCGGTTCCTGGGCGGCCGAAGCGCTCGCACGCTCGGGTGTCGGTCGACTCACATTGATTGACATGGACCACGTGGCCGAGTCCAACATCAACCGTCAGGTACATGCACTCGGCCCCACGCTGGGTCAGGCCAAGGTCGAGGCCATGCGCGAGCGCATCGCACTCATTCACACCGACTGCGCGGTCCACACGGTGGATGAATTTGTCACGCCCGAAAACGCTGCCCAGTTGCTGGGTACGGTACGCGCCATGTCGCCTCTGCCCCTGGCGGTGGTCGATGCATGCGACCAGGTGCGTGCCAAACTGGCCATGGCAGAGTGGTCGCTCCGTCAGCGGTGTCTGCACGTGGTGGTGGGCGCGGCGGGTGGCAAGCGGCGACCCCAAGCGGTTGAGGTGGATGACCTGTCGGCTGTCACGCACGACCCCTTGCTGGCCAAAATGCGGTACCAGTTGCGCCGGTTCCACGGTGCGCCCAAAACCGGTCGCATCGGCCTGAGTGTGGTGTTCAGCCGCGAAGCGGTGGCTGCGCCGGATGCGTCCTGTGCCACCAGTGGCGATGCCACGCACGACAGCAGCCTGAATTGCCACGGTTATGGATCGTCGGTGACCGTGACTGCCACCTTCGGCATGGTGGCCGCAGCGCACGTGATGAATGGGCTGGCGGGGTGAGGTGATGGTCCCAATTTCGCGCCGACGCGAAAACGAATTTCTGGAAGGTGGACTGATCCGCTGAAAATGGGCTATAATTTGAGGCTTGTCGGATGCAACACAGTTGTGTCCGGCGTGAGTGGGACGTTAGCTCAGTTGGTAGAGCAGCGGACTTTTAATCCGTTGGTCGCAGGTTCGAATCCTGCACGTCCTACCACTCATCTCGCCAATCAACTTGGCCAGAATCGTTGCAAAAGGCTTCCAGCTGGGAAGCCTTTTTCATTTCTGCGTCTGAACACCGTCCATGCCCATGCGCAGTTCGTCTCATGCGCCACCTCTCAACAAGTTGCTGGTCACCTGGGGGCTCGCCGATGAAAAGGCGTCGCGTCAGGACATTGCCGAGCGTCTGGCCGCCGGGCTGAGTGTCGCGGATGGCCTGGCGCTGCATGCTTGGGTGTCAAGCGACACCGCACGGTTGCACGTGCCGGAGGACAAGCCTGTCGACGCGAGCAGTTTGCGGGTGGAATGCCAGCGTGTGCGTGAAACGCTCGCGGCCTTCATCGATGACCTGTTGCAGTTTGCGGACGAGCCCGCCCCGAATGTGCTGGCGGCTTGTCAACAGCGGTATGCCGAGGTGCAGCGCCACATGGCTGTGCACCTGGAAACGCTTTACCTGCGGGTGTACGACAACCTGGCCGTCTCGCAGCCGCACCTGGCACCGTTGCTGGAGCTGGATGCCACGTTGATGCAGGCACTCTCGGTGCGCGAGCACAAGGCGTTTGCAGGTGTGCCGGGTTTGTTGGCCAAGCGGTACGCGCAATACGCACCCGCAGCCAATTTCACAGGTAATACGCGCGACGCGGGTGACGCGGGTGAAGCGGGGGAAGCGGTAGAAGCGGGTGATCCGGGTGTTGCAGGTGATGCGACTTTGCCACTCGCAGATTCGGTTGGTCTGAAGCTCATCCAGGACGCACGACGCATGGCACTGGCCGAACTGGATGCCCGCATGCAACCCGTGCTGGCGCTGGTTGATGCCGCCACACACACACCGACATGAAAGACATGACACAAGCAGTTTGGTTCGGCTTGTTGGCCGCAGGGGCCACCACCGTGGCTTGGATCGCTCTGGGGTTTGCAGGCTCCAACACGGTGGCGTTGCTGATGACGCTGCTGATCGGTGCGGTGTTCGGTCTCGGTGCCTGGGAGGTCTGGCGCTTCCGTTCACAGACGGTGGCGCTGCAACTGGCCTTGCACCGGCTGCCCAGCCCATTGGCGGACTTGTCGGCCTGGCTGCAGACTTTGCCGCAGCCCCTGCAAGCGGGTGTGCAGGGTCGCATCTCCACCGGGCGCACGCCCCTGCCCGGTCTGGCGCTCACACCCTATCTGGTCGGTTTGCTGGTCATGCTGGGCATGTTGGGCACGTTTCTGGGCATGGTGGTCACGTTCAAAGGGGCGCTGTTTGCTTTGGAGGGGTCGACCGATCTGCAAACCATACGCTCGGCTCTGGCGGCACCCATCAAGGGGCTGGGCCTGTCATTTGGCACGTCGGTTGCGGGCGTGGCAACGTCAGCCTTGCTGGGCATGATGTCGGCGCTGTGCCGCCGCGAGCGCACGGCCGTGGTGGGCGAATTCGATGCGCGGCTGATCACCGACTTCAGGCCCTTCACGCAGGCGCATCACCGGGACCAGGCCTACCTCGCGCTGCAGGAACAGGCGCGGCTGCTGCCCGACGTGGTGGGGCAGCTGAAAACCCTGGTTCAGCAGATGGAGCAGCGCAACCAGCAGGTGTCCGAGCAGATGTTGGCCGGCCAGACGGCTTTTCATGCCGAGGTGTCGGTGGCTTACAGGGCCCTGGCCCAATCGGTTTCGAGTGCTTTGCAAGACAGTCTGAGCACCAGCGCCCGCCAGGCTGGGGAACAGTTGCAGCCCTTGCTGGAGCAGGCCGTGTCCCGCATGGCCACCGATGCGCGGTCGCAGTACACCGAACTCCAGACCCTGACCGCCGAGCAGTTGCAAACGGTACTGGCCAAACTGGCGGTCACGACCGATGCAGTGTCGGCGCACTGGCGTCAGGCATTGGATGAGCAGGGTGCCACGCAAGCGGCGTGGTCACGCCAACTGGAAACGGCGCTGGGGCAGTTCACCGCTGGTTTTGACGAGCGGTCGCAAGCCTGGCTGGCTTCGACTGCCGAGTCGCACCGGCAGGCGATACAGGCCCAGCGGGTGGCCGATGAGGCGCGACAGGCCAGTTGGAACGAAGCCGTCGAGTCCTGGCAGCGGCTGCAGCAACAGGCTGCGAAGTCGCAGGGCGAGCATGCGCTGGCGCAGCAACAGGCCGTGTGCGACCGCCTGGACCACACCGCACAGGCTTGGATGGAAAAATGGGATGAAAATGCTGTCCAGCGCACAGATCAATTGAACCTGTTGCTACAGTCTGCTGAAGAAGCCATGCGCCAGCGACTGGCCGCTGACACGCGTGCGGCCACTTTGCACGACGAGCGCATGGCCCAACTGACCGCTGCCTGGCAGGCAGGGCTGGCAGCTTTGCGCGAAGACGAACGCGCCCGCAGCCAGGCCGCACTGGACAGCATGGGTGCCCTGCAGACCGCATTGCAGGCCCAACTGGCCAGCCAACTGGCCACGCTGGGCACGGCCTTGGAAGCCCCCATGTCGCGCCTCATGCACACCGCTGCCGAGGTGCCGCAGGCCGCAGCCAGCCTGCTGGCCGAATTGCGGGCCGACAGGGCCAGCCTGAATGAGCGCGACAACCATGCGCTGGACGAGCGCCGCGAACTCATGACCCAGATGCACAACCTGCTGCAAGGCCTGAACCAGGTGACGGTGCAGCAACGTGCTGCAGTGGATGCCCTGGTGGCGGGTGCCGCCGATGCCCTGGCCGTCGCGGCCGGGCGCTTCACCGAAAGCCTGTCGGGCCAGACGCAACAGGCAGAGGCCGTGGCCGCGCACGCGCAAGCTTCGGCCATCGAACTGGCAAGCCTCGGCGAGGCGTTTCAGCAAGGGGTGGCGCAGTTCAGCAGCACCCACGACAAACTGGTGGAAGGTTTGCAGCGTGTGGAAGCTGCGCTCAGGCAGACCACCGCACGCAGCGACGAGCAGATGGCCTACTACGTGGCGCAGGCAAGAGAGGTCATTGACCTGAGCCTGGCCTCCCAGCAAGGCATCATGGACGACCTGATGCGTCTGCGCGGCGCGCCACAGCCTGCCGATGCCGAGGTGGCGGCATGACCGATACCGACCTGCTTGACGACGGCATGGCGCAAACCGCTCCGGTCTGGGCAGTGTTCGGTGACCTGATGGCAGGATTGCTGGGCGCATTCGTGCTGGTGCTGGCGGGTGTGCTTGTGGTCCAGATGGAGTTGATGAACAGCCTCGAGATCGAGGTGGCCAAGCGTCGGCTGGAAGAGCAGCGGCGCATGGCACTCGAAAAAGCCCTGGCCATTCCGTTGCAGTCGGGGCGTGTGACGCTGAACAACGGGCGCATCGGCATCAGTGGCAGCGTGCTGTTTGCGGTCAATTCCGACGAACTGCGACCCGAGGGGCGCCAACTGCTCAAAAGCCTGGTGCCTCCGCTGCGTGTGTACCTGGGCGAGCGTGATGACATGCTGATGGTCAGCGGCTTCACCGATGACAAGCCCATACAGGCGAGCAACCGCCGTTTTGAAGACAACCTGGAGTTGTCTGCCCAGCGCGCGCTGACGGTC
>DDUQ01000079.1:68403-102631 GCA_002344885.1 Comamonadaceae bacterium UBA2334
TGATGGTCAGCGGCTTCACCGATGACAAGCCCATACAGGCGAGCAACCGCCGTTTTGAAGACAACCTGGAGTTGTCTGCCCAGCGCGCGCTGACGGTCACCCGTGCGTTGGTGGAGGAAGGCATGCCGCGTGCGCGGGTGTTTGCAGCCGCATTTGGCCCTGAGCAGCCTGTGGCGTCGAACGCCGATGAAGCCGGCCGGGCCCAGAACCGTCGGGTGGAGATGGCACCCGTGCCCAAGGCCCAGCCCACACCGTCTTCGGCGCGTGATGGCTGAGCGCAGCTCCCAGGTTGACGCAGCCCTGCCAGCCGCGACCGTTGGCGAGGCGGCCCATGCTTGCCCCGATGGGCCGTCCAGGCTGGCGGCATTGCGCCAGGCGGGCGTACAAAGGTTGGACCCGGTTCGCTGGGTTTACCTGGAAAGTCTGGCGCGGCGCGTGCCTGCTGCGCCAGCGCCGGTTGCCCGCTTGTTGTCTGCCCGACTGACGCAAGCCTTGCAGGCCAGCGAAGACCGGTGGTTGCCCAGCAAGCCAGTTGACGACGCGGCAAGCGGTTCGGCTCTGCCAGCAAGCCCGGCTGCAGCTCAGGTGGAGACAGGTCCCTTTGCAGGCGGTCTCAGCGATGAAGCGCGCAAGGGGGAGCCGGGCGGCCCCGTCAAGGCGTTTGCAGCTGTGTTCGCCCGTCGCCGGGCCGGCTTGGCCAGGCAGCCCACCCAACAGCCCCAGGCAAGCACGGCACGCTCGGCGGTGCAGGCGCTGACAGCGTTGAATGCCTACATTGCCCAGGCTACCCGGCCACGTGCTGACGCCCTGGCAAGGTCAGGTCTGGCAGGGGGCCATGATGGGACACCCCACGCCGGTTCGGGTGCGATGACTGCGACCATGGACCTGCCGACAGCCAGCGCAGCTGCCAGCGAACCGGTGGCTGGCCTGAAGAGTGCGCGGCACATGGGCGACGCCTATGCCCGCCTGCAATCAGTCCGTCGCGCTGAACAGGCAGTGCGACACGCGCCCGAAAACGCCGGGCCGTTCAACCCTCACAGGCTGATGGCGCGTGCACTGGTGGCCATGCAGGATTTGTCGCCGGCGTATTTGCACCGTTTTGTGCAGCGGGTGGACGTGCTGCTGCAACTGGAACACGCGGCCCGCCAGACCGTTCCCACCCGTAAGCCCAAAACCACCCGCAAGTCGGCGTCCGGTCAGTCCAGTGGCACGGTCAGTTGACGGATCACGTCGCGGGTGTCAGGGCGCACGCCGCGCCACCATTCGAAAGCCTCTGCTGCCTGTTCGACCAGCATGCCGACGCCGTCAGCCAGTTGCGTCACGCCTGCGTCACGGGCCAGCACCAGAAATGGTGTCAGACCCTTGCCGTAGGTGAGGTCATAGGCCAGGCAGCCCGACCCGAACGCCACCGCGGGAACAGGCGGTGTCGCGGCATGCAGGCTGGCTGACGTGGCGTTGAATACCAGGTCGTACGCGTCAGTCAGGTCGGCATACCCGCAGGCCCGGACGGGGCTGCCGGGCGCCAGGGCCAACACCTCTGCCACCAGGGCCTGCGCGGTGGCCGCTGTGCGGTTGGCAATCACCAGTTCAGCGGGTTGCTCAGCCAGGAATGGCATGACCATGCCACGCGTGGCACCGCCGGCCCCCAATATGAGCACCTTTCTGCCGCGCATCGGGGTGCTCAGGTTGTGGGTGACGTCGCGGGTGAGCCCGATGCCATCGAAGTTTTCTGCCAGGATGCGGTCGCCGTCGAACTTGAGCGCGTTGACGGCACCCGCCATGCGGGCGCGCTCGGACGGATCGGTGGCACAGGCAAACGCGTCGATCTTGAACGGCACCGTCACATTCATGCCACGCCCGCCTGTCTGCCGAAACGCGGCCACGTCCTGGGCAAACGCACCGGGATTGCCGAGCAAGGCGGTGTAGGTCATGTCCTGGCCGGTTGCCTGCGCGAACAGCGTGTGGATCAGGGGCGATTTTGTGTGGCTGATGGGGTTGCCGATGACGGCGTAGGAGTCGGTCATGTGCGTTGGTGAGAGTGGCAGGTAAAAAATAGATATAAAAAAGCCTTCGGCGCTTTTAAATATTGAAATGAGTGCTATGTTCAGTGATAGCCTTGGAGAAGTATGCTCAAGGCATGCAAGTTGGCAATGGGTGTGACCCGGCCCGTCCAGTCGGTGGGCAGTGCATCGGGTTGCATCAGCGCGAACACGTGCATGCCGGCGGCCACGCCTGCCGCCACGCCGGGCAGGCTGTCTTCCACCACGGCACAGCGCGCGGGCGGTGCGGCCAGGGCTTGTGCTGCATGCAGAAACAAACCCGGGTCGGGCTTGAAGCTGCCCACCGTGTACGCGCTGAACACACGCTCCTCGAAAAAGTTGGCCAGACCGCTCAAGGCCAGCGTGAGCGAAACTTTTTCGGGCGGGCCGTTGGTGGCCACGCAACTGGGCAGGGTCAGGTTTTCCAGCAGCTCGACAGCACCTGGCATGGGCGACAAACCTTGCCGAAACCGCTCTGCCATGCGGGTGCGGATGTGGGCGGACAGTCGAGCTGCCAGTCCGTCATCGGCCTGTGGCAGCGAACGGACAAACCAGTCCGTGACCTCGGCCATGGTGATGCCGCGAAAGCGTTCGTGTGCGGCTTCGCGCGTGATGCCCAGACCATGCTCGGTGGCAATCTGGTGGATCACGTCGAGCCCGGGCACCTCACTGTCGATGAGCGTGCCGTCGGCATCGAAAATGATGGCTGCAAAGCGTGGCTGGCGCATCAGGCGCGTGACGCCGCCTTGCGCGTGGGCGCTGGCTTTTCAATGGCATCGGTCAAGCGGCGGGCGAGGGCGATGACGCGGTCTGGGTCGGCACCCAGTGTGGCCATCACGAACTCGATGATTTCGCTCCGTGGGTTGGCCAGTGTGGGCTCGATCATCATCACCGCTGCCGACACGGCCAGCGCGTTCTCGCGGGCTGTGGCATCGGGCAGCAGCTGCTCCAGTGCGTTCAGCGCCTCGACCGGTGCCACGGCGGTGATGCGGGCCTGGCTTTTCAGCAGTTGCACCCAGTTGACCTTGGGGTCCAACCCCAGGCTGGCACCACCGGGCAACTGGGCCAGCAGGCGGGCCAAGCGCAAGCTGCGCCGCTCGAACGCGCCGATGGACACCATCCCGGCCAGCACGATCCGGCAAACGCCTTCGGCAAAGCCGCCTTTGGCAATGTCGGGCAACACCGCTGCGCGGGCTGCTTCCAGCGCTTGCAGGGCGCGGTCGTGTGCCACCTCGGCGTCGGGCTTGTCCGGTGGAAACTGTTTGCCCAGACCGTCCGGGCCGTAGAGTTTGCGGGCCTGCTCGATGGTTTGTTCGTTGCGCTGGTCGCGCAACTGGTTCAGCTGTTCCGTGACCTTTGCGGCCAGTTGTTTTTCAATGACTTTCAGGGGGTGGTCAGCAGCCACAGGTGTGCGGTGGGCACGCGCCCATTCCGCACCCTGGCGGATGAAGGGTGCCAGCGGCATCTGGTCTGACAGCAACTGGCGTTGCAGGCGCAGCGGATGGAGTTTGCCCAGCGCATCGGCCCAGGGTCGCAGCGTGGTGGCCTGCACCCACGGACGCATCCAGGTTTTGTAGAACTCGGCGTTGCGTTCCGACACCTTGCTCAGCGTCGAAAAAATGGCTTCTTCCTCACGCCCCTCCGGGTTGATGGCGCGTATGTCGTCCATGGTCCGGTGTTCGTAATGCACGGTGTACGCCCCTGGCTCCAGCTCGTCCCAACGCAGGTCACTCAGGCCGGCTTTGTCGCGCAGCTTCATTTCATACAGGCCCGGTGGCAGGCTTTCGATGATGTCGAGCGATGACACCAGCTGGTCGTGCTCCTTGCGGGCAATTTCACCCCCCACAAAGATCCCCAGGTGCCCCACGCTGTCGTGCAGCACATACACGATGGTGCGACCGGCTGCGGCAATGGCGCGTTCGTCGCCCCAGGTGTCGATGATCCAGTCCAGCGCCTGCGGGGGCGGCGTGATGTTGTCACCCCACGAGGCAAACACCACCACGGGTGCGGTGATGTTGCGCAGGTCAATGGTGCGGTCGCCTGCCTTCACCGTGCCGCGTGCCAGCCGGTTGCCCACGAACAGGTTTTCGACAATCGCTTCAATTTCACTGCCCGTCATGCGAAAAAAGCCGCCCCACCAGCGTTCGAACTCCAGGAAGCGCTCGGCCTCGGTGTCCACCTGTGACCACAGGTTGTAGTACTTGTTCCAGTAGGTGTTGGCGGGGTTCAGCCGCTCGAAGTTGTCCACCAGGTGGGCGCCGTCAAACCGGTCTGCACCCATGTCGGACGTGAACGATGCCAGCCACGACCCGCCCAGCGATGCACCGGCGTAGCGCATGGGGTTGAGTTGCGAGCTGCCAGCCCAGTACGACAGCGGTGCCCCCATGACCATGAGCGGGCCGAACAGCTCGGGGCGCACCGAATTCAGCGCCATCATGGCCCAGCCCGCCTGGCAGTTGCCAATCACCACGGGCTTGGGCAGGCCGGGGTGGCGTGCGATGACGGCTTCCAGAAACTGCGCCTCGGCATCCATCACGGTGAACAGCGTCTGGCCTTCTTCGGGCTCGGGCCGGAAGGTGACGAAATACACCGTGTGGCCCGCATGCATGGCCATGCCCACCTCGGAATCCATTTTGAACCCACCGATGCCCGGTCCGTGCCCCGCACGCGGATCTACCACGACCACGGGGCGCGCCTGCGGGTTGACAGGCATGTGGGCGGGCGGCACCAGCCTCAACAAGGCGTAATTGCAAGGCGGCGTCAGGTTGTGGCCGTCCAACACCACTTCGTGTTCAAACTTCAGCAGCGGCGGTGTGCCCTGGTCCAGGTGTTCGATGTAGTTGTTGCCACGGTTCAGCAACGTGTCCCAAAACAGGAAGGTGCGCTGTGTCGCGTCCATCATGTAGGCAGCCATCTCACCCCAATCGGCAGGCTGGGCCGCCGCCGGTGTGGTGCCAACCGGTTCAGGCGTTGCCGCAGGGCTGGCTGTGGGGGCAGATGTTGCTTTTTTGCGTGTGGCCATGACAAAACTCCATTGCGTCTGTTGCTGAACATACCACCGTTGGCCCACGTACAGGTCCAGCGCCATAATCGAAAAACAACAACGAGCGCCAGTCAGGCGCTTCCACATCGACGGGACAGCACCACATGGACATCCAGACCCTGTTAGACCAACCCGGCAAACTGCCGACCGTGCCCAAAGTGACGCAGAAGCTGATCGAAAGCTTCAGCGACGAAGACGCCTCCATCGACGACATCGCCCGCCAGATCGCCGCCGACCCGGCGCTGACCGCCAAACTGCTGCGGCTGGCCAACTCGGCCTATTTCCACGTGTCCCGCACCATCGGGACGGTGGACGATGCGCTGCGCATGCTGGGCTTTGTGATGGTGCGCAACCTGGTGCTGGGCAACGGCATGGTGGCGGCGTTTCGCAATACCAAGGGCTTGGATCTGAAGCAGTTCTGGCGCCACAACCTCTACACCGCCTGTGGCGCGCGCTGGCTGTCCCGCAAAGGGCGTGGCAACGGCGATCTGGCGTTCACCCTGGGGTTGATGCACGGCATTGGCCAATTGCAGATGCACGCCGTTGCCCCCGAGGCGATGGCTCCGCTGGATGCGCAGATGAACGTGTTGGCTGCCGGCCGCGCCGAGCTGGAGCGGACAACGCTGGGTTTTCACTATGCCGATGTGTCGGCGGAGCTGGCCAAACTCTGGAACTTTCCCAAGCCCCTGATCGATGCGCTGCGCGATGTGCCTCAGCCGCTTGCCTCGGCCGAGTTTTCCGATGCGGCCGGGTGGGTCCACCTGGGGGCGTGGCGCGCGCGCATCGAGGTGTTGGGCCTGCAGGCGGATGACCCGGCGTGTGTCTACCCGGCTGAGCTGGGCGAGCGACTGGGCCTTGGGCAGCAGTGGGTGGGCACACCGGGCAGCACGCTGTCCGAGGACGACGAAGACGTGATGCCGGCGCTGAAAGTGTTGACCGAAGGGTTGGATGCGATGTTGAATTGACAATTTCCAACACAGTTGCCCGGCGTTGTTACAGGCTGCCAGCTGCCTTCACGCTACTGACACCGATTGACCCGGTCCTACCGGGTTCAAAAAAAGAAACCGGCCCTGGATGCCGGTTTTCTTCGCCTGCCGCAGCAGGCATGCCGCTCAGGTTGCCGCGGAATGTGCGGCTTCGGCTTGTTCGATCAGCTCACTCAACTCCAGCCACCGCATTTCCAACTCTTCCAGTTCGTCGCCCAGTTCTTTCAGGCGTCTGCCGGTGGTGGCCATGTCCGCCGGCACCATGGGGCGGGTGAGGGCGTCTTCCAGCTCAGCCTTTTCTGTGTGAATGGCGTGCATGCGCCCGTCCGCCTGCTCCAGCTCCTTGCGCCAGGGGCGGGTGGTGGCGGCCAGCTTCTGACGGCGCTCGGCATCCACCTTCCGCTGTTCGGCGGGCGTCAGACGTTGGGTAGGCGGGGGAGCACTGTTTTCTTGATGATTCTGGCCTCTATCGCTTGATGGTATTGAGTTATCAGCTATCGACTCATCAGCCTTCAATTGTTCACGCAGGCGCTTGGCCTCATCCAACAGGTAGCGCTGGTAGTCGTCCAGGTCACCCTCGAACGGTTCCACACCACCGCGCCCCACCAGCCAGAATTCGTCACACACGGCCCTCAGCAGGGCCCGGTCGTGGCTGACCAGCATCAGCGTGCCTTCAAATTCATTGAGCGCCATGGCCAGCGCCTCGCGGGTGGTCAGGTCGAGGTGGTTGGTGGGCTCGTCCAGCAGCAGCAAATTTGGGCGTTGCCACACGATCATGCACAGCACCAGCCGGGCCTTTTCGCCGCCGCTCATGGTGCCCACGGGCTGGGCCACCATGTCGCCAATGAAGCGGAAGTTGCCCAAAAAGTTGCGCAGCTCCTGCTCGCGGGCCTGGGGGCTGACTTCTTTGGCCAGCCGCACCATGTGTTGCAGCGGGTTGTCGTCGGGGCGCAGCACGTCCAGCTCCTGCTGGGCAAAGTAGCCGATGGACAGGCCCTTGCCCTCGGTGATGTGCCCGGCCATGGGTGCCATTTCGCGGGCAATGGTCTTGACCAGCGTGGACTTGCCCTGGCCGTTGGCACCCAGGATGCCAATGCGCTGGCCCGCCATGACGCTGCGGCTGACGCCGCGCAGAATGACCTTGTCGCCAGGTTGAATGTCGGGCAGCAACTCCCCACGGGCGAGTTGCTCGGCCATCACCGTGGCGCTGTTGGCAAAGCCGCGCTCGTCCACCGGGGCCTCGGTCACGGGAATGGGGCGGGCGGGCACCGGCTCGGCGCGGTAGCCAAAGGCCGCGTCCCGCAGGGTGAGCATGGGGTTGGGCAGGCTGAGGGGCTCGCGGAACTCGAATTGGAAGTCGGCGCTGGTCAGCACCGGGGCCAGCTTTTCCATGCGCTCCAGCGCCTTCACCCGGCTTTGCGCCTGCTTGGCCTTGGTGGCCTTGGCCTTGAAGCGGTCGATGAACTTTTGCAGGTGGGCAATCTTGTCCTGCTGCTTGCTGTAGGCCTGCTGCTGCAGCACGATCTGCTGCGCCCGCAGCTCTTCAAACGCGGTGTAGTTGCCGCCGTAGCGGGTGAGCTGCGCGTTGTCGATGTGCAGCGTCACGCGGGTGATGGCGTCCAGAAACTCCCGGTCGTGGCTGATGACGATCAGCGTGCCTTCGTAGCGCTTGAGCCAGCCTTCCAGCCACACCAGTGCGTCCAGGTCCAGGTGGTTGGTGGGTTCGTCCAGCAACAGCAGGTCGCTGGGGCACATCAGTGCGCGGGCCAGTTGCAGGCGCATGCGCCAACCGCCCGAAAAGCTGTTGACGGGGTTGTCCAGCTCGTTCAGCTTGAAGCCCAGGCCCAGGATCAGCGTTTGCGCACGGGCCTTGGCGTCGTGCACGCCCGCGTCGTGCAGAAGGGCGTGGGCGTGGGCAATGGCCATGCCATCGTGGCTGGCTTCGGCGCGGGCCAGCTCGGCCTGGGCTTCGGTCAGCCGGGTGTCGCCGTCCAGCACAAAGGCGGTGGCGGGTTGGTCGGTTTCGGGCAAGTTCTGCGCCACTTGGCCCATGCGCCAGGTGGGGGGCATGGAAAAGTCGCCGCCGTCTTCATGCAGGCTGCCGTTGAACAGCGCAAACAGGGTGGACTTGCCTGCCCCGTTGCGGCCCACCAGGCCTACCTTTTCGCCCGGGTTGAGGGTGACGCTGGCGCCGTCCAGCAGCACCTTTGTGCCACGGCGCAGGGTGACGTTGCGCAGGGTGATCATGGGCGGCCCCCTGTGCGGGCGTTGGTCTGAGCCTCTCCGCCGGGGTGGCTGCCTTGCCACTGCGTCAGCGTGTCCCGCGTCAGCAGCAGCACCTGGTCGTCGCCCGCGCTGGTGCTGAGCCACACGGGTTCCAGGCCGGGGAATGCAGCTACAAAGAAAGGCCGTTCGTGGCCAATTTCCAACACCAGCACGGCATCGGGTGTCATGTGGGCAGGGGCTTGTGCCAACAGCGGGCGAATGAAATCCATGCCGTCTGTGCCGCCCGTCAGGTTGCCGCTGAGCGCGATGTCTGGCTCGGCGCGGAACTCGGGTGGCAGTGCGGCCATGCTCTCAGCGTTGACGTAGGGCGGGTTGCACAGGATCAGGTCGAACGGACCCGGCACGGCGTGCAGGCCGTCGGACTCGACCAGGGTGATGCGCTCGTTCAAGCCGTGTTTGTCCACGTTGATGCGGGCCACGGCCAGGGCATCGGTGCTCAGGTCAGCGGCGGTCAAGTGCACGTCGGGCCAGGCCATGGCGGCCAGCACCGCGAGGCTGCCGTTGCCGGTGCACAGGTCCAGCACCCGGTGCGTTTCGCTGCTCAGCCAGATGTCAATGCTGCCCTCGGCCAGCACTTCGGCAATCAGGCTGCGGGGCACGATGGCGCGCACGTCCACGTAGAACGGCACGCCTTGCAGCCAGGCCTCGCGCGTGAGGTAGGCGGCGGGTTGTCGGGTGTCGATGCGTTGTTTGATCAGTGCGGCGACCCGAGCTTGCTGGTCTGGCGAGATGACCGGGTTGTGTGCCGGGTCGGCCGGTTCGGTCTGGGTCGCCAGGGGCGTGTCCAGTGGCAGACCCAGGCACCACAACGTGAGCCAGGCCGCTTCGTCGAATGCATTGGTGGTGCCATGGCCAAAAGCCACGTTGGCGGCATCCAGCTGTTGGGCTTGTCGGGTGATCAGTTCTGTCAGCGTCATGGTCGTTCGGGTGGGCGCTGCGCCGGCCGGCTGCCGCGCAACGCAAGGCGTCGATTGTCGTTGGTCTGATACACGCCCCTGTTCCAGGACGCAGTCTGGTGGGCGGACGACGAACGCAGCCGGCAAACAGGCCGGTAAAAAGGGCGGTAAACAGGCCGGCGAATAGACCGGCGAATAGGCCGGCGAATAGGCCACCGAATAGGCGGTCAAACAGACGGGCAAACAGTCGGCCAAACAAGGCAGTTTGGCGCGTACCATTGGCAAAATCACGCTGGCCAATCTGGCGAGCATGGCTGGTGCTGACATTCCAACCACAACGAGACAAACCGAACATGGTCACAACAGACAACACTTTATTTGCCCGGCGCCAGTTTGTGCTGGGTGCAACCGCCTGTTCCCTGCTGCCCTGGCAGCTGGCGCATGCCCAGGAGGTGGGCAACACCATCCGCCTGGGCCAGACGGTGGCGTTGAGCGGGCCGTTGGGCGATCTGGGGCAAGCCATCGTGCAGGGTGCCAAGGCCTACTTTGACCAGGTCAACGCCCGTGGGGGGGTCAACGGGCGCAAGATCGAGCTCGTTTCGTTGGACGATGCCTACGATGCCAAAAAGGCACTGGCCAATCTGGACACCCTGCTCAACGAGAAGGACGTGTTCGCGCTGTTCAACTGTCTGGGTACCCCCATCGTCGACGCAATGTTGCCCAAAATCACCGAGGTGGGCGTGCCGTTTTTTGCGCCATACACCGGTGCTTTGCTGGCGCGGCCCAAACAGCGCAACGTGTTCAACATCCGGGCCAGTTACCCGGACGAGGCCGAGCAACTGGTGCAGCACCTGGCCACCTTGGGCATACAGCGCCTGGGCGTGGCCTACCAGAACAATGCGTTTGGCAAAGAGGTGTACGAGGGTGCGCGCCTGGCCATGGAGAAGTACAAGGTCACGCAAACCTCTGCCGTCACCGTTGAAAACACGGGTGCCGATGCCGCAGCGGCGGCCACCAGGCTGCTGGCCGATTCACCCCAGGCGGTGTTGATGGGGCTGGCCGGCAAGCCCACGGTGGACTTCGCCAAGGCCATGCGCCAGCAACGCAAGGGCATGTCGCTGTATGCACTGTCGGTCATGGGCGCTGCGGCCACGCTCAAGGCGCTGGGAGACGATGCGGTGGGCATTGCCGTGTCACAGGTCGTGCCATTGCCGACCAATACCGGTGTGGCCGTGGTGCGCGAGTACCAGCAGGCCTGGAAGCAATCGGGCACCACGCTGGAGCTGTCGCACCTGGGGCTGGAGGGCTACATCAACGCCCGCGTGTTTGTTGAGGCCCTCAGGCGGGCAGGCTCCAAACTGACCCGCGAGGGGTTCATCGATGCCACCTGGAACCTCAAGCGGTTTGATCTAGGTGGTTTTGAGCTTTCGCCCACCGAGCCCGGGCGCAGCGCCTCGCGCTTCATTGAAATGACCCTGGTCAACCGCCAGGGCCGGTTCATCAAGTGAGGCTGGTTGCGCCGCTGCAGCGCGCGTGCAGGTTCTCCAGCACGCGCCGGTAGATGTTTTTCAAGGGCTCAATGTCGGCCACCGCCACACATTCGTTGATCTTGTGGATGGTGGCATTGGGCGGGCCGAATTCAATCACCTCGGGGCAGATCTGGGCAATGAAGCGCCCGTCGCTGGTGCCGCCGGTGGTGGACAACTCGGTGTCCAGCCCGGTCTCGGCGCGGATGGCGTCACGCACCGCATCGACGAGTGTGCCCGGTCGCGTGAGGAAGGGCAGGCCACCCACGGTCCAGGCCAGGTCATAGTCTGTACCGGCGTTCAGGCCGTGACGTGCCAGCACAGCCTGCAGGCGTTGTTGCAAACCTTCTGGCGTGCTCTCGGTGCTGAACCGGAAGTTGAAGTCCACCACCACCGTGCCCGGAATGACGTTGCTGGCACCGGTGCCGCCGTGGATGTTGCTGACCTGCCAGGTGGTGGGCGGGAAGAACTCGTTGCCTGTGTCCCACTGGATGCCCACCAAATCGGCCAGCGCAGGGGCCAGCATGTGGATGGGGTTTTTGGCCAGGTGAGGGTAGGCAATATGCCCCTGCACACCCTTGACCGTCAGCTTTCCGCTCATGGTGCCGCGTCGGCCGTTTTTGATCATGTCGCCCGTGCGCCGGACGGATGTCGGCTCGCCGACGATGCAGCAGTCAATGGTTTCACCCCGGTCCTGCAACGCCTTGCACACCACCACCGTGCCGTCGTTGGCCGGGCCTTCCTCGTCGCTGGTCAGCAGGAACGCGATGTTCAGCGCCGGCTGTGGTGTGGCGGCCAGAAATTCTTCGCAGGCCACGACCATGGCAGCCAACGAGGTTTTCATGTCAGCCGCGCCGCGGCCCACCAGCAGCGGACCGTCGGGTGTCGGCAAATGCGTGGGGACGAAAGGCGCACTGCTCCATTGGTCTGCAGGGCCGGTGGGCACCACATCGGTATGACCGGCAAAAACAATTGTTTTGATAGTGCCCATTGCCTGGCTGGAATGCGCTGCAGGCAAATTTGATTCAAACTTTGCCCACAGGTTGGTCACGCGGAAGTTGTCAGGGCCGCTGACCAGGGTTTCGCACACAAAACCCAATGGCGACAGGCGCTGGCGGATCAGGTCCTGGCAACCGGCATCGTCAGGCGTGACCGACGGTCGGGCAATGAGTTGTTCGGCAAGGCGCAGGGTATGGGTCATCAGTCGTCACCGTCGAGGGTGATTTCGGTGAACGAGGGCGTGTCATCCACGTCAGGTTCGGGTTCGGCTTTTTTCGCGTGGCTGCCGGCGGTGTAGTCGTTTTGCAAACGCCAGATCAGGTTGGTTGGCGAGTCGGCATAGGCAATGCCTTCTTCCCGCGTGACAGTGCCGTCGCGAATCAGGCGGGCGATGTCCGACTCGAAGGTCTGCGAGCCTTCAGCCATTGATTTTTCCATCGCTTCGCGCACACCGCTGATGTCGCTTTTGCTGATGAGTTCGGCAATCAGCGACGTGTTCAGCATCACCTCCACCGCGGGCACACGTTTGCCGTCCACGGTACGCAACAGCCGTTGGGACACGACTGCCTTCAGCGCAGCCGAGAGGTCGCCCAGCATGGTCGGGCGGGATTCCACCGGGTAGAAGCTGAGAATGCGGTTGAGTGCGTGGTAGCTGTTGTTGGCGTGCAGCGTGGCCATACACACATGGCCCGACTGGGCATAGGCCAGCGCCGCGCTCATGGTCTCGCGGTCGCGGATTTCACCGATCATGATCACGTCCGGTGCCTGGCGCAGCGCGTTTTTCAGCGCGGTTTGCATGGATTGCGTGTCGCTGCCTACCTCGCGCTGGTTCACCACCGATTTGCGGTGGCGGATCATGAATTCCACCGGGTCTTCGATGGTCAGGATGTGGCCGCTCACACGCGCATTGCGGTGGTCCAGCATGGCCGCCAGTGTGGTGCTTTTGCCCGAACCGGTGGCACCGACCACCAGAATGAGGCCACGCTTTTCCATCACCAGATCGCCCAGCACGGTGGGCACCTTCAGCGAGTCAAGTGCCGGAATCTTCAGCGTGATGTAGCGGATGACCACCGCAAACGTGCCGCGCTGGCGCATGGCGCTGATACGGAAGTTGCCCACACCATCAATGGGCATGGCCATGTTCAGCTCGCCCACCTCTTTCAGCTCTTCGATTTTGGTGGGTGACAGGATTTCGGACAGCAGCTTGATGGGCGAGTCCACCGCCAGCGGCTGCGCGTTGATGGGCACGCACTGGCCGTGAATTTTGATGAGCGCGGGTGCGTAGGGCGACAGGTAGACGTCCGACGCCTCTTTCTCGGCCATCAGCCGAAGAATCCGTTCCATCATGGCCATGTTGTCGGTCCTTGTGATCGGTGTAGCCGCCGCCCCCGGTCAGCTTGCGTCCGGGGCAGTGGGGGCGGGTCGTCTCTCGGCGCGCAGGTCAGTCGCGCAGCAGGTCGTTCAGGCTGGTTTTGGAGCGGGTCTGCGCGTCCACGGTTTTGACGATGATGGCCGCATAGGTGCTGTAGTCCTGGCCGGCTTTGGTCTTCTTGGGCAAGTTGCCGCTGATGACCACGCTGCCTGCCGGCACACGGCCGTAAACGGTTTCGCCCGTGTCGCGGTTGAAGATGGGGGTGCTCTGACCGATGTACACGCCCATGCCCAGCACCGAGTTCTCTTCGATGACCACGCCCTCGACCACCTCGGAGCGTGCGCCGATGAAGCAGTTGTCTTCGATGATGGTGGGGCCCGCCTGCAATGGCTCCAGCACCCCGCCGATGCCCACGCCACCGCTCAGGTGCACGTTTTTGCCGATCTGGGCGCAGCTGCCCACGGTGGCCCAGGTGTCGACCATGGTGCCCTCGTCCACGTAGGCACCGATGTTGACGTAGCTGGGCATCAGGATCGCGCCCTTGGCAATGTAGCTGCCCTTGCGCGCCACGGCAGGCGGCACCACGCGCACGCCGGTGGCTTTCATCTCTTCTTCGCTCAGGTGGGCGAACTTGGTGGGCACCTTGTCGTAAAAGCCCAGGTCACCGGCGCGCACCAGCACGTTGTCGTTGAGGCGGAAGCTGAGCAGCACAGCCTTTTTGACCCACTGGTGCACGGTCCATTTGCCCACGGCCTCGCGTGTGGCCACGCGCAGTTTGCCGGTGTTGAGCTCGTCGATGACGTGGTTGACCGCGTCCATCACCTCTTTGGGGGCCGAGGAAGCAGACAGGCTGGCGCGGTTGTCCCAGGCGTTGTCGATCAGGGTTTGCAGTTGTTGTGTCATGGGTGAACAGTCAGTTTAAAAAGAGAGCGCTGAAAGTATTCAGGATGTGCGTTTACGTGCAAATTCGGCAATTCTTTGGGCCGCTTCCAGGCACTCTGCAGTTTCAGCCACCAGTGCCATCCGGATGCGGCCTGCGCCGGGGTTGAAGCCGTTCGCCTCGCGCGCCAGGTAGCTGCCGGGCAAAACGGTCACATTGTATTGAGCCAGCAATGCCCGTGCGAAGTGCTCGTCTGCGCTCAATTCAGGTGTCCGCCAGGCATCGGGCACAGCGGCCCAGAGGTAGAAGCTGGCATCGGGCAGCGCCACATCCAGCACGCTGGCCAGCACGGGTGTCACCTGGGCAAACTTGGCGCGGTACTGAGCGCGGTTGTCCACCACATGGGCCTCGTCGTTCCAGGCAGCCACGCTGGCGGCCTGCACCACCGGACTCATCGCGCTGCCGTGGTAGGTGCGGTACAGCAAAAACGCTTTCAGCAGCGCAGCATCACCGGCCACGAATCCGCTGCGTATGCCGGGTACGTTGCTGCGCTTGGACAGGCTGGTGAACATCACCAGGTTTTTAAAGTCCGTCCGGCCCAGTTTCACGGCAGCTTCCAGGCCACCCAGCGGCGCCTCGTCGCGGAAATAGATTTCGCTGTAGCACTCGTCAGACGCGATGACGAAGCCGTGGCGGTCGCTCAGTTCGAACAATTTTTCCCACTCGTCCAATGGCATCACCGCACCGGTGGGGTTGCCTGGCGAGCACACGAACAGCAACTGGGTGTTCGCCCACACGCTGTCCGGCACGGTGTCCCACGCAACGGCAAAGTTGCGGGCCGGGTCGCTGGGCGCAAAGTAGGGGGTGGCCCCAGCCAGCAGGGCAGCGCCTTCGTAGATTTGATAGAACGGATTCGGAGAGACCACGGTGGGCCGAGGCCGTGTGGGGTCGATCACCGTCTGGGCGAACGAAAACAGCGCCTCGCGCGAGCCGTTCACCGGCAGCACCTCGGTGGCTGCGTTCACCGTCACACCGTAGCGGCGCTGCATCCAGTCGGCGCAGGCTTTGCGCAGCGCGGGTTCACCGCCCGTCGCGGGGTAGCCTGCAAAGCCGCTGGGCTGTGCCGTGGCGCTGGCATGCATCGCCTCAATCACCAGTGCCGGGGTGGCATGCTTGGGTTCGCCAATCCCCAGGCTGATGGGGCGGTAAGCCGGGTTGGGTGTGATGCCTGCAAACAGTTTCTTCAGGCGTTCGAACGGGTAGGGCTGGAGTTGGGTGAGCAGCGGGTTCATGGGTGGGCATTATCCGGCGGTGTACCGGATGCAGCCCCGGCCTGGTCCCGGCTGATCGGCCGGTGGGTGGCTGGCCGCTTATCATCCGTGTTTACCCTTGCAAGATGGTTGGTAATAAAACTGCCTTCCATCGCTTATCAGTATTGGTTGATGTGCTACTTTTTTTGTACATGATCAGCCACAAGCAAGTTCACTGTGCGCCTTCAGTCCATCAAGCTTTCCGGTTTCAAGTCCTTCGCCGAACCCACCCATTTCCAGCTGCCAGGGCAGTTGGTGGGCGTGGTGGGGCCAAACGGTTGCGGCAAATCCAACATCATGGATGCCGTGCGGTGGGTGCTGGGCGAAAGCAAGGCCAGCGAGTTGCGTGGCGAGTCGATGCAGGATGTCATTTTCAATGGCACCACCAGCCGCAAGCCCGCGAGCCGCGCCAGCGTCGAGCTGGTGTTCGACAACCCGGACCGCCGTGCGGGCGGTCAGTGGAACCAGTTTGCCGAGATTGCCGTCAAGCGCGTGCTGACCCGCGACGGCAACAGCAGCTACCTGATCAACAACCAGGTGGTGCGCCGCCGCGACGTGCAGGACGTGTTCCTGGGCACGGGCCTGGGGCCTCGGGCGTACGCCATCATCGGCCAGGGCACCATCAGCCGCATCATTGAAAGCCGCCCCGAAGAGCTGCGCCTGTTTCTGGAAGAAGCGGCCGGTGTGTCCAAATACAAGGAGCGCCGACGCGAAACCGCCAACCGCCTGGCCGACACGCGTGACAACCTCACCCGGGTGGAAGACATCCTGCGCGAGCTGAATGCCAACCTGGACAAGCTGGAGAAGCAGGCCGCCGTTGCCACTGAGTACAAAAACTTGCTCTCGCGCTCTACCATACGGCAGCATCAGCTATGGTATTTGAAGCGTACCGAGGCAGAGGGCGAGCAGACCCGCATCCGTGAGGAAGGCCTGAAGGCGCTGAACGCCCTGGAAAGCCGCATGGCCGACCTGCGCCGCACCGAGGCCGACCTGGAAACCCTTCGCCAGGCCCACTACGCGGCGGGCGATGCCGTCAACCAGGCGCAGGGCGCGCTGTACGAATCCACCGCCGACGTCGGCAAGCTGGAGGCCGAAATCCGGTTCGTCGTCGAAGGCCGCCGCCGGGTGGAACTGCGACTGGCCCAGCTGAAAGAGCAGGCTGTGCAGTGGGCCGAACGCGAGCAGCACGCGCGTGATGAGTTGGAGCACCTGGGTGACCAGGGCATGAGCGCCGAAGAGCAGGCCGACATTCTGGCGGCCCAGATCGAAGACCAGGCAGCCCAGTTACCCAATTTTGAGGATGCGCACCGCCAGGCACTGGCGCGCGCGCAGGCACAGCGCCAGACCGTCACATCGGTGCAGCAACAGATTCAGGTGCTGGCGGCCGAGCAGCGCAGCGTGGACGAGCAGGTGCGCCAGCTCAGCCAGCGGCGCGACCGCCTGGGCGCTGACAGCCAGAACCTGGCCATGCCCGACGAAGCTGCGCTGGCTGACTTGCAGGCACAGCTGGCAGAGGCCGAGGAAGCCCAGGCGAAAGCCACCGCACGCCTCGAAGACTGGCAAGCCCAGACCCCCGAGCTGGACGACGAACGCCGCCAGCGCCAACACACGCTGAACACCGAGTTGGCCACCGTGGCGCAGTTGTCGGCCAGACTGGAAGCGCTGCGCGCTTTGCAGGACAAAGTGCAAACCAGCGGCAAACTGCAGCCCTGGCTGGCCAAGCAGGGCCTGGACGGTTTGCAGGCGCTGTGGAAGCGACTGCACATCCAGACCGGGTGGGAAACCGCCCTCGATGCGGTGATGCGCGAGCGCATGGGTGCGCTCGAAGTCAGCCGCCTGGACATGCTGCGTGCGTTTGCCAAAGACGCGCCCGCAGCCCGGCTGGCGTTCTTCAGTTTGCCGGATGCCTCAGCCCCCGCGCCGGCCACTGCGTTGCCGCGCCTGGCCGATCTGCTGCAACTGCACGATGCAGGGCTGCGTGCCCTGATGCACGACTGGTTGCAAGGCACCTACACCGCGGCCACGCTGGATGAAGCGCTGGCGTTGCGCGACCGCCTGGCGGCTGGCGAGGTCATTGTGACCCCGGCCGGACACACCGTGTCGCGGCACGCTGTGTCGTTTTACGCGGCCGATTCCGAGCAGGCCGGTTTGCTGGCCCGCGCGCAGGAAATCGAGCACCTGGACAAGGAAGCCCGCGCGCATGCCCTGATTGCCGATGAGTCCCGCACAGCCCTGGCCCGGGCGGAGGCAGCCTATGCCGACGGCATGCAGCGCCTGACCGCTGCCCGCGCCCAGGCCGCGCAAACGCAAAGCCGGCACCATGCGCTGCAGGTGGACACCATGCGTCTGCTGGCCCAGGCCGAGCAGGCGAAGCAGCGCCGCGAGCAACTGGCCGCTGACCAGGCCGAAGTGGATGCCCAGCTGGAAGACCTGCAGGAGCGCCGCATGGCGGCCGAAGCACGGTTTGAGGCGCTGGACATGTCGCTGGGTGAAAGCCAGGAGCGTCATGCCGAGCTGGAAGATGTGGCTATCGAAGCCGAGCGCAAGCTTGGCGAAGCCCGCGAACAGCTCCGTGTGCTGGAGCGCACCGCCCAGGAAGCCCGTTTTGCCCACCGCAGCCTGCAGGCCCGTCAGGCCGAGCTTGCCCGCACCGCCGACACCGCCCGTCAGCAACTGACCACCGTGGCGCAGGAGGAGCAGCGCGCGCACGAGGAAATGTCGCGCCTGTCTGACGCAGCGGCCCAAGGTGGCCTGCAGGAGGCGCTGGAGAAAAAAATGCAGCGCGAGCAGGCCCTGTCTGCCCGCCGCAGCGAGTATGACGATCTGACCACCAAGCTGCGAGCCGCAGACGAACAGCGTCTGAAGCACGAGCGCGACCTGGATCCGCTGCGTCAGCGCATCACCGAGTTGCAACTGAAAGAGCAGGCCGCCCGGCTGGCCTTCGAGCAATACAGCGTGCAGCTGCAGGAGGCCGGGCAGGACTCGCCCGAAGCCCTGGCCGCACTGGCCACCGGCATCGAGGCCGATGGTGTGCGGCTGGCGGGGCTGCAAGGCGAAATTGACCGTTTGCAGCGCGACATGGCCGCGCTGGGCGCAGTCAACCTGGCTGCGCTGGACGAACTGGCGGCGGCCAGCGAGCGCAAAACGTTTCTGGATGCCCAGTCCGCCGACCTGAACGAAGCCATCCGCACCCTGGAAGATGCCATTCGCAAAATCGATGCCGAAACGCGCGATTTATTAGGCTCCACGTTCGAGGCGGTCAACGGTCATTTTGGCCGCATGTTCCCCGAGCTGTTCGGTGGCGGTCAGGCCCGTCTGGTGATGACGGGCGATGAAATTCTCGATGCCGGTGTGCAGGTCATGGCCCAGCCGCCGGGCAAGAAAAACCAGACCATTCACCTGTTGTCGGGCGGCGAAAAGGCGTTGACCGCCATTGCGCTGGTGTTTGCCATTTTTCAGCTCAACCCCGCGCCGTTTTGCCTGCTCGATGAGGTGGATGCCCCGCTGGACGATGCCAACACCGAGCGTTACGCCAAGCTGGTGTCGGCCATGAGCAAAGGCACGCAGTTTCTGTTCATCAGCCACAACAAGATTGCCATGGAAATGGCCAAGCAGCTCATCGGCGTGACCATGCAGGAGCAGGGTGTGTCGCGCATCGTGGCGGTGGACATGGAAGCCGCCGTCAGCCTGATGCACGCCGGTTGATGCATTCAGCCCATGTGCGCCACGCCCTTTCTGCCGCAGAAGCCGACACGTCACCATGCCTGTCTGTTCATCCCGCACAATCTCCACCCAATTGGCACCTGAACACCCGGGGCGTTGCTGCAGCCAGCTGCGCCACCGTATGCAAGAGAACCTGACATGAGCAACCTACAACTCGGCCTGGCCATGCTGGGCGGCCTCATCCTCGCGGCGGTCGTGGCCTACAACGCCTGGGTCACCCGCAAGAGCGAGCCCCGCAAAGCCGACTCCACCCTTGCCGGCACCGATGCCGACGCTGCCGAGCGGCAAGAACCGGGCTTTTCCGACACCCACTTGTTGCAATCGGTTTCCACCCCAGGCGGCCAGCCAGATGCCAAGCCTGGCGAGAAGCGCGCCGGGCTCGATGCCCTCATCGACGTGGTCGCCACGCTGGCTGTCGAGGGCGAGGTGTCGGGCGATGCCATCCTGGCTGCCATGCCGGGCACTCGCCGCGTGGGGAGCAAGCCTTTTGCCATCGAGGCGCAGCACAGCACCAGCGGCGAGTGGGAAAGCCCCCGGCCTGGGCAACGCTACAAAGCCATTCAGGCAGGGGTGCAACTGGCCAACCGCCACGGCGCGCTGAACGAAATCGAGTTTTCCGAGTTTGTCATGAAGACCCAGGCGCTGGCCGACGCCCTGGGTGCCAACCCCGAGTTCCCTGAGATGCGTGACGAAGTCTTGCGCGCCCGTGAGCTTGACCAGTTTGCCAGCACGCACGATGCCCAACTGGGCTTCACATTGCGTGCGCTGCAGGCAGCCTGGAGCCCCGGTTATGTGCAGCAGCACGCGGCCAAGCTGGGTTTTGTGGCTGGCGCGCTGCCCGGTCGCATGGTGTTGCCCGGCACCGAAGCGGGCAGCAGCCCCATCCTCAGCCTCATGTTCGACACCCAGGCAGCCCTGGCGGAGGACCCCGAGCAGTCCGCGTTGCGTGAAGTCAGCCTGCTGCTCGACGTGGCCCATGTGCCCCGAGCCGACCAGCCTTATGTCCGCATGCGCGAAGTGGCCAAGACACTGGGCGAGGCCATGGACGGCGTGCTCACCGATGACCAGGGCCAGCGCCTGCCGCAGGAAACGCTGGACAGCATCGGTGCCGACCTCGAAACCCTGTACGAAGCGCTGGAAGCCCGCGAACTGCACGCTGGCAGCACCCTGGCGCGTCGTCTGTTCAGCTGACCGGCTTGTCGGAACCGTCTTTCTGCCATTGGGACGGCCCGCCCGGCAGCACGCTGGTGCTCAATGTGCTGGGCACACCTGCGGCCAAACGGGACGCCATTGGCAAGGTCAAGGGCTCTCAGCTCAAAGTCAGTGTGTCGGCCGCGCCCGAGGACGGCAAAGCCACCGACCACATGGTCCGCTTTTTGGCCAAGGCCTTCGGTGTGTCACCCCGACAGATCGAGGTCGTCTTTGGTCGCACCAGCATCCACAAACAACTGCGCATCCACGCACCCACCCAACTGCCGCAGGTGGTGCGTGAGCACCTGCCACCCCAGGACTGAGCCCCATGCCCACCGACAGCCCCACCAACGGTCAAAACAACGGCCAAAGTAATGGTCAAAACAGTGGCCCCAGCAGCGGCCACACCAACGAGCACACCCACGGGTACACCGCTGATCTGTTTGCCAGTCATTCAGATCAAAAAGACGCTTCAGCGCTTCCTGAAAAAGAAAAAATTGCTTCTGAAATAGAAGCGTTGTCGCTGCAGTTGCACCGCCATGCGCACCTTTACTACGTGTTGGATGCCCCCGAGGTGCCCGACGCCGAGTACGACCGTCTGTTCCAGGCCCTGCAGGCGCTGGAAGCTGCCCACCCCGACCTGGCCCGGCCCGACTCGCCCACACGCCGGGTGGGCGGCCAGGTGCTGGACGGTTTTGCCCCCGTTCGCCATGCGGTGCCCATGCTCAGCATCCGCACCGAAACCGACACCGAGTCCACCGGTGCCCACGCCTTCGACGCACGCATCCGCCGCGAACTCGGGCTGACCGATGCCGACCCGCCCGTCGAATACGTGGCCGAACCCAAGTTCGACGGCTTGGCAATGAGCCTGCGTTACGAGCTTGGCGTGTTGGTACAGGCCGCCACCCGGGGCGATGGCGAAGTCGGCGAAGACGTCACCCAGAACATCCGCACCATCGGTCAGATTCCTTTGCGCCTGCGCACCGACTCTTGGGATGCCACCCATGCCGACCCAGCTGCCTGCGCGGTGCCGCCCGTGTTGGAGGTGCGGGGCGAGGTGTACATGCGCCGTGACGACTTCGAGGCCCTGAACGAGCGCCAGCGCCAAAAAATCGCTGACGGTGCCCGCAACGAAAAAACCTTTGTCAACCCGCGCAATGCCGCCGCCGGTGCCGTCAGGCAGCTGGACCCCGCCATCGCGGCCCAGCGCCCACTCAGTTTTTATGCTTACGGGGTGGGTCAGGTCACGCCAGCCGAGCAGGGCGGCCCGGCGTGGCCCACGCAGATGGCATGCCTGCAAGCACTTAAGGAATGGGGATTTCCGGTCTCGGAGCTTGCCCAAGTAGCGTCGGGTGCTGCAGATTTGGTGAACTTTCACACCCAACTGGGCCAGCAGCGCGACAGCCTGCCGTTCGATATCGATGGTGCGGTGTACAAAGTCAACCGGCTTGACTTGCAGCGCACCCTGGGCTTCGTCACGCGCGAGCCCCGGTGGGCCGTGGCACACAAATACCCTGCACAGGAGCAACTGACCACCGTGCTGGCCATCGATGTGCAGGTCGGCCGCACCGGCAGGCTCACCCCGGTTGCCAAGCTGGCACCCGTGTTCGTGGGGGGCGTGACTGTGACCAACGCCACCCTGCACAACGAAGACGAAGCCCGGCGCAAAGATGTCCGGGTGGGTGACACCGTCATTGTGCGGCGCGCCGGCGACGTGATTCCCGAGGTGGTGGGCGTTGTGCCCCGCCAGGACGACACCGCGCCAGACGGTACCCCATGGCCCGAGCGGGGTGCCGCCTACACCGCACCCACCCACTGCCCGGTGTGTGGCAGCCTGGCCACCAGGGAGGAGGGCGAGGTCGACACTCGCTGCACCGGCGGTCTGTATTGCGGCGCACAGCGCAAACAGGCCATTCTGCATTTCGCCCAGCGGCGTGCGGTTGAAATCGAGGGTCTCGGCGACAAACTCGTCGAGCAACTGGTGGACAGGCAGATCGTCAAGGCTTTGCCCGACCTGTACCGCCTCGGCCTGCTGGCCCTGTCCAACCTGGACCGCATGGCCACCCAGTCGGCAGGCAACCTGTTGACCGCGCTCGAAAAATCCAAACAAACCACCTTGGCCCGGTTCCTGTTCGGCTTGGGCATCCGCCATGTGGGTGAGGCCACGGCCAAAGATCTGGCACGGCATTTCGGCCGCCTCGAAGCCATCATGGGCACCACACCTGAAGAAGCCGCCACGGTGGAGCAACTGCTGGCCGTGCGCGACGTGGGCCCGGTCGTGGCTCAGAGCATCCACACCTTTTTCCAGCAACCGCACAACCGCGAGGTGGTCGAGCAACTGCGTGCCTGCGGCATCACCTGGCCCGAAGGCGAGGGCGAGGCCGACCGCGCGCTGCCCCAGCCTCTGGCAGGTCAAACGGTGGTGCTCACCGGTACCTTGCCCACCCTGAGCCGCGATGCCGCCAAAGACCTGCTGGAAGCCGCTGGTGCCAAGGTGGCCGGTTCGGTCAGCAAAAAAACCAGTTTCGTGGTGGCCGGGGCCGAGGCGGGCAGCAAGCTCGACAAAGCCCGCGAGCTGGGTATCGAAGTGCTGGACGAAGCGGCCCTGCTGCAACGCCTGGCACAGGTGTGACCCATTTCCCGTCCATCTCCGGGTTTTGGGGCCACACGGCAATGCTAGACTGCGCTTCAAACCAATTTTCATTGCTGTCGTGAACGCCCCTTCCCCCGACCGCTGTGTCGACATCGACGACCTCAGGCTCGACGCAGCCCTGAAGCTCATCGCCCAAACCGGCCAGCCCCCCGAGCGTGACCTCATGTCAACCGGTGCGTTCGTCCAGTCTGTGCTCGACGCGTTGTGCCAGTTGTCGTCGCACGATGCCCTCACTGGCCTGCCCAACCGCCGCAGTTTTGCCGAGGCCATGGAGCGCGAGCTCGACCGCGTGGCCCGCTCTGGCGACATCGCGTTGCTGCTGATGGTGGACATCGACCATTTCAAGCGCATCAACGACACCTACGGCCATCTGACCGGTGACGAGGTTTTGCGCCAGGTGGCCTCGCGCCTGCAAGACTGTGTGCGTCCCATGGACACGGTTGCCCGCTTCGGCGGCGAAGAATTTGCCGTGGTGCTGCCCAACTGTTCGTACGCCTATGGCGACATCGTTGCCGAGCGGATCCGCCAGGCCATGGACGGACAACCCGTCGTCCTGTCCACAGGGCAGTCGCTGCCGCTCACCGTCAGTGTGGGCGGTGCCTACACGCCCCAGTGGGTGCGGTCGCAGGCCGATGTCTGGGTCGAGCGGGCCGACCGCCAGCTGTACCGCGCCAAGCGCGAAGGCCGCAACCGGGTTTGCATGGAAGAAACGATCGACACGGTGGTGTCCAACGAGGAAAAAGAATTGTTGTTTGGCGCTTTGGCTTTTCAGATGGGTGATCACTTCGACCCCTCCGCACGCACCGGCAACGCACAGTCACATCGCCCATGAACACCCCAGTCACCCCCTCTCCTGCCAAAGTCGCCCCTGCGGCCTTCAAACCCCTGTTCCCGGTCGATCCCAAGCGTGCGGTGGTCATTGCCGTCACCAGCGGCAAGGGCGGCGTCGGCAAAACATTCATGTCGGCCAACACAGCGGCCGCACTGGCCAAGCGCGGCCTGCGCGTGCTCGTGCTCGATGCCGACCTTGGCCTGGCCAACCTCGACGTGGTGCTCAACCTCTACCCCAAAACCACGCTGCACGACGTTTTCACCGGCAAAACCACCTTGCGCGAGGCCATCCTGAAGGCCCCCGGCGGGTTCGACGTGCTGCTGGCGGGTTCCGGGCTCGTCGAGTACTCACGCCTCACCTCCGAGGTGCGCGATCAGTTCCAGACCGTGTTGCACGATGTTCTGCTGGACTACGACGTAGTTATCCTCGACACCGGTGCCGGCATATCCGATGTGGTGCTGTACGCCATTTCACTCGCCGACGAGGTGCTGCTGGTCTCCACGCCCGAGCCCACGTCGCTCACCGACGCCTATGCCACCGTCAAGGTGCTCTCGGCACAGCAAGGTCGGCGCAACATCCGCGTGGTCATCAACCAGACCCTGCAGCCAGGCGAAGGCCGCACCATCACCACGCAGCTGCAGCGTGTGGTTGACCGGTTTGTGCCGTCCCTGGGCAGCGGCCCGGTGCTGTTGTCACACATCGGCGACATTCCGTCCGACACCGCAGTGCGGGGTGCCATCCAGAAGCGCCAGTTGCTGTTCGTCAGTGCGCCCGGTTCGGCACCCGCCCAGGCGGTCGCTGCTGTCGCTGCCCGCATTGGCGACATGGTGCAACGCTGGCAAAGCGCCCGCAGCGCCTCGTAACGGCTTCATGCCCGTCCGCCCCATCCTGCGCATGGGCGATGCCCGCCTGCTGGCCGTCGCCGAGCCTGTGCCCGAACATGCCTTCGGCAGTGTTTGGCTGGCCGAGCTGCTGCAAGACATGCGCGACACCATGGCCGCAGCCAACGGCGCAGGCCTGGCAGCACCGCAAATCGGGGTCGGCAGCCAGGTGGTGCTGTTCGGCTCGGGTCAGCCCAACCCCCGTTACCCCGATGCCCCCGTGGTGCCCCCCACCGTGCTCATCAACCCGGTGCTGACGCCCATGGGCACAGAAGAAGCGGTGGATTGGGAGGGTTGCCTGTCCGTCCCCGGTTTGCGCGGTCAGGTGCCGCGTTGGCAAAAGCTGCGCTACCAGGGCTACGACGAAAACGGCCAGCCCATCGACCGCACGGTCGAAGGCTTCCATGCGCGGGTGGTGCAGCACGAGTGCGACCACCTGCAGGGCATGCTGTACCCCATGCGCATCCTTGATTTCAGGGCGTTCGGTTTCACCGACGTGCTGTTCCCGCAACTGCTTGCCAGAGCTGCTGACGATTGACGGGCCTCAGCCAGGAGCCAGCGCAGCCAGCAATTCGGTTTCGATGGCAATTTGCGTCTTGTTGTGCTGCAACGGCAGCCCGTTGATCAGGAAGGTGTCTTCCACCCGCTCGCCCAGCGTGGTGATTTTGGCCAGCTGCAGGTTGATGCCGTGTCGCGCCAGCACCAGCGCAATGCTGTAGAGCAGCCCGGCCCGGTCGCTGGCCGACACGTTCAGCAGCCAGCGCTGGGCTTTTTCATCGGGCCGCAAGTCCACCCTCGGTGTCACCGGAAAATTCTTCACGCGTCGTGACGTACGCCCCTTGCTCGGTGCGGGCAGCGGTGCCCGGTTGTCAATGAAGCGGGTCAACTCGGCCTCCACCAGGCTTTGCAGCTCGCGGTAGTGTTCCGACAGGGTCGGTGCCACCACCTGGAATGTGTCCAGCGCACGCCCTGTCAGCGTGGTGTGCACCTTAGCATCCAGGATGCTGAAACCGGCCTGGTCAAAATACCCGCAAATCCGCGCAAACAGGTCACTCTGGTCAGCTGCATACACCAGCACCTGCATGCCTTCACCCATGGGTGACGAACGCGCCCGCACGATGGTGGCAGACGCACCCGCGCCTGCTGAGCCGTCCGACGCACGGGCCGCTTCACGCGCCAGTTCCCGCGTGATCTGGCGCGTGTGCCACGCAATGTCGCCCGCCTCGTGCCGCATGAAGTAGCTCACATCCAGCGTGTCCCACAGGGTTTTGTGCGCCTCAAACGGCAAGGCATGCAAGGCCAGTTGCGTCAGTGCCTCGCGCTTGCGTGCTTCTACCAGCGCGCTGGGGTCGGCGGCACGCCCGCCCAGCATGCGCAGGGTGTAGCGGAACAAGTCCTCCAGCAATTTGCCCTTCCAGTTGTTCCACACCTTCGGGCTGGTGCCGCGAATGTCGGCCACCGTCAGCAGGTACAGCGCCGTCAGGCGCCGTTCCGTACCCACGTGTCGGGCAAACGCCGCAATCACGTCGGGGTCGCTCAGGTCTTCTTTTTGCGCGATCCGGCTCATGGTCAGGTGCTCCCGCACCAGAAACGCAATCAGGTCCGTGTCTTCACGCTCAATGTGGTGCACGCGGCAGAACGCCCGCACCTCGCGCGTACCCAGTTCCGAGTGGTCGCCACCACGGCCCTTGGCAATGTCGTGGTACAGGGCTGCCACGTACAAAATCCACGGCTTGTCCCAGCCTGCGGCCAGCTGCGAGCAAAACGGGTACTCGTGCGAATGCTCCGCAATGAAAAACCGCCGCACATTGCGCAGCACCATCAAAATGTGCTGGTCCACCGTGTACACATGGAACAGGTCGTGCTGCATTTGCCCCACGATGCGCCTGAACGTCCACAGGTAGCGGCCCAGCACCGAGGTCTGGTTCATCAGCCGCATCGCGTGCGTGATGCCTTCGGGCTCCTGCAAAATCTGCCTGAACGTGTCGCGGTTGACCGGGTCGGCGCGGAACCGCGCATCCATCAACGGGCGGGCGTTGTACAGCGCACGCAGCGTTCGGGCAGACAGCCCTTTCACACCGACGGTTCGCTGGTACAGCAAAAAGGTTTCCAGAATGGCGTGCGGCTCACGCTGGTACAGGTCGTCACTCACCACCTCCAGCATGCCTGCCTTGTCCACAAACCGTTCGTTGATCGGGTGCAGCGGCTGGCTGCGGAAATGCTCGGGCGCGCTCAGCCGCTCCTCTATGTTCAGCAGCAGAATCTGGTTCAGCTGGTCCACCGCCTTGGCCGCCCAGTAATACCGCTTCATCAGCATCTCGCTGGCGCGTCGGGCCAACCGCTGCTGGCCGTTCGGGCCCGTGGTCATCACCGAGTGGTGCCCAAACGACTCGGCCACAGCGGTCTGCAAGTCAAAAACCAGCCGGTCTTCACGCCGGTTGGCCAGCGTGTGCAACCGCAGCCTGATCAGGTTCAACAGCGCTTCGTTCGCCTTCAGCTGCCTCACCTCCAGGGGCGTCGCCAGCCCTTTACGGCCCAGCTCGTCCCAGCTTCGTCCCAAGCCGGCCGCTTTGGCCACCCAGAGCACAATCTGCAGGTCCCGCAGGCCGCCGCGTGCCTCCTTGCAGTTGGGCTCCAGTGCGTAGGGCGTGTTTTCCTGCCGCTGGTGGCGTTGCCGCATCTCCAGCGACTTGGCCACAAAAAACGCCTTGGCATCCATCGCGGCTGACAGCGCGGCCACCAACCGCTTGTATTGCGCGCGGCTGCCACACACCAGCCGGCTTTCCAGCATCGAGGTCTGTACCGTCACATCGCGCAGCGCTTCTTCCACACACTCGTCCACCTTACGCACGCTCGACCCGATGTCCAACCCGCAGTCCCAACACCAGCCAATGAACTGCTCCAGCTTCGCTTTCAAGGCGGCATCGCTGTTCGGGTCTGCTCCGTCCGGTAACAGCACCAGCACATCCACGTCAGAGTACGGGAACAACTCGCCCCGTCCGTAACCGCCCACTGCTACCAGTGCATGGTGTTCGTCCAGCCCTGCCTGGGCCCACAGCGCCTGCAACAGTCCGTCTGCCAGCTCGGCCAGGCGGCGCAGCGTGTGCTTGATGCCACGGGTCGAGCCTCCCTGGGCCTGAATACTCTCCAGCAATGCTTTTTTGTCGCGTTTGTACTGCTCGCGCAGCACATGAACAGGGTTGGCGGGCGCAATCGCGGTCATGTGGCCTCGGTTTCAGGTGAATGCCCTGCACCGCACAGCCGGTCCATGGGCAACATGCAGTCTGCAGTGGCGCTGAAGTCAGGCCGCAACCGCCGCAGCAGCGCGTTTGGCCTGCACAAAAGCAGGCGGGGGCGGGCTGCCGGCCGACAGGGTCAGCACCTCGTAGCCGGCTTCGGTCACCAGCACCGTGTGTTCCCATTGTGCGGACAGCGAGCGGTCCTTGGTCACAATGGTCCAGCCATCGTTCAGCGCCTCTTTGATTTCCCGCCGCCCGGCATTGATCATCGGCTCGATCGTGAACACCATGCCAGGCACCAACTCTTCCAGCGTGCCCGGTTTGCCGTAGTGCAACACCTGCGGGTCTTCGTGGAAACGCTGGCCGATGCCATGGCCACAAAACTCCCGCACGATCGAAAAACCCAGCCCTTCGGCAAATTTCTGGATGGCATATCCAATGTCACCCAACCGTGCACCTGGCCGAACCACCTCAATGCCCTTCCACATCGCGTCATAGGTGGTGTTGACCAGCCGTTTGGCGGCAATGCTGCATTCGCCGATCAGGAACATCCGGCTCGTGTCACCGTACCACCCCTCCTTGATGACGGTCACATCCACATTGACGATGTCACCTTTTTTCAGCGGTTTGCTGTTGGGAATGCCGTGGCACACCACCTGGTTCACCGACGTGCACAGGTGCGCAGGGTAGGCCGGGTAGCCCGGCGGCTGGTACCCGATGGTGGCTGATACCGTACCCTGCTGCTTCATGAATTCGGCCGCCAGCCGGTCAATTTCGAGGGTGGTGATGCCAGGCTGGATGTGCGGTGTCAGTTGGTCCAGCACTTCAGCCGCCAGCCGGCAGGCAGTGCGCATGGCGGCAACGCCCGCCGCGTCTTTGATGGTGATCGTCATGGGGCGGAATTATCCCATCGGGCCATAAAGCCCGTTTTAAAAAGCCCGTTTCGGTTGGTTGACATCACACGTGCTCCCAAGGGTTCAGCACACTCACCCCGGTCGGGCTGAAGTCCGCCACGTTCCGTGTGACCACTGTCATGCCATGCACCAGCGCAGTGGCTGCAATCAAAGCATCGCGCTCGCCGCGCCTGTCAGGTACATGCAAACTGGCACAGCGTCGCGCTACTGCAGCATCAATGGGCAGCGTACGGTCAGCAAACTCGGGCAACACCTTTTGCTCAAGCCACATTCGCAGCGCGGCACCTTGTGCAGCGTCCTTACGCTCCATGGACAGCACCCCAAGCTCCAATTCCAGAATGGTCATGGCAGACACATAAAGGTCTGCGGCATCCACGTTTGCGGCCCATGCCGCCACGTTCCAATGGGCTTTTCCCATTGACACCTTGCGCAGCTCCGAGATCACGTTGGTATCCACAACATACATCATGACAACTCAGCCTGTCGGCTCTCAATGTGCAAGCGCGGTGCCTCAAATTCAAAGTCTGCCTGATCAGGCATGGCCAATGCGTTGGCAATGCTGCGCCGTTGACGGGTCAGCAGTTGATAGTCTTCAAACCGCAACAACACATGTGCTGGTCTGCCACGGTCAGTGATGATCACCGGGCCGTTTTGTGCAGCGCGTTTGGCCTCGCTGGCTCCTTGGTTGAATTCACGACTGGAAATGGTGGTGATACCCATTGCGATGCTTCCTGTGTGGGTTGAATGTAGCTATGTTACTACTTTCTTGCGTCGGCAGTGATATTTGCCTCCATGTTTTGATGCAGGTGCACAGGCTGGTTTTGACGTTGGTGTCTGGGGTGGGCGTATGGGCTGGTGTCATTGGCTGGAAACCGCTCGGTAAAATAACTACATCCCATTCCGGCACCCATGCTGCCTACCTTCTCCCCCATCGGGGCTCAGCGCCCCCAGGTTCCCCACCGTGACCCCATCACTGCACACCTTTGCGGGCGGCAATGCCCTGAGTTCATTCAAAGCCAGCCAGTTGCGCGGCCCTTTGCAAGCGGTCAGCGACAAAGTCACCGGCATTTCAGCCCGCTTTGTTCATTTTGCAGCGTTCGACTCTGCGCCCGACGCTGCCACGCTGGCCCGTGTGGGCGAGTTGCTCACCTACGGTGACCCCGCTCCCGCCCTGGCCGATATGCCCACACTCACCTTCGTGGTGTCTCCGCGTCTGGGCACCGTTTCGCCTTGGGCCTCCAAAGCCACCGACATTGCCCACAACTGCGGGTTGTCCGTTCGCAGGCTGGAGCGTGTGACTGAGTTTCGCCTCACTTTGAAGGCCCCGCTGTTGGGCAAAGTCTCTTTGTCCGATGCCCAAACGCAGGCCATGGCCGCTTTGCTGCATGACCGCATGACCGAAAGCGTGTTCGCACGCGTTGAGGATGCCCAAGCCCTGTTCACCGAGCTCACCGCAGCCCCCATGGCGCATGTGGATGTGCTGGGGGGTGGCCGCCCTGCGCTGGAGCAAGCCAACGTCGAATTCGGCCTGGCCCTGGCCGATGACGAAATGGATTACCTCGTCACCAGCTTCACCGCCCTGGGCCGCAACCCCACTGATGTCGAGCTGATGATGTTCGCCCAAGCCAACAGCGAGCACTGCCGCCACAAAATCTTCAACGCACAGTTCACGGTGGACGGTGTGGTGCAAGAGCACAGCCTGTTCGGCATGATCCGCCACACCCACCGCACGGCACCGCAGCACACGGTGGTGGCTTATTCCGACAACGCCTCCATCATGGAAGGCCACACGGTCCAGCGCTTCACCGCACCTTTTAATGCAAAAGATGCATCCAGCGTTTTACCATCAAACGTTCCAAGCTATCAAATAAAAGATGCTGTCAACCATGTGTTGATGAAGGTGGAAACCCACAACCACCCCACCGCCATTTCCCCTTTCCCCGGCGCGTCCACCGGTGCGGGCGGCGAAATCCGTGACGAAGGTGCCACAGGCCGTGGCTCCAAGCCCAAAGCGGGCCTCACCGGGTTCACGGTGTCCAAGCTGTGGGGCGGCACCGTGGGCAAGCCCGAGCACATTGCCAGCCCGCTGCAAATCATGGTCGAGGGCCCCTTGGGCGGCGCAGCGTTCAACAACGAATTTGGTCGCCCCAACTTGCTTGGCTACTTCCGTGAGTACGAGCAAACCGTGGCCACCAGTGCCGACACAGTGGTGCGCGGCTACCACAAGCCCATCATGATCGCAGGTGGCTTGGGGGTGATCGACGCCGATCAGACCAAAAAAATAGAATTCCCCGCAGGCTCACTGCTGATCCAGTTGGGCGGCCCTGGCATGCGCATCGGCATGGGTGGCAGCGCCGCCAGCTCCATGGCCACCGGTGCCAACGCAGCGGCCCTAGACTTTGATTCGGTGCAGCGCGGCAACCCCGAAATTGAACGCCGGGCGCAAGAGGTCATCAACCACTGCTGGGCGCAAGGCGCGGGCAACCCCATTCTGGCCATCCACGACGTCGGTGCGGGCGGTTTGAGCAACGCCTTCCCCGAATTGACCAACGATGCCAGGCGCGGTGCCCGCTTCGACCTGCGCGCCGTGCCGCTGGAAGAGTCGGGTATGGCCCCAAAAGAAATCTGGTGCAACGAAAGCCAGGAGCGCTACGTACTGGCCATTGCGCCCGAATCGCTGGGTCAGTTCAAAGCTTTCTGCGAGCGCGAGCGTTGCCCGTTTGCCGTGGTGGGTGTGGCCACTGAAGAGCGCCAGTTGCTGGTGGCCGACGCACAGGCCTCCGAGGCAGACCAGCCGGTCAACATGCCCATGAATGTGCTGCTGGGCAAGCCCCCGAAGATGCAGCGCGATGTCAAGCGCATAGCCCGCGAAGCCCAAGCCCTCAACCTGACGGGCGTGGACCTTCAGCAAGCCGTCATCAACGTGTTGGCCCACCCCACGGTGGCCAGCAAGCGGTTCCTGGTCACCATCGGTGACCGCACGGTGGGCGGACTGACTCACCGCGACCAGATGGTCGGTCCGTGGCAGGTCCCTGTGGCCGATTGCGCCGTGACGCTGGCTGACTTCACCGGTTTTGCCGGTGAAGCCATGAGCATGGGTGAGCGCACGCCGCTGGCCGCGACGCACGCCGCTGCTTCAGGCCGCATGGCCGTGGCTGAGGCCATCACCAACCTGCTGGCTGCGCCGTTCGAGCTGCCCCGCGTCAAACTGTCGGCCAACTGGATGGCCGCCTGCGGCGAGCCCGGCGAAGACGCGGCGCTGTTCGACACCGTCAAGGCCGTGGGGCTGGAGCTGTGCCCCGCGTTAGGCATCTCCATTCCCGTGGGCAAAGACAGCCTGTCCATGCGAACGCAGTGGACTGAGCCTGCGACGCAAGCCGGTGTGGGTGGCGAGAAGAAAAAGGTCACGTCCCCCGTCAGCCTCATCGTCACCGCGTTTGCCAGTCTGGCTGACGTGCGTGGCACGTTCACGCCGCAACTGAACGCAACCGAAGACGACACCACCTTGGTGTTGGTCGACTTGGGTCAGGGCAAACACCGTATGGGCGGCAGCGTATTGGCCCAAACGCTCACAGGTGACCAAGCCCAGTTCGGTGGCGACGTGCCCGACCTGGATGACCCCCAACTGCTCATCAGCCTGGTCAACGCGGTCAACGCCTTGCGCGCACAAGGCAGGGTGCTGGCCTACCACGACCGCAGCGACGGTGGCCTGCTGGCCGCAGCCGCCGAAATGGCGTTTGCAGGCCATGTGGGCCTGGCGCTCAACGTGGACATGCTGGTCACCGAAGGTGACGGTATTTCCGACAGCCGCATGGATTCGGGCGACGCCAAAAACTGGGCCACCCAGGTCAGCGCCCGCCGTGAAGAGCTTACCCTCAAAGCCCTGTTCAGCGAAGAACTGGGCGTGCTGCTGCAAGTGCGGACAGCAGAACGCAACGACGTGATGCAGGTGCTGCGCGCCCACGGCCTCAGCAAACACAGCCACTTCGTCGGCAAAACCCGCCCGGCCAGTTCCACCATGGACGAGGGCAAAGGCCGCTTGCAGGTGTGGCGCGACGCCAAAAAAGTGTTCGACGCCGGTCTGTTCGACCTCCATCAGGTGTGGGACAGCGTCAGCTGGAGAATCTGCCAACTGCGCGACAACCCCGCCTGCGCCGATGCCGAACATGCTGCGGCCGGTCAGGCCAGCGACCCGGGGCTGCACGTCCATATTCCTCCTCGCGTTCAGCCCCTGCTGGCCCAGCTGGGTCAGTCACCCGTCCAGTCGCCCGCGCTCAACCTCTCGCGTCCGCGTGTTGCCATCCTGCGCGAGCAGGGCGTCAACTCCCATGTCGAAATGGCCTGGGCCTTCACCCAGGCAGGCTTCGAGGCGTTTGATGTCCACATGACAGACCTGCAGACGGGCAGGGCAGACCTGGCCCACTTCGCCGGTGTGGTGGCCTGTGGTGGCTTCAGCTATGGCGACACCTTGGGCGCAGGCATCGGCTGGGCGCGCAGCATCACCTTCAACCCCAAGTTGGCCGACGCGTTCAAGGCCTTCTTCGCCCGCACCGACACCTTCGGGCTGGGTGTGTGCAACGGCTGCCAGATGTTTGCCGAGCTGGCAGACATCATCCCCGGGGCCGCTGCCTGGCCGCGCTTCACCACCAACCAGAGCGAGCGGTTCGAGGCGCGCTTGAGCCAGGTCGAAGTGCTGGATTCCCCCAGCTTGTTCTTTGCGGGCCTGGCAGGCATGCGCCTGCCCATTGCCGTGGCACATGGCGAAGGCTATGCCAACTTCAGCCGCAGGGGCAACCAAACTGCCATCGTGCAAGGTAGGCTGGCCGCCATGCGCTATACCGACCACTTTGGCCAGCCGACCGAAACCTACCCGCTCAACCCCAATGGCAGCCCCGGCGGCCTGACGGCGGTCACCACAGCCGATGGTCGCTTCACCGCCATGATGCCGCACCCCGAGCGCGTGTTCCGCAACGTGCAGCTCAGCTGGACCGACCTGCCCGCCACCGGTGGCATCAACGCCCCCAGCCCATGGATGCAATTGTGGCAAAACGCCCGTAAATGGCTGGGGTAAACCCGTATCAATCCATTCGCGGCACAGTTGTTTTTTTGCTTAATCAGGCCTTCCAACCAAATCCGCCATCAACTTCGTATATATTCCGCTCAGCCCAGCTTTTTTGCGTCACACTTTTAGGAGGTTCCATGTCTGTTTCCAAGTTCACCGCCATCGCGCTCGCCGCTTCCCTGGTCATCAGCCCCGTCGTTGCCCAAACACCTCCCCCTGCAGCACCTGCTGGCGCAGGCGTGGGCGCCGGCGCAGGCGTGGGTGCCGGGCTGGGTGCCACACTGGCCACTATCCCCACCATTGCCTTGGTCGGCGGTGCCTTGGTCGTCGTCGGCGCTGCAGCCAGCGGTGGCGGTGATTCTGGCTCCGCTGGCAGCACATCAGGCGGCAGCAGCA
>DDUQ01000079.1:103027-108864 GCA_002344885.1 Comamonadaceae bacterium UBA2334
ATCAGGCGGCAGCAGCACATCAGGTTCCAATAATGCAGGGGGCGGAAGCGGAACATCCACAATTGTGGTTGAAGAGTATGCTTACGTTAAAGACTTGGTAACAGGTCAAGCTGCTACAGCCACTTCTACATCTACGGCTACTGCTACAGCCACTCGAACACGTGCAAACTGATGTGCGGTTTGTGGAGCCCTTTGGGTCGATTTGACCTGAAGGGTTTTTTTTTAGGTGTTTTCTCATAATCACCACATGTGCCCTCTCAGGGTGCACGTCACTGATGGGTGATGTCGGGTTGGTAGGCCGGGCTTTCATGCAGTCGGGAAAACAGCCCGAATTGCCGTTATTCGGTTCGGGGCTTGATCCCGCCTACAGATATCTCTACGTAAAGCCCAACGATGGTGTCGCCGCCATTTTTGTCCTCAGTTTTGAAAAGCGCATCCCTCAAGGGTTGTTGGAAGGTTGGTACTCGGCAGACGGTGTCTATGTGTCCACCTTGGACGGTCGCCTTTCGGCTGTGCACGGCTATTCTGTTGGCTGGACTCAATCGAGTTGGCAGTGGCAAGGTGGTGGGCGTCTGGTTCGTACACGCGACGTATCTACCAACCATCTTTACGGCGTGGTTGATATTGTTGAGTCAAATGTTTCAACAGTGCAGCTGGCGCCTGTAACACTCACCGGTTGGTTGTCGCGGTCCTCAGTACCCCTCTCCCTGCTTACCTGGCAAGTCGACCGGCACCGGTCATCTCCCGTTTCTCAATCGTTGCCAGACGCATGGCTGGCATTCGGTTGGCATCGGGGCTTGTACAGCATGGTCGCTAGCCACCAGTGTCTGGAGCCGGATTTTTGTTTTCATCTGGCTCGTTGGCCACTTGACCAGATCAATTCATTACCTCCATGAATTTTCGCCTCTCCGTGGTGGCTGCTGCCTCAATGTTGACGTTAAGCATGTACGCCACAGCCCAAGGTGTCCCCGTTTCTCTCTCGGAAAGTCTGGCTGCCGCGCCTGATGTGGTTCCTGGTGAGCGGCTCACAGAGTGGCTTACGCGCCATGGGCTGGATGCCGCCGACACCACGTCACTGCATTGGCGTGCAAATTCAGAGTTGCTCTCGCAACAACGTTTGAAAGATCATGTCCAGGCCGTTTTGGGGGAGCGGGCGCTACCTTACCCGCTCAGCAGTGCATTGGGTAGCCTGCCAGTCACAGGGCGTTTGCCGCTTGAGCGGCCTTCGGGCATGGCGGCAGTTGCTTCGCCGTTTGTCAATCCAGTGCTTTTTGATGGACATTCGGTGCATTTGTACCCTCGCCCTGCCCAAGTTGCCGTCATTTTGTCCAGTGGCCAAGTCTGCCTGGTCCCTCATCGCACATTGGCATGGGTTGCCGATTACCTGGCTGCTTGCAGTGTCTCGCACACAGCTTCAGTGCAAACGGCATGGGTTGCCCAGCCAACCGGACACACGCAGTCAGTTGGGTTAGCGCCATGGAATGTCACGGCGCAGCCCCATGTGGCACCTGGGGCATGGATCTGGGCACCAGCCAGCTCATTGGCCGTGGCACCGCAAGATGCCGATAACCTCATTCGTTTTCTGGCCACCCAGCCTCCGCTCGAGTTCCTCACCAACCATCCTTTACGCCATCTAGCCATTCAGGTTTCCGAGCCGTCACAGGCTACTGCACCAGCAACCGATCCCCAGGTCTCTTTTTCCGATTGGGGCGAAGCAGGTCTCCTCCAAACGCCTTCCGCCCGCATGGCACCATCCGGGCACGCACGGGTGCACTTCAGCAATGTTCAGCCTTACACGCGCGGCAACTTCATGTTCCAACCGCTCGATTGGTTCGAATTCGGCTTCCGTTATACCGGCATATCGAACAGGCTTTACGGGCCAGAGGATTTTTCCGGTCAGCAGTCGCTCAAAGACAAGTCGATTGACGTCAAACTGCGCTTGAGCCGCGAGTCTGCGCAGTGGCCGCAAATTGCGCTGGGTGTTCGGGATCTTGGTGGCACTGGCTTGTTCTCTGCTGAATACCTCGTCGCTAGCAAGCGGTGGGGCGCTGTAGATGCATCTTTAGGCCTGGGTTGGGGATATGTGGGCGCACGCGGCAACATCCGCAACCCCCTCAGTCGTATTTTTGGGGCAAGTTGGGCCCAGCGGCCCGTAGCAGACGTTGGCGAGGGAGGAACTGTTGGCTTATCCAAAATGTTCAAAGGTCCGGTGGCACTCTTTGGCGGCATCCAATACACACTCAGCCCCCAAGTCTTGCTCAAGGCTGAATTGGACGGCAACCATTACCAGTCCGAGCCACAAGCCAACAACCAGAAAGTCAACAGCCGTTTCAATTTCGGTCTAACTTACCGTCAGTCGCCATCAGTCGATTGGTCTGTTGGCATTGAGCGTGGCAACAGGCTCATGCTGGGCCTCACCTTGCAGACCGACGGCGGTGGCTTGGGCGGCATGGCTGCACCCAAGGTGCTCGACGCCCCCTTGCCACCCATTGTCAGCATGGGCAGCGTGCCCGCCATTCAGCGCTCGATGCATGACATATTGGAGGACCTGTCCAGTTTCACTGGCTGGCAAGCCCGTGTCATTCGTGTTGAGTCTGACACCGTTTTCATCTTGGCTGAGGCCACGTCACATGTGTTCATTCAAGACCGTGTTGACCGAGCCATCCAGTATTTGAACGCCCAATTCCCTTCCACCTACAAAAAATTGGTGATCCAACTGCGAGAGTTGGGCATGCCCATGGCCACGCTACAGGTCAACCGGGAGGAATGGTTGTCCGCTCGTCATCAGGTTCGCACGCCTGGCAGTCGCTTGGCAGAAAAGGAGTTGTTTCAAGGTAGCGCAAGTGGGCGATCGTTCCCTACCCTCAAGTACCGTAACTACTCGCTTGATGTAGGGCCCAGCTTCAGCAGCGTGTTGGGTGGCCCTGATGGCTTTTGGCTCTACTCTGTTGGCATTCAAGTCAATGGCGAGCTACGCATCGACCGCGGCGCTTGGATTTCCGGTACCCTCAATCTCAGATTACTCGACAACTTCGACCGCTACCGCGTCGGTGGTTGGAGCGACCTTCCACCTGTCCGCACCAACCAACGCGAGTACGCCTTGTCATCACGTATCACACTGCCTACTTTGCAACTCACTCACGTTGCTGACATGGGCAATGGTCACTACGCAAGTGCCTATGCAGGCATGCTTGAGTCCATGTTTGGCGGTATTGGTGCAGAGTGGTACCACCGGCCTTGGCTCAGCCCATTTGCCTGGGGCATAGATATCAACCATGTACGCCAGCGTGGGTTCCGTCAAAATCTTGCTTTGAAAAAATATCGTGTTACCACGGGGCACCTCACCACCTACTGGGATACGGGCTTCCAAGGCATCCACGTCACGGCCAGTGCCGGGCGTTACTTGGCGGGCGACATTGGTGCCACGCTTGACATCAAACGTGTGTTTGACAATGGTGTTGCCCTGGGCGTTTGGGCGACCAAGACCAATGTGTCGGCTGCGCAGTTTGGCGAGGGCAGTTTCGACAAAGGGATATATCTCTCTGTACCGTTTGATGTTATGTTGCCCCGTTCAGCAACTGGCGCTTCCACACTGCTGTGGCGTCCCTTGACCCGAGATGGTGGGGCTAAACTGGCCCGTAAATTCACCCTTGACGACATCACTCGGCTGCGCAGCCCGACTACCTGGCGCATCAATTGGCCCGGCAAGGCTGACGACAAATGGTTTACCCAGTTTTCTGATATAGCCCTGGCCCCACCCGTACACCCCCTGTCCAACATCGGCCAAACCACCCGCACCCTCGGTGCCCAGGTGGCCGCCGTGCCGGCCAGCACCTGGCTGGCCGCAGGCGGTGCCGTGCTGGCCAGCAGTCTGCTAGACAAGCGGGCCGACCGCTGGGCCACCAACCACCAGGGCGGCAGCTGGCGCACCATGGGCAACCTCACCAGCGCCGTGCCCTTCCTGCTGGCAGGCGGTGCCGGCGCTCTCTACCTCGGTTTGGCGGGGCCTGACCACGCCACCGTAGCCGAGACATCCATCCGCGCTGCTGGCTACACCCTGGCCAGCGGTCTGGCCCTCAAATACGCCGTGGGCCGCAACCGCCCATCCACCGGCCTCGGCCCCACACAGTTCAGCGGGTTCAACGGCAAGGCTTTCAACTCCAGTTTTGCCTCCATCCACACCTCGGTCGCCTTTGCGCTGGCCACACCGTTTGCCCAGCAACACAACCAGCCCTGGCTCTACGGCCTGGCCGCCACCACCGCATTTGGCCGCATCCAAAAGCGCGACCATTGGGTGTCAGACACCGTGGGCGGTGCTCTGTTAGGCTATGCCATCGGCTCCTTGCTGTCAGCCCAGCAAACGGCGGCTGACCGCCCAGTCTCGTTTTCTGTCACACCCAACGCCGTTGTCGCCAATTGGAAGTACTGATGTCCCGCATCACCCCCCCCACCCAGTTGCTCGCCCCTACGCCGCGCACCTTCCTCAGACTCACCCTGCTCAACGCTGCACGCCAGGCAACTGTCGCCATCGCACTAGCTGCCAGCTGCGCTCACTTGCCGGCATTTGCCCAGTTTGCCCCTGGCGGTGCTGCGCCGCAGGGCATGGAGGCCGTTACCTATAGCCGTGGCACACCTCCAACCATGCCTGCTGCCCTGCCAGGCCAGGCTGGCATCCCCCAGCCCGGCATGCAACCCGGCACCCCTGCGTTGCTGCAGGGCCCCGAGGCCGCCTTGCCTGATGTTGACGGCCGCTTCCCCACCGCACAGTCACCCGCCACCCCCAGGCCAATGCCCAGCCAGTTCCAGCAGTTCGTCAGGCTGTCCACCGGGCAAGACCTCCAACCCTACGGCCACCAGTTCTTCACCACCCCGCGCAACTACGCCCCCGTCACCAACGTGGCCGCACCCGGCAACTACCTCATCGGCCCGGGTGACGAAGTCCAGCTCCAGGTCTGGGGCGGGTTCGACCTTTCCAGCCGCCTCACTGTCGACCGCAACGGCCAGCTGCAAATCCCCAAGGTCGGCGTGGTCAACCTCACCGGTGTGCGGGCCGACCAGCTCAGCGGCGTCCTCCGCGCCCAGCTGGCCAAGGTCTTCACCCAGGTCGAGGTCTCAGCCAGCCTGTCCAAGCTGCGCAGCATACAGGTCTACGTGGTCGGCCAGGCCGTCAAGCCCGGCACCCACACCCTGTCGGGCCTCAGCACCCTGGTCAATGCCCTGTTTGCCAGCGGTGGCCCTGGCCCCAACGGCAGCATGCGCCACATCGAGCTGCGCCGGGGCACCCAGGTCGTCACCCGGCTAGACCTGTACGCCTTCCTCGCCCAGGGCGACAAATCGGGCGACACCCCCCTGCAGGCAGGCGATGTCATCGTCATCCCCCCCGCAGGCCCCCGCGTAGCAGTCGCCGGCGCTTTCGACCACCCTGCCATTTACGAGCTCAAAGGCACCACCACCGTGCAGCAGCTGCTCGCCATCGGCGGCGGTGTACCGTCATTGGCCACCACCGAAAAAGCTCTGCTCGAGCGCATCATCCCCACCGCCACCCCACCGCGGCAGGTCCAGCAGCTGGCCCTGGCCGGTGCAGGTTTGCAAACCCCCCTGCAAGATGGCGACATCCTCACCCTCGTCGGCATTTCCCAGGGCTTTGCCAACGCCGTCACCCTCAAAGGCAACGTGGCTTACCCCCTGCGTCACGCCTGGCGCAGCGGCATGCGCGTGCTAGACCTCATCCCCGACGCCCAAGCCCTCATCACCCAAGACTATTACAAAAATCAAAACAGCCTGGTGCAGGCCATGCTGCCCGACGGCAAGCTGCCCAACCAGCCCAACCAGCCCAA
>DDUQ01000079.1:109134-135149 GCA_002344885.1 Comamonadaceae bacterium UBA2334
ACCAGCCCAACCAGCCCAACCAGCTTGGCCAGCTGACCCCGTTCAGTGCTGACAACCCATTTGTGCAAGGCAATCAGCCCAAGCCAAAAGAAACTGTCGACGAAGCCGTCAACAAGTTCAAATCCAATTTCGACGCCATCAACTGGGACTACGCCGTCATCGAGCGCCTCAACAAGCAAACCCTGGTCAACCAGCTCATCCCCTTCAACCTCGGCAAAGCCGTGCTGGGCAAAGACCCCGCCCACAACCTCGAGCTGCATGCTGGCGATGTCGTCACCGTCTTCAGCCAGAAAGACCTGCGCCTGCCCGCTGAAAAGCAGCTGCGTCTCGTCAGGGTAGAGGGCGAAGTGGCCGCCCCCGGCATCTACCCAGCACTGCCCGGCGAAACCATGCCACAGCTCCTGCGCCGCATCGGCGGCTTCACGCCCCAGGCCTACGTGTTCGGCACAGAATTCAGCCGCGAGTCCGTCCGCAAACAACAGCAACAAAACCTGGACCAGCTCGTAAATCGGCTCGAAGCCTCCCTCAGCAGCCAGGGCAACCTGCAAATTTCCAACCTCAATGCTGACCAGGCTTCACGTGCTACAGCCCTCATGGAGCAGCAACGCCAAAACCAGCAGCAGCAAATCAACCGCATGCGCGCCCTGCGCAGCAACGGCCGCGTCGCGCTAGAAATGCCTGTGGCGCAGGCCGATCTGGCAGCCCTGCCAGCCTTGCCGCTGGAAGATGGCGATCACATCGTCGTTCCCTCCACGCCCAGCTTCGTGGCCGCCTACGGTGCGGTCAACAATCAGAACGCCATCGTCTACCGCCCAGGCCGCACCGTGGCCGACCTCATCCGCGTAGCCGGCCTGTCTGAAGATGCCGATGCCGACCAGGCCTTTGTGTTAAGGGCAGACGGCACCGTCGTCGCCCGCAAAACCGCCAGCAGCAGCTGGCTGGGCGGCGGGTTCGACAGCCTGGCTCTCATGCCCGGCGACACGCTGGTCGTCCCCCCCAAGGTCGACCGCGAAACCTTCTGGACCGTCTTCATGCGCAACGCCAAAGACATCACGCAAATCCTCTCCAACCTCGGCCTGGGCGTCGCAGCCTTGCGTTCGCTGTAAGCCGGGGGCCGTCGCATGAACCCAAACACCGAAAACCAATCCATCGCTGAAGACGACGAAATTTCCCTGCTCGATCTCCTCCAAACCATTGCCGAAAACATCAAACTGCTGGTGTTAGGCCCCCTGGTCGTGGGTTTAGCCGCATTGGGCATCAGCTTTACCATTCCCCCCACCTACACCGCCAACACACGCTTCCTGCCCCCCCAGCAGCAGGCCAGCGCTGCGGCCAGCATGCTGCAAAGCCTGGGTGCACTCGGTGGCCTGGCCGGTGCCGCAGCAGGCATAAAAAGCCCGGCAGACCAATACGTCGCCTTCCTCAAAAGCCGCGCCGTGCAAGACCCGCTCATCGAGCAGTTCAACCTCGTTCAGCGTTACGAATCGAAGCTGAAAGAAGACGCCCGCAAAGCGCTCGCCACCAACGCACGCATCAGCAGCGGCAAAGATGGCCTCATATCCATCGAGGTTGACGACTCTGACCCCGCCGTGGCCGCAGATCTGGCCAACGCCCACGTCACCCAACTGGGCACCTTGCTCAACCGCCTGGCCGTCACCGAGGCCCAGCAACGCCGCGTGTTTTTCGACAAGCAGTTGCAAGCTACCAAAGCCAACCTGGCCCAGGCTGACGCCGCCTTGCGCGCCACCGGTTTGTCCACAGACGTGCTCAAGGCCCAGCCCCAAGCGGCCGTCACCGCCCTGGCCCAATTACAGGCGCAAATTTCCGCACAGGAAGTCAAAGTGGCCAGCATGCGTGGCTACCTGACCGAAAGCGCGCCAGACTTCAAACAAGCCATGACCGAGCTCGCAGCACTGCGCGCCCAAATGGGCAAGGTAGAGGCAAGCGCAACAACGTCGTCTGCAAGTGGGGTAGGGCAGTCCAACTACATCTCCCGCTACCGCGACTTCAAATACCACGAAGCCCTGTTCGAGCTCTTCGCCAAACAATACGAAATTGCGCGGGTAGACGAAGCGCGCGAAGGTGCCGTCATCCAGGTGCTCGACGCCGCCACCCCGCCCGAGCGCAAGTCCAAGCCCAAAAAAGCCCTCATTGCCATCATCGCCACACTGGCCACCGGTTTTGTGTTGTTGCTATTTGTGTTCGTCCGCCAGGCGTTCAGAAACGCTGGCCAAAACCCCGAGTCTGCAGCCAAGTGGCAGTCCATTCGCCAGGGTTTCGGTTTCAAGGCCTGAGGTCCGGTTTGTCCACCGCCACGCCACAGGGGGTGCCTGCAAGCAACCCACCCACCTCGGCCAACGCCCTACCACCTTCCGCCAGCCACGCTGCAGTCGGCTCTGCGGCATTGCTGGCATTTCTGGCTGCAGCCTGGTTCATCAGGGTGGTCAATCCGTTTCAGGGTGTGCTGGTGCTGTCGGCCATGTTTGTCATGGCCGCAGTGGCTTTGGCTGTGGTGGTGGTTGACGTGGCCTGGCTCAAGGCCCACCGCCGGCCTTCCACCGGCATCAGCTGGGCCCACAACCAGCCCAGCCTGGCCCGCACCGCTGTCAAGTTTGTGGGCCTGGTCGGCAGCCTGGGTTTTGTCGGTGGCCTGTACTGGCTGCTGCCTGAATACAAAGGCGACTTCTACACCACTTATTACCACATGCTGGCCACCCTGGTGCCAGTCTGGCTTGTCTTGGCTGTGCCATATATCTACTGGGTTGACAGGCACATGCCCATGCCTTTCGATGGGTACTGGCACCTCGGCCAAGCCCTCCTGGGCCGGTGGCAGCAGGTTGACCGGCACGAACTGGGCCAACACCTGCTGGGCTGGCTTATCAAGGGCTTTTTCTTCCCGCTCATGTTCACCTACATGTGCAACGACCTGGCCCGCTTCATGACGTGGGACGTCGCCCACTTCAGCAAACCCGGCTTCCAGCCTTGGTTCGACGCCATTTATGCCATGCTTTACTTCATCGACGTAGGCTTGGTCACCGTTGGTTACTTGCTGTCTCTCCGCATCACAGACACCCATTTGCGCAGTGCCGAGCCCACCATGCTGGGCTGGGTGGTGGCCTTGGTGTGCTACCAGCCGTTTTGGTCGGTCATCGGTACGCGCTATTTGGCCTACGAAACCACCTTCAAATGGGGTGCCTGGCTGGCAGACCACCCCGTGGCCTACACCCTTTGGGGCAGCACTATTTTGGTGTTGACGGGCATTTACGTATGGGCCACCGTTATATTCGGGGCCAGGTTTTCCAATCTCACGCACCGCGGCATCATCACCAACGGGCCCTATCGCTACACCAAGCACCCTGCTTACATCGCCAAAAACCTGTCGTGGTGGCTCATTGCCATACCGTTCATGCAAACCGGTTGGGCAGAGGCCTTGCGTCTGTGTGCGCTGCTGCTGTTGCTCAACGCCGTGTATTGGCTGCGTGCCAAAACGGAAGAAAATCACCTGTCAGCTGACCCCACCTATGTGGCCTATAAAGCTTGGGTGCAAGCCCATGGCATCTTCAGGTATTTGGCCTTCTTAGTGGGGTCGAAAGTGCAGGCCACCAAATAGATTTGAAACGCCGTGGCTGGCGTTGTGTTCCAATGTGCCCCCACGTAAAGCAGGGTCGGGTACAGCGGTAGCGTGCCTGCTTCCGACAACAGGCTGCTGCGCCCCTTTTTGTTGTTCTTTGTACTTTGATATGATTAATTTGAATCAAACTAAACTTGCTGTAATTGGTCTAGGCTATGTTGGCCTTCCGCTGGCTGTCGAATTTGGCAGGCACCGGCCTGTGGTGGGCTTCGACATCAATTTACGGCGCGTAGACGAACTGCGCAGCGGGCAAGACAGTACCCTCGAAGTGACCCCGCAAGACTTGGCAGATGCCAAACACCTAGCCTACAGTTCAGAGTTGGCTGGCCGGTTGGCCGTGCGACATGGACCCCATCATGGCGCTGGCCCAGCAACACGGCCTGAAGGTGATTGAAGACTGCGCTCAGGCGCACGGCGCGCGTTACAAGGGCCGCAGCGTGGGCAGCATTGGCCTTGTGGGCGCATGGAGCTTTTGCCAGGACAAAATCATGACCACGGGTGGCGAGGGTGGCATGGTCACCACCAACGATGAGGCTCTGTGGCGCAGCATGTGGAGCTTCAAAGACCACGGCAAGAGTTACGAGGCGGTGTACGAGCGCCAGCACCCCCCCGGCTTCAGGTGGGTGCACGAAAGCTTTGGCACCAACTGGCGCATGCTTGAAATGCAAGCGGCCATTGGCCGCATTCAACTGCGGCGCATGGCGCAGTGGACGGCGGCACGCACCGCCAACGCCGCCGTGCTGGCCCAGGCGCTGCAACCGTTTGCCGGCCCCACTGGCGTGGTGCGCCTGCCCGCGTTTGCCTGCGGCAGCGGTGGCGAAGATGGCAGCAGCGGTTGCCGCAGCAGTGGCGGCGGCCAAGCGCCGTGCACTGCGGGGTGTGTGCATGCCCAGTACAAGGCCTATGCCTTTGTGCGCCCTGAAAACCTGGCCCCCGGCTGGAGCCGCGACCGCATCGTGCAAGAAATCAACGCGTTAGGTGTGCCGTGCTACCAGGGCAGTTGCTCTGAGGTCTACCTTGAAAAGGCGTTTGACGGCACGGGCTGGCGGCCCGAGCCACGTTTGCCGGTGGCCAAAGCGCTGGGCGAAACCAGCCTGATGTGGCTGGTGCACCCCACACTCACCCAGGCCGAAATAGCCCGTACGGCAGAGGTCGTGGCGCAGGTGTTGCGGCAGGCGTCTGTGGGTTGAGTTATCAATAGAAAATGTCTCTACCTCTTTATTGGCGTGTGTTGTTAGCTATTAACAAAATGAATGTGTCAAGCGGGTCTCCAGCGTTAACCAGCCGCACGGCTAAGCTGCTGTTTGTGCTGGCGTTGCTGGTCACGCTGGTGAGTTTGCTGGCCACCGGCGCGCAGGTGCTGGTGTTCAAGGTGTGGGTGGCATCGTGGTTGCCCTTTGCGGCGCAAGTTGACGCGGCTGACATGTCGCAAAACTCTGACAAGCTGGTGCACGCCACCATGTTTGCCTGCATGGGTTATCTGGCCGTCAGGGGCTGGACGCAGCGCCGCCACCTGGCCTGGGTGCTGCTGGGCGTGCTGTGGCTGGCCCCGCAAACCGAGTGGCTTCAGGCCTATATTCCCGGCAGGGGGGCTGACTGGGCCGATGTCTTGGCCGATGTCTTGGGCTTGGCGCTGGGTGTGGTGTGTTCGTGGGTGCTGCACCGCGCCAAGCGCGGCGCAGCGGCGCAACAGCCAAATGGTGAATTGCCTGGCCAGCCAGCACCCGTGGTCAACGGTGCGCGGTTGGGGCAAACCCTTGGCATTTCCACGTTGACAACCGCAAGCTGTGGCTCGACATCAAAGTGCTTTGGCTCAAGGTTAAAAAAAGTGCTGGTGCGCGATGGCATCAGTGCCGCAGGCGAGGCCACCATGGCCAAGTTCACTGGGCGTGAGTCCGCTAGCTCTGGTCGAGGGCAATGAATCGGTGTTGCCAGGAGTGGCCGCCATGAGGTGGACGTGCCAGAATGGCCTGTTAAATTTTTCAATGGTGCACAAAATGAGCATTCGACTGCCTGCCAATATGTTGGTTTTTATTCGCCAGGTAGTGGCCGAGTTGGCAGGGCCAGGTTGTACTGTGCGCCTGTTTGGTTCACGTTTGCATGATGTCGCCAAAGGCGGCGATGTGGATTTGTTGCTGGAGCTGCCTAGCATGCCACCCAACCCCGCTGGGTTGGCCGCACAGGTGTCAGGGCGTATTTCGCGGGCCATGCAGGGCCGAAAGGTGGACGTGTTGGTGGTTGCTCCGGGTTTAATGCGGCTGCCGATTCACGAGGTGGCGCTCAGCGAGGGGTTGTTGCTGTGAACCTTCCGACGTCAGTCATTCAGCGGTTGCAGTTTTTGTGCAGAGTGACCGAGCGTGAAAGCAAGCTCCTGCAGCAAACCAGCCAGCGCTTGTTTGTACCTGTGTTCTCTGTTGATTGGGTGCGCCAACTGGATGCCCAGCCCGAACTCGGTGAGCGCGTGGACGCTTTTGTCAGCCGTTTTGGTCGCTTGCAAGACACCCTGGGCGACAAATTGTTGCCCGCTTTGTTGGCTGCGCATGGTGAACGTGTAGCAACGGTGGCAGACAATTTGGACAAGGCTGAACGCTTGGGCTGGGTGCCATCGGCAGACAACTGGTTTGCCATGCGTGCCCTGCGAAATCAAATGGTTCATGAGTACGTTGAGGACCCGCTGCTTCTTTTCAGCGCGTTGCAAGCAGGGTACGGGTATTTGCCAGATTTGCTGTTTGCAGTAGAGGCGATGCATTCGCAAGCACGGAAGCGTGGCTGGTTAACGTGATGAATATGTTCTCTCTACGGCTTGGCCGTTTGTGTTTGCGAGACGGCATCAGTGCCGAGGGCGAGGCCACCATGCCCAAGTTCACCGTGGGCAATTCATGACCAAGAAGCACAGCTGTGCTGTGTCTGGCACCGCGGGTTGCGGGCGTGGGGTGTCGCCCACTCTTCCACAGCCAGGCCAAAGCGGGGTGCCCTCAGCTTGGCTGCGCTGTCGTCGGTCAGGCCTCGTACCGGAATCGCAAATCAGGGCTGCAACGTCACCCCTACCCAGTAGACTACCGCACCAGCCACACCACCCCCTGACTGAATACGCACTGGCCGACAGCTTGCAGCGCTGGCAAACCGGCCTGCACGAATGTTTGGGGCTGTGGGTGTATGGCTTCACTCGATGAGCTTGACCGATTCTTGCGCACGGTAAACTGAATAGGTAGCGCACAGCAATCCAACCCGAAAACCCGAACGCGGGTCTGCAGTCATCCACCACCTGACATGACCACTCCCCGACAGGCCGCAGCCAACCGCCGCAATGCTTTGCTCGCCACCGGCCCCAGGTCCGTTGAAGGCAAGCGGCGGTCAGCGCTCAATGCCACCCGGCACGGCCTCTGTACGCCCATCTCGGCATCACCGTGGGCACCGCAATGGCGTGCGCTGGCAGAGTTGCTCATGGCTGACGGGTTCGATGACGCCCAGGCCCATCGGCTGGCCGAATGCATACTCGATTACGAGCGAAACCTGCTGCATCAACGCAACCGCTACCTGTACAGCCTGGGCATGCCGGGCTCAGGCATCGACCCCGCAGCCGCAGGCAGGGCGCAACGAGAGATGGGCGAAAGGATACTGGCCAACATGCCCGCGCGCGGCAGCCCCATCCCGGATGTCAGCCGGAAAAACGCGAAAAGCGCCGCCCGCTTCCTCCTGCGTTTCGGCATCCGCCAGCAAAAGAGGGCAGAGCAGCAGCTCCGCAACGCCGACCGTCACCTCCGCCGCGCAGCCAACCAATTGGTCAAGCAATGCCAGGCTTCAGCCGTTCGAGCATCTGTCATGGCGGCCCGGTGAGCCGAAAGGAGTTCTACTCATGCCCAAACCTGCAGCGTCCAAGCCAACCGCCAGGCACGCCACGCCGTCTGTTTCAGCTTGGTTGGGCAACCCGCAGGTGCTGCCGGGCGAGTCTGCGGCACAGTACCAGGCCAGCTTGCAGGGGCTGATTGAAGAGTTAGAGGCCAAAACGGTCCTCCAGGTCTACCTGGCTGAGAAGATTCACGAGTGCCTCTGGTGGGTGCGCCGGTACGAAGCGCAAAAGCGCGCCACCATCGTGGCCGAGATGGCCCGCATCGCTACAAGTGGTTCCCGTACCAGTGTCTCCGATAGAGAAGCTTTGGTCATCAAGCTGTTGAACAGCGGCGAATCTGAAGACCTCGACACCCTGCTCACAATGTTGAAGGGCATCCACCACACGCCCGAATCACTGCAGCAAAAAGCCATGGACCGCGAATCAGACAGTCTGGTGCAGCTGGATCAGCAAATCTCCCTGCAAACCAAAATCCTGGCAGGCCTGCAAGCGTCGTACGAAGGCGTAGTTAACCGCAAACTGCTTACAGAGCGCCTCAAACTGCAAAACAGCCTGCTGCGCCGCGACCTTGAAGCCATCAACCTCCCGCATGCTCAGGTGTTGACAGCGGCTTCAGATATTCCAAATGACCAGCCCCCGCCCTGACCACCACGTCTGGACGACAAGCTCAAAGCCAGCTTGAAGAGTTTCCTTCGCCTGCACGCCAGCCTGCGCGCCCATTGCCAGACTTTGGCAATACATGACCATGTCTTTTTTGCTTGACGGGCTGCAAGTCATCAATCCCTGGCAAATGCGCGCCTGACGGGTTTGTTGCAATGCAACCCAGTTTGAATTGCCTTAACCGATCGCCCACTCTTCCACAGCCAGGCCTGGCACCCGGTGGAATTCCCGGGCGTTGTTGGTGATGACAACGCTGTCCTCGGCCATGGCGTGAGCTGCAATCAGCAAATCCATACCCCCTATGGGCATGCCCACGCGCTCCAGCGCGGCGCGGGTTTGTGCGTAATGGTGTGCGGCATCCAACGGCCAAGGGCGCACATCAAAGCCCGCCAACCAAGCTTCAACCGCTGCTGCAAAGCGGGGAACTCCCAGCTTGGCTGCGCCAAACCGCAGTTCTGCTGCCACGATGGCTGACAGCCACAACTGCTCGCGCTCCAGCCGGGCAAAACGCTCAACCATTTCGGCTGGACGGCGACGCAAGATGTAGCTGCAAATGTTGGTGTCAAGAGTGCGACGCATGATGGCTCATTTGCTCCAGTCGCGTACCTGTGCAGGCGCATCTTGCCGGTCGGCCAAAAAGTCATCGGGCAAGGTATCGGTGCTGGCGTAAAAATTTTGCAACCAGCGGCCCATGTCGTGCTCAAGTGGCGTTTCGGGGTGCAGCCAAAGGTCGTTGCCAATTTGTTCAACCCGTACCTCTTTGGCATGCAAACGCATCTTGGCAGGCAAACGCAGGGCCTGGCTTCGGCCACTCATGAAAACTCTGGCTGTTATGCTCATGACTTACTCCACTGTAATATGACATTGCAATATTACAACAGGCTCAATGGTGTCCTGTGCTGGCCCAGCAAACCAAGTGCCTGCAGGCCCACATTTCGGGCAGCTAACATCAAGCCACGATCCGGAACTCGGTGGCCTTGGCAATAGGCCGCACATGACGGCTCTCCCGCTTCATCTCCACAAAACCGTAGTTGGACATCGTCTTGAGAGCATCCCATGCCCCGGGGGGGGCGCGGCGTTCGCGGAGAAACGAGGGGGTGTGTTTGCGTTAAAAAGTGAACGGTAGCGCCGAGCTGACCGAAATAGCATTGGTGCGAGCTCAGCAGCGGTGACAGCCGCTGTGGAGCGAACCCGCCTTAGAGCCTGGTCCGGGGATCGTCGGCGACAGTGGTGAGCACAGAGATGTGCATCCCGTTCATGAGATCGAGTCGAATTCGACGACTCCCATGGCGCTGCCGTTCGTCAACCATTTTGGAGCAAATGATGGCCATGCGCAAACGCGAAGAAGAGCTGGTGTTTCCCAACGCTGCGGGCATTGATGTAGGAGCCTCAAGCCACTGGGTGGCAGTTGGCGGGCAAAGTTGTGGCGAGCCGGTGCGTGAGTTCGGTGCGATGACAGACGACTTGAACGCCATGGCCGACTGGCTGCTGTCGTGCGGGATCGATACGGTCGCATTGGAGTCCACAGGCGTGTACTGGATACCGGTGTACGAGGTGCTGCAGCAGCGCGGGCTCAAGGTCTTTTTGGTCGATGCCCGTCAGATGAAGTACGTACCCGGACGCAAGAGTGACGTGCAAGACTGCCAGTGGCTGCAGCGCCTGATGAGCCAGGGCTACCTGCGTGCAGCGATTCGCCCCGGCGAAGAAGTCTGTGTGGTGCGTGCGGTGGCCCGTCAGCGCGACGTGCTGCTCATCGAACAGGCCAGCTGGGTACAGCGCATGCAAAAGGCACTGGTGCAAATGAACATCCAACTCACCGAGGTGCTCACTGACGTGATGGGCACCACCGGTCAGGCGATCATTCGCGCCATCGTGGCCGGTGAGCGAGACCCCAAGGTACTGGCCCGTCACCGTCATGTGCGGGTCAAGGCCAGCGAGCAAGACATTGCCAAGGCGCTGACGGGCAACTGGCGCGACGAACATCTGTTCGTGCTGGGCCAGGCATCGGCGATGTACGACGACATTGCCCGCCACCTCAACGAATGCGATACCAAACTCCAGGGGCTGCTCACTCAGCTCGGCCAAGCCCAGGTTGATCTGGGCAAGATGCCACGCGCGGGCAGCAAGACGCGCTCAAGCTTTGATGCGCGCCAGATACTGGCCAACTGGGCAGGCGTCGACCTCACGCGCATCAATGGACTGGGTCTGGCTGCGGTGATGAAGATCTTGTCGGAGGTCGGCCCAGACCTGAGCCGCTTTGCCAACGTCAAACACTTCTGTTCGTGGCTGGGTCTGTGCCCAGGCACAAAGATCAGCGGTGGCAAGGTATTGTCGAACAAGACCAAGCGTTCGGGCAACCGGGTGCGCCAGGCGTTGAAGATGGCAGCGATGAGTCTGTCGCACAGCGACTCGGCACTGGGTGCGTTTTACCGCCGAATGTCAGCCCGCATGGACAAACCACGCGCCAACACGGCCACGGCCCACAAGCTGGCTCGCTGGTGTACTTCATGCTGACTCGAGTTGAGGCCTATGTCGATCAAGGCCAAGAGCACTACGAGGTGTTGCAGCGACAGCGCAGCATTGCCGCACTCCAGCGTCGCGCTTCGGCCCTGGGCTTTGTCGTGACGCCAACGCCTGTACCGCACCCAGCTTGAAACTACCCCTCACATCTGTTTTGTTTCTCATGAGTCCGGGACAGGTTACCCGGCTTGCGCCCAGTCATTTCCGCCAGCGTCGATATGGACTGGGGCTTGGTGTCTTGTATCACTTTCAGCAAGGCGCGGTTTTCGTCACTCAGCACCTCGGCCAGCGACCGCATTGATGTGAACCAGATCTTGGGCTCGGTGGTCTTGGGTTTGTACTCCCCGCGTGCAATGGCCAGCATGCGCTCGCGGATACGGTCCTGCGGCAGGATTCCAACGACGATGGCTTTCATGATTTTTTGATCTCCGATAACACGCGATCGACTTCATTGAAAAAGTCTGCCAATAACTGGTGAGCATCACGGAACTCGTAGGGCACACCTTGGGCGCTGACGTGGCGATGCTTGTGGTCATAAGGCAGCCGCGTGCCAGCGTACTTGAACTTCTTGGGCGGCTTGACGGCGTGGGCGTTGTCGTAGCCCAGAATCCGCTTGCCGTATGGGGCTCATGCAAGGTCAGCGAGTAACGAATGCCATGAGGGATGTCCAGTGTGACCACCACCCGCCACGCTTCGATCTTGATCCAGTAGCCATTGCCCTGATCAATGACCTGGTCATGGAGTTCGACAAGAGTAGCGATCCCAGGGTCCTTACGTATATCCTGAGTCTATCAGCGGTTGATAAGGTTTGTCGGCCTTTGTTAAGCACTGCGCAACGAACCGATGCCGTCAAATGATTACAATGCAATCATTGAAATCACTTATGGGGCTACTTGTGAGCAGCATCACCATCCGTAACCTTGACGACAAGCTCAAAGCCAGTTTGCGCATGCGAGCTGCAAGTCACGGCGTATCCATGGAGCAGGAAGTCCGCAACATTCTGCAAAATACATTGGCCGCTGACGCCAACACGCCCGATGGGTTAACGTTTTCCCAGCGCATCAACCAGCGGTTCAAAGGCCTTGGGCTTGAAGAGCTTCCAATGCCTGTACGCCAGCCTGCGCGCCCATTACCTGGCTTTGACAAGCCATGACCTTGGGTTTTCTGCTGGACACCAATGTGCTGTCAGAGCTGATGCGTCAATTTCCCAATCCAATGGTCACGGCTTGGCTGGACAGCCAGGCCATCAACCAGCTACAGACCAGTGCAGTGTCGCAAGCAGAGATTTTGGCGGGTATAGCCGGGTTGCCTGCAGGCCATCGCCGTGAGGTGCTTGCCAAAGGTGCAGATGCACTTTTTCATCAAGATTTCAGTGGGCGTTGTCTGGTTTTTGGCAGTGCAGCTGCCGAGCGGTTTGCATGGGTTCGTGCACAGCGACAGCGGGCAGGCAGGCCTGTCAGCACCGAAGACGCCCAAATAGCAGCCATTGCCTTGGCTGCCAATCTGACGCTTGTCACGCGCAACACCAAAGATTTTGAAGCCATTGATGGATTGGAAGTCATCAATCCCTGGCAATTGTACTGAACAATGATCAGCAAGCTATTGTGAATGAGATCGGCATACAGGCGCTTTTTCGATATGCCCACGGTTTGGGCAAGCTGTACCCCGCACTGGCCGAGTGCGAGCTGCATCGCAAACGCCTCCTTGAAGCAGCGGTATCAACCCCCGCTTGCGCCAGGTGAAAAATGTCTATAATATACATTAATTGTGTACATGAGAGGTTTTTCATGCCCATGTCTATTGCCCAATCCCGTCAGCAGTTCTCTGCCCTGATCGCGGCGGCGCAGCATCAACCCCAAGTCATCACCAACCGTAACGCGCCGGTGGCGGTGTTGGTGTCGGCCGACTACTTTGCCCGCACTGAGAGTGCTGCAAAGCCCGTTGCCGACAGCTTTTACAGCCAGGTGCTGCAACTTCGAGAGGCCTTTGCACCAACAGACAATGCTGGGCTTGATGGGCCCAACCCATGCGCCCACCAAGCGGTTTGGCAGCGGGCCAATGCCTTTGCTGACCCTTCTTGAGGCGGACTTTGCATGAGCGCCCATATCGTTCTGGCAGACACCAACGTGATCGGTGAGTTGGTCAAGGGCAGCCCCAATGCGCAGGTCATGCGCTGGCTGCAGTCGGTGCAAGCCATGGCCATCTCAGCCGTCACATTGGATGAGGCTCACTTTGGGCTGGCTTGGCAGCCCAACAACCGCAAACTGGCGTTGTTCAACGCCTTGGTGCAGCGTCTGCATGCGGTTTACCCCATCACGCCCGCCATTGCACAGCGAGGTGGGGTACTGCGCGGTCAGTTCCAGGCCCAAGGCATCACGCGCAGCGCCCCTGACATGTTGATTGCAGCCACTGCTATCGAGCACCAGTTGGTACTGGCCACCCGCAATGTGCGCGACTTTCTGGGCTGTGGCGTGCAAGTCGTCAACCCTTTTGATGGTTTTTGAGCCGCAGATTCATGGGCACACACGTCGGCTGGTTCTTCTGCACTCTGATCAAGACGACAATTGCCGCCACCGCCCCATGCAAAAATCAACTCGCTCGCTGCTGTCTTATCGGGGCAGCTGTTCAGAGGCACTCAGGCTGAGCACTGAATTTACTTCTCAAAACGCCGATAAACTGGTGTACACCGGCACAACAAGTGAATGGTCAAGGTCGGGCTTAAACAAAGTGTCGTGGTGCCGTTCTGTGCAAAAGTTGGTTGGAGCACCCAGTTTCCTGTTGGTGTTGCATGTAACGCAAGGGGTGTGTACGGTGTTACATGTAACGAAGGGAGGTCAGCATGGCACATGTAAATCAAAGAGTTCAGAAGCACCGCGAAGCACTTCGCATGGCTGGGCTTCGTCCAGTTCAAATCTGGGTGCCTGACACGCGCCGCCCGGATTTCGCGGATGAGTGCCGCCGCCAGTGTCTGCTTGTGGCTCAAGCCGACAGTGCCGACACCGCCATGCAGCAGTACATGGATGAAGCCTTGGCAGACGTGGACGGTTGGACTGAATGATGCGCGGCAACCTTGTGACCGTCGCCATGCAAGGCGACTTTGGCAAGCCACGCCCCGCGCTTGTTGTTCAGGCTAACCAGTTCAGCGAGCACAGCAGCGTTACCGTGCTGCCTGTCACCAGAACACTTGTTGCCGCACCGTTGCTGCGCATCACGGTTCATCCGAGCGCAGAGAACGGCTTGCAGAAACCATCACAGGTGATGGTGGACAAGGCCATGACTGTGAAGCGTGACAAGCTAGGCCCAACCCTCGGGCGTATGGATGCCGAAGTGTTGATGGAGGTTGAGCGTTGCTTGGCCGTGTTTCTAGGTATTGCCCACTAGGGCCTTCGAGAATTTCAACCAACTGAAAATAACCATCGCCATGCGCCTGACAACTTTACAGATTCAAAGCATCAAGCAAGTGGCTGCTGAAGTCTTGGGTGACCAGGCGCGTTTGATGTTGTTTGGCTCCAGGGTAGACGACACCCGTCGCGGTGGCGACATCGACCTGTATGTGGCCGCACCGGTACTGCCACCACAGGCACAGACGCAAGCCAAACTGGAGTTCTTGGTCAAACTCAAACGCCAGATTGGCGAGCAACGCATTGACCTGGTGTTTGCGCCTGCGCCAGGTCAGCCCCAATGGCCCATCCACGCAATAGCGCAGCAAACGGGCATTCCTTTGTAAAGCCAATGACGCCTTCTGACCTCATTGCCTTCAAACTGCAGCCTGCACTGGCTGAGTGCGAGTTGCATCGCAAACGCCTCCACCAGGCCTGGCTTGAAGCCAGTGGGTTCGATGTTTTCAAGCCCAACTCAAGCTGCTTGCCCACAGAACCCGAGGTGCGCACCCTGGACCAATTGGTGTTCAGGTTTGGCCGCCTCCAGGATGCCATGGGCACCCGGTTGCTGCCCGCCTTGCTGCAACTCACCCAAGAATGGCAAGACAACGAGCCGTTCATCGACAAGCTCAACCGGGCCGAAAAGCTGGGCATGTTGCCCAGTGCCGAGCAGTGGCAGCTGCTGCGCGAGCTGCGCAACCAAACCGCACACGAATACCCGTCCCACCCTGAGCTGGTATTGGCCAATTTGCATCAACTGCTCAACCATGTACCCATGCTGGAGCAAGCCCACCTGCAACTGGCACAGGCAGTTGCAAGGGTCATCGGTGCAACAGCCAATGGGTGAAGTGCACGGTCACGCACGGTTGGCCAACGGCATGCGTTTGGGCTGAGTGCCAGCACAGTGCCGGGCAGGTGGTCAGGATGCACAGTGGTCACACAACCGCAGTTGGCTGTTACAGCAATGCCGAGCTGCGCGGCCGCGCATTTGAGCTGGCGGTGGGCTGTGAGCTGCTGCAACAGGCATCGCCTATCATCATCACGTAATGCCACCTGCGTGACCAGTTTTACAAAACGAACCCACTCTCAAGTCCAACATGCACCGTCTATTGAATCAGCTGGCCGAGCCAGCACTCGCTTTGCCTCGCGGTCTCAAACGGGGTGTGGCCCTCGTCTTGGACGCATTGCTGTGTCTGTTGTCAGTGTGGCTGGCCTTCGCGTTGCGCCTGGGTGAAGAGCCTGCGTTGTCACCCGCGGTCGGCTGGGCGGCGCTGGTGGCCGTGTGCGTGGCGTTGCCGGTGTTCATCACCTCGGGTCTGTACCGGGCCATCTTCCGCTACAGCGGGCTCCCCGCCATGGTGGCAGTCGCCAGGGCCATGTTGATGTACAGCCTGGTGTACGTCGGCGTGTTCGGCGTGGTGGGCGTGCAGGGCGTGCCCCGCACGGTGGGCCTCATCCAGCCGCTCGTACTGTGGATGCTGGTGGGGGCTTCGCGGGCAGGGGCCCGAATCTGGTTGGGCGGCTTGTACCACCGGCAACTGCGGATGGCGGCCATGCCGCAAGCCCTCATATACGGCGCAGGCCATGCCGGGCGTCAATTGGCTGCTGGCATGGCCAACAGCCCTGAAATCAGGGTGGTCGGTTACCTCGACGACGACGACCGTCTGCACGGTCACATGCTCAACGGCCTGCCTATCCACAACCCGGCCGACCTCCCCGAGTTGTTGGCCGACACACCTGTCACCGATGTGCTGCTCGCCTTGCCGTCGGTATCGCGCCAGCGCAGGAACGAAATCATCAACACCCTCAAGCCCCTCAAAGTGTCGGTGCGCACGTTGCCGGGGCTCAGCGACCTGGCCACCGGCAAGGTCAACCTGAGCGACGTGCGCGAGCTCGACATCGACGACCTGCTGGGCCGCGAACCGGTCAAGCCCAACGGGCTGTTGCTCAACCTCAACACCCACGGCAAGGTGGTGCTGGTGACCGGTGCGGGTGGCAGCATTGGCAGCGAGTTGTGTCGCCAGATTCTGGCGACCTCTCCCCAAAAGCTTTTGCTGGTCGAAATGAGCGAGTTCGGTCTCTACCAGATCCATCAGGAAATCGTGGCCACTCTGTCAGGTCAGCGCCCGCTCGACAGCCAGGCCACGACCGGGGGGCTGGAGGTCGAGGTGGTGCCCTTGCTGGCGTCTGTTTGCGACGACGTGCGCATGCATGAAATCATGGACACGTGGCGGCCCCACACGGTGTACCACGCTGCCGCCTATAAACACGTTCCGCTCGTCGAGCACAACCCGGCGGAAGGTGTGCGCAACAACGTATGGGGCACCCGCGTGTGTGCCGAAGCCGCGTTGCGCAACGGTGTGCGCAACTTCGTGCTCATCAGCACCGACAAGGCGGTTCGGCCCACCAACATCATGGGTGCATCCAAGCGGCTGGCCGAATTGGTGTTGCAGGCGTTGGCCGAGGCTCACCCTCCCCAGGCACGTGCCCACGGGGCGCGAGACAGTGCGCGGGTACCGCGCACCTGCTTCTCCATGGTACGGTTTGGCAATGTCCTGGGGTCCAGCGGGTCGGTGGTCCCATTGTTTCGCGAGCAAATCAAGAACGGCGGCCCGGTCACGCTCACGCATGCGGACATCACGCGTTACTTCATGACCATTCCTGAAGCAGCCCAACTCGTCATACAAGCCGGTGCCATGGGCAGTGGCGGCGATGTGTTCGTGCTTGACATGGGGCAACCCGTCAAAATCATCGACCTGGCCCGGCGCATGGTCGAACTGTCAGGTCTCACGGTCAAGGACGCATCCAACCCCGATGGCGACATTGAACTCTTGGTCACCGGTTTGCGGCCTGGCGAAAAGCTGTACGAAGAATTGCTCATCGGCGACAACCCCAAGCCCACGCAGCATGGTCGCATCATGAAGGCGCACGAACATTTTGTGCCGTGGACGGTGTTGCAGCAAAAGCTCGACGCCCTGAGTGCGGCCATGAGCGTCAACGACGTGCCCGTCATCCGCAGCATGTTGCAGGAGTTGGTATCAGGCTACCAGCCCAGTGGTCATGTGGTTGACTGGATTCACCTGGCGCAAGAGCAACACGCAGCAGCCTCTCTAGGCTGAGGTTGTCATGCCAGGTTAAGGGGCGTGCAGGACGCCCTGTCGGCTTGAGGTGTGTGCGGCGTCTCAGCCAGCTACTTTGCGCACCGCGTTGGGCTCAATGGTCAGAGCAACCGGTTTGCTGAGCAGGTTCAGCAGCACCATCACCCGGCCTTCGCCATCGGTTGTCTGATAGAGGGCATCCAGCCCTGCAAAGGGGCCTTGGGTCACCACGAGGGCATCGCCTTCCTTGAAGGCACGCACCACCAATGGGCTGTCAGCACACTGGTTCCTGATATGGGCTACCAGGTTGTCACCCACTTTGGCAGGAGTTTGACCAAAGGTCACCAGCCTGCTCACGCCCAATGTAGACCGAATAGGAGACCAACTTTGTGCCTGGCTCCCGGTACCAAGTCGGATGAACAGGTACCGCGGAAACAAAGGCTCTTCAACCACCTGCAGTGCGTCTTTGCGGATGCGCTCCACCCGCGCCAGCGGCAAAAAGCATTCGTACCCTTGACGCTCAAGGTTGTCCAGCGCCAGCCGCTCCTGACGGATTTTGGTGTGGATCAGATACCAGTGATTCAATTTGCTCTCCCGTTCCCTGTTGACGTCTTATGGGGCCTTTGAGGCCACAGCTGAGTATATCCATCCGGTTGACTGGTTTGCTTTGAAAGGGGGTTAGGGCCTTCGCCCTCCCAAGCTGCTTCGCCCGTTCGTCACTGGCCCATCTGCTAGCTTGCAGCGTTGGGTCAGCTGAACTTGGCAGCCAGCGGGGGCAACAACACCAGGGCACCGACGGCCACAGCTGCAAACGTCGCCAGCAGAACCGCCCCGGCCGCCAGGTCTTTGGCATCACGCGCCAGCGGGTGCCACTGGGGTGAAACCAGATCCACTACCTTTTCGACGGCAGTGTTCAACGCCTCAGCGGCCCAGACACCACCCATGGCCAGCGCAAGCAGGGCCCAGTCGGCGGCAGAAAGGCGCAGCCAGATACCGCACGCACAAACGGCCAGACTGGCCGCCAGGTGAATCCGGGCGTTGGCCTGCGTGCGAATCAGGCAGCCGATGCCTCGCAAGGCATGCCCGAACGAGGCCAGGCGGCTGACGGCACGCTGTGCAGTTGGCACCTGGGCGGAAGGCAATGGGGTTGGATCGGGCTGCATGGTCACCGGTCACACGTGTGGGCACGCCTGGCAACTTCGTTGGCCAGGTCAACAAACGACTCTTCGGCACGTTTGGTCAGCATCGGTTCCGCGAGGGACAGGGGCATCCAGATGGCTGGGGTGATGCCGTTCTGATAGACCAGCTCGGTCCGATCGCCGCTTGTTCTGAGTTGGGCTTGCAGCCACATGTCTTTGACGTCGCCCTGCCTCAACTGACCGGACAGACGCAGTTCAGCCGGCTTGAGTTGCACGTGGTACTCGGTGGTCACGTCTGCCTTGAAAGGTCCCCAGGTCACACGGCCAGTTTGGGTCACCAGAAGTGTGTTGTCCGTTGTGCGTACGGCCTCGCTTCGAGTCAGGTGCCTGATGAATTGTGTTGCATGGCCGTAGTCTGTCATCACGGCCCAAACCACAGGGGCAGGCGCAGGTGTCGCCAGAAGCACGCTCACCACAACCTGCCCGTCTTTCACCCGTGAGCTCACAGTCAGTTCCGCGCCGCACCCGATGGATTCGGCCTCGGCCGCCAGCGGCATCAGCAGAGCCATCGCACAGGCAAGTGTGGGCGTCATCGCCACAAGCAGGGCAGGTAACCGTGGACGGGCCAGCATGCTTCGCTCAAACCACATCAAGAGTATGGATGTCAAAACGCCCCATCTTCAAATCCTGAAAATACTGCCGCAGCGTCAGTTTGACCGTCGTGAACGCAATGTCATCCCAAGGTACGGTTTGCTCGGTGAACAGCCGGGCTTCCTGGGTTTCGTGGCCGGGGTCGAATTCGGTGTTCAACAGTCTGGCACGGTAGTACAGGTGCACTTGTCCCACGCGGGCCACGTTCATCACGGTGAAAAGGCCCAGCATTTCAAAATGGGCACCGGCCTCTTCAGTGGTTTCGCGTGCGGCACCTGCTGATGTGGTTTCGCCCAGCTCCATGAAGCCAGCCGGCAGCGTCCAGTAGCCTTTGCGGGGTTCGATGTTGCGCTTGCAAAGCAGCACTTTTTCGTTGCCGGTACCCCAGAAGGGCACGGTACCCACCACGTTCAATGGGTTTTGATAATGGATGGTGTGGCATGCAGGGCACACGGCGCGCTCGCGGGTGTCGCCGTCGTCGGGCACGCGGTACACCACAGCGGTGCCGCAATGCCTGCAATGTCGAATGGTGTTGGCCTGCATGAAGGAAATGGTTCGGTGTCCGGTCAGTCTATGCGGACCCGCAGGTCACACAACCCGTCCACATGGCCGTGCAAGGTATCGCCGTGGACCACAGCGGCCACACCCTCTGGGGTGCCGGTATAAATCAGGTCGCCGGGCTCCAACCGCCACGCGGCAGACAGGTGGGCGATGGTCTCGGCCACGTTCCAGATCAGTTTGCTCACCGTGCTGGTCTGACGCACAGCACCATTGACCGCCAGTTGAATGCCAGCCTCTGCAATATGCGGTACGTCTCCAGCAGAGGTGATCGGGCCGATGGGTGCCGATTGGTCAAAGCCTTTGCCGATGCACCACGGGCGGCCTTGTTTTTTCATGTCGTTTTGCAGATCGCGTCGGGTCATGTCCAGACCCACGGCGTAACCGAACACGTGTGTCAACGCGTCATCGGCAGAAATGTTTGCGCCGCCTTTGCCGATGGCCACCACCAGTTCAATCTCGTGGTGCAAATTCTGGGTCAGGGGCGGGTAGGCAATCACACCTGTTTGGTCAGACTCGACCGGCACCACCGCATCGGCCGGCTTCAAGAAAAAGAAAGGCGGTTCACGGCCTGTGAACCCCATTTCCTTGGCATGCTCTTCGTAGTTGCGACCCACACAGTAAACGCGGCGAACCGGAAACAACTGCTCCGTCCCGACAACCGGGACAGCGACCACAGCGGGCGCAGGGACTGCAAAAGGCACAATTTCTGGCATGAGGCTGGGCTTTCAGATCAATGGGTTGCAACATATGAAGCGGGCTGCGACGCGACGCCGACAGTGTGCCATGGCCCAATCGACCTCGCACGTTCGACCTTGCGCGTTTGGCCATGCACCTTGCAGGCGCACACCAGCGCTGGCACAGCGGTCACTTCGGGCATAGTTACCTCGGACATTACTTGGAAGTTCGGTTGCGGCTATGCTGGTGTGCTTGGACGCATATTCTTGCCACTCATCATGAAGCTTTACAACTACTTCCGTTCCTCGGCATCGTACCGTGTGCGCATTGCACTGGCGCTCAAGGGGTTGTCATATGACTACGTCAGTGTGCATCTGGCCAAAGGCGATCACAAGTTGCCTGCTTTTGCGCAAATGGTGGCCGACCCCTTGGTGCCGGTGTTGGAGCTGGATGCGGGCGACCGCCTGACACAGTCGTTGGCCATCATGGAGTACCTGGACGAGTTGCATCCCACCCCCTCTTTGTTGCCTGCGGATGCCTTGGGCAGGGCGCGTGTCAGGGCACTGACGCTTGCCGTGGCGTGTGAAATTCACCCGCTCAACAACCTTCGCGTCCTGAAGTATCTGGTCAAGGACATGGGTGTTTCGGAGGCACACAAAGACCAGTGGTACGTCCACTGGGTGCGCAACGGGCTGGAAGCGTTTGACCAGCAACTGGCATACAGCCCAGAGGGCGCGTTTTGTCACGGGGATGCACCGGGCATGGCTGACTGTGTCCTGGTGCCCCAAATTTTCAATGCGCGGCGTTTCAACGTGCCGTTGGATGGCCTGGAGCGGGTTCAACGTGTGTTCGATGCCTGCATGGCACTGGATGCCTTCAGCCGCACCCAACCATCGGCCTGTCCTGATGCTGAGGGCTGATGCGTCCATGTGAAGACAAGCGCACAAGCCTGATGGGTTGTGTGCCCGACTGGCCGGTGCCGCCTGGTGTGAGTGCATTCATGACCACTCGGGCGGGGGGGGTGTCGGCACCACCGTTTGACAGCTTCAACCTGGGGTCGCATGTCCGTGACCAACCGGCTGCCGTCGCGCAAAATCGCAGATTGTTGGGGCAACGGTTGGGTGTGCGACCTGTTTTCCTGGAGCAGGTGCATGGGACGCATTGCGTTCAGCTCGACGGCCACACCCCAGACGGCACAGTGGCCGATGCCTGCGCCACGCAAGATCAGGGCGTGGCTTGCACCGTCATGGTGGCTGACTGTTTGCCCATTCTGCTTGCTGAAGCCAGTGGTCGCAAGGTGGCGGCCGTTCATGCCGGTTGGCGCGGTCTGGCAGGTGAAGGCAACCAAGCCGATGGGCGTGGTGTGTTGGAGCAGGCGCTGCAGCAATTTCTACAGCCCTCTGCCGTCATGGCCTGGCTGGGGCCGTGCATCGGTCCTGCCAGGTTTGAAGTGGGTGCAGATGTGCGCGCTGCGTTTTGCGTGCAAGCTCAAGAAGCTCCGGAGTCGTGTTTTGTGCCTGCCGGGTCGCCAGGCAAGTATCTGTGCGACCTGGCCAAGCTGGCCCGATTGCGCCTGGCCAAGTGCGGTGTCACGCAAATTTTTGGCAACGATGGTTCAGACACGTGGTGCACCGTTTCAAATGCCAGCATGTGGTTTTCGCACCGGCGTGACGCGGCGGGCCTGGGCAGCACGGGCCGAATGGCGGCTTGCATCTGGCTGGAGTCTGGTGTGGGTTGAGCCCAACGCCTGCTGTGGCGCGAGGGTTCTGGGCGAAAGCAGTACGGATCAGGGCTTGGTGTTGCCGATATCCGCCACAGGCGCTGGCGTGGTTTCCACCGCTGTGCTTGCTGGGGAAGCAGTGCCCAGTCTGTGGGCATCTTCCAGGGCTTCACGCGCCTGCGCAGCCTTGCGTCGAAGGGGTGTGCCCATCAGGTACATCACCAGTGCGGTAGGTAGCAACCCGTAGAACAAAAAAGTTACGATGGCGCCCAACACCGTTCCGCCGGGGTGGAGGGCTTCAGCCAAGGCCATCATCAGCGCAACGTACAACCAGGCAATCGCAACCAGATACATAAAAAATTTCAACTTGCAAGGGTGGGTGGTGTCAGCATGTTGGAAGGTGCTGACATCAGACTGTTGTGTTGATGTGCGAACATCAGCTGCCCAAGTCGGGCACATTACCTCATCGCTCAGGAGACAGGCATGAATTTTGACCCCAAGTGGCTGGACGCCGCGCAACAGTTCCAGAAAACCATGATGGACAACTGGACGCAGGCGTTGGGAGCCATGGGCACGGCTGGCCAATCAGGTGCTGGCACCCATCCGTTCGCAGCATTTGCGATGCCTACAGGCGGTATGCCGCAGATGCCGGACCTGTCCACACTCACACCCGGTTTCAGCAAGCTGACCGAACTGTTGTCTGTGCCTGGTGCGCCCGCTGTCAAGATCGACCCCGCCAAGGCACTCGAGATTCAGAAGCAATACATCCAGGATGTGTCCGAGCTCTGGAACCAGGGGCTGCAAACCAAACCGATTGCTGACCGCCGGTTTGCCAACGAGGCTTGGGCAAGCAACCCGTTGTCTGCGTTTTCAGCAGCGCTGTATCTCGTCAACGCCAAGACGCTGATGGCGCTGGCCGAGGCCGTGGAAGGCAAAGCCAAGACAAAGGCACGTGTGCGTTTTGCGGTGCAGCAGTGGATCGATGCCAGTGCGCCCAGCAACTTCATGGCTTTCAATGCCGAGGCCCAGAAGAAGGCCATCGACACCAAAGGCGAGAGCATTGCCAAGGGCGTTCAGAACCTGTTGCACGACATGAAGCAGGGTCATGTGTCCATGACCGACGAGAGTGTGTTTGAGGTCGGCAAGAACGTGGCCACCACCGAAGGTGCGGTGGTGTTCGAAAACGATCTGTTCCAGCTGATCGAGTACAAATCCCTGTCAGCCAAGGTGTACGAGCGGCCTTTCCTGCTGGTGCCACCCTGCATCAACAAGTTCTACATCCTGGACCTGCAGCCTGAAAACTCTTTCATCCGCTATGCGGTCGAGCAAGGGCACCACACGTTTGTGGTGAGCTGGCGCAACCCCAACGAAGAACTGGCCCAGAAAACCTGGGACGACTACATCGAACACGCCATCCTGAAGTCCATCAGCGTTACGCGTGAGATCACCGGAGCTGAAACCATCAATGCACTCGGCTTCTGTGTGGGCGGCACCATGTTGTCGACAGGTTTGGCCGTTCTGGCTGCGCGTGGCGAAAAGCCTGTCAACAGCGCCACGCTGCTGACTACGTTGGTCGACTTCACCGACACCGGCATCCTCGATGTGTTCATTGACGAAAACTTCGTCAAGTTCCGCGAAATGCAGTTTGCCAAGGGCGGGTTGATGCCTGGCGGCGATTTGGCCACCACGTTCAGCTTCCTGCGTCCCAACGACCTGGTGTGGAACTACGTCGTCGGCAACTACCTCAAGGGCGAGACCCCCCCGCCGTTTGACCTGTTGTACTGGAACAGCGACAGCACCAACCTGCCTGGTCATTACTACGCCTGGTACCTGCGCAACACCTACCTTGAGAACAAGTTGGTCAAGCCCGGTGCGGCGACCGTCTGTGGCGAAAAGGTGGACCTGAGCAAGGTGGACATTCCTTTCTACATCTATGGCTCGCGCGAAGACCACATCGTCCCCATTGGCGGCGCGTATGCCAGCACACAGCATTTCCCAGGGCGCAAGCGCTTTGTCATGGGTGCATCCGGCCACATCGCCGGTGTGATCAACCCTGCATCCAAAGGTAAGCGCAGCCACTGGATCGGCCCAGCCAACAAATTCCCGGCCGATGTCAACGACTGGATTGACAGCGCACAGGAGTTCAAAGGCAGCTGGTGGACCGATTGGTCCGACTGGCTCGGCGCGCTCGCAGGCAAGCAGGTGGCTGCACCCAAGGGGTACGGCTCCCGCAAGTTCAAGGTCATCGAGGCCGCACCGGGCAGCTACGTGAAAGCCAAGGCCAAAGCCTGATACCCTTCTGACCGTTCACCCGCTCGGTGCGGGTAATGGCCAGTTTTTTGTTTCACCCGAGGAGAATTGAATGGAAGACATCGTCATCGTTTCAGCTGCCCGTACCGCAGTCGGCAAGTTTGGTGGTTCACTCGCCAAAACACCCGCGACCGAGTTGGGCAGCATCGTCATCAAGGGTTTGCTGGCGCGCACAGGTTTGCCCGCCGATGCTGTGGGCGAGGTCATTCTGGGTCAGGTGCTGGCTGCCGGTGTCGGTCAGAACCCAGCCCGTCAAGCCATGATCAAGGCCGGACTGGCCAAAGAAACACCCGCGCTGACCATCAACGCTGTGTGCGGTTCGGGTTTGAAGTCGGTCATGCTGGCGGCACAGGCAGTGGCCTGGGGTGACAGCGAAATCGTGATTGCCGGTGGCCAGGAAAACATGTCTGCTTCCCCCCACGTGCTGCTGGGCAGCCGTGACGGCCAGCGCATGGGCGACTGGAAAATGGCTGACACCATGATCGTCGACGGCCTGTGGGACGTTTACAACCAGTACCACATGGGCATCACCGCTGAAAACGTGGCCAAGGCCAATGGCATCACGCGCGACATGCAAGATGCCCTGGCACTCGCCAGCCAGCAAAAGGCTGCCGCAGCGCAGGAAGCCGGCAAGTTCAAAGCTGAAATCGTCGATGTGGTGATCCCACAGAAAAAGGGCGACCCGCTGGTGTTCAACACCGACGAATTCATCAATAAGAAGACCAGTGCAGAAGTTCTGGCCGGTCTGCGCCCCGCATTCGACAAAGCCGGCAGTGTGACAGCGGGCAACGCATCCGGTATCAACGACGGTGCAGCAGGTGTCATGGTCATGACCGCCAAAAAGGCTGCTGCCCTGGGCCTGACACCTCTGGCACGCATTGCCAGCTTCGGCACCACCGGTCTGGACCCTGCCGTCATGGGCATGGGCCCGGTGTCTGCCACGCAAAAGGCCCTGGCACGTGCGGGCTGGTCGGCTGCCGACGTGGATTTGTTCGAGCTGAACGAAGCGTTCGCCGCGCAAGCGTGTGCCGTCAACAAGGCGCTCGACATCGACCCGGCCAAAGTGAACGTGAACGGTGGCGCCATTGCCATCGGCCACCCCATTGGCGCATCTGGCTGCCGCATCCTGGTGACGCTGTTGCACGAGATGCAGCGCAGCAATGCCAAGAAGGGTGTCGCGGCACTGTGTATCGGCGGCGGTATGGGTGTTGCGCTTGCCGTCGAGCGTTAATCAGTAAAATTCGAGCCTTACCGCTTGATTAAAAACAATAGTTTGCTATTGTTTTTATATAAACCCCGGGGCGCGAAAATTGCTCCGGATCACACCAGCAGACTAGGAAAAGAGGAAACAAAATGAGTCAGAAAGTTGCATACGTCACGGGCGGTATGGGTGGCATCGGTACCGCCATTTGTCAGCGTCTCCACAAAGAAGGCTTTAAAGTCATCGCAGGCTGCGGCCCAACCCGCGACCATGCCAAGTGGCTGGCCGAGCAGGCTGCATTGGGCTACACCTTCTACGCCTCTGTTGGCAACGTGGGTGACTGGGAGTCCACCGTGGCAGCTTTTGCCGCCGCCAAGGCAGAGCATGGCACCATCGACGTGTTGGTGAACAACGCTGGTATCACCAAAGACCGCATGTTCGTCAAAATGACCAAGGAAGATTGGGACGCCGTGATCGGCACCAACCTGACTTCCATGTTCAACGTCACCAAGCAAGTGGTGGCAGACATGGTTGAAAAGGGTTTTGGCCGCATCATCAACATCTCATCGGTCAACGGTGCCAAGGGTCAGGCTGGCCAGACCAACTACTCGGCCGCCAA
>DDUQ01000079.1:135366-141646 GCA_002344885.1 Comamonadaceae bacterium UBA2334
CCAACTACTCGGCCGCCAAGGCCGGTATGCACGGTTTCTCCATGGCGTTGGCGCAGGAACTGGCCAACAAAGGCGTCACGGTCAACACCGTCAGCCCCGGTTACATCGGTACCGACATGGTGAACGCCATTCGTCCTGACGTGCTGGAAAAAATCGTGGCCACCGTGCCCGTCAAGCGCCTGGGTCTGCCCAGCGAAATTGCCTCTATCGTGGCCTGGCTGGCGTCTGAAGAGGGCGGTTACGCCACGGGTGCCGAGTTTGCCGTCAACGGTGGTCTGCACATGAGCTGATGGATGCCCGTGGTGATGCCCCGGTACGAGACCGGGGACGTCACTGCAAGCGCCACATGGTCAAAGCCCGCCTTGCGCGGGTTTTTTTGTGGGCGCGCGCCCTGCGGGGTTCCAAACCACTGTGTGGACGCTTGCTACCTTCGGTCGGCGTGGCAGGCAATCTGTCGATACCTGAGCCAACAAGGGAACAACCGGTAGATGGATCAGCGTGCAGCCGTGTCGTTCGGGCGCTCGAGGTCGGGCGGCTGAACAGGCTGGGCACCGGGCGGTGACGCCCAGGGACCGGGTGGCACCACCTGAGGTTCAGGCGGATCGGCCATGTAATGAGGTGACATAATCTGCACGCCGTTTTCGTTGAACACATCCTGTACGTTCGACAACAATTGGCTGACGACGGCGGCCCGCTGTGCCGGCGCATGGCGGCTGCTTTGCGCACACAGCCGGTACTCCACATAAAAATCCGACAGGGCTGTTTGCACCACATAAGGTGCCGGTGATTGGGCCACATCGGGTGACCTTCGCGCCCCTTCCATCAGCATCGCATGCACCTGCCGCCAGGGTGTTGCGTAGCCGATCGTGACCGAGGTGTGGATCATGAACCTGCCGTCTTTGACCATGCGCGAGTAATTGCGTATCGGTTGGGCGAACACCACCGAGTTGGGCAGGCTGACTTCTTCGCCCAGGCCGGTGTGGATGCGTGTGGTGAACATGCCCATACCGGCCACGGTACCCTCCACATCACCCACTTTGACGTACTCGCCCTCGCGCAGCGAACGCGAGTACATCAGGCTCAGGCCAGACAACGCCTGACCGATCACGCTGGACGAACCCAAGGACAGCATCAGGCCCGCCAGCACCGACACGCCTTTGAAGGCCTCGCTGTCAGAGCCGGGCAGGTACGGGTAGGCCATGGCCAGGGCGAACAGCCAGATCGCGGCGGCCAGCAACCGGCGCGTGGGTGCAGCCGTGTCGGGGGTCAGCCAGGTCAGGCTGATTTCACCGGTTTCTACCCGTTGCAGCAGGTGGTGGCCCACCCGCACGCAGGTGCGCGCAATGAAGAAAATCAACATCGCCGTGAGCAGGCCCGGAATGGCAACAGCTGCAGACGTGGCAAAGCGGCCCAGCAGGTCAAGCAGCCATGCGGTTGATCGCTCCCCCCACGGACGGGTGTAGGCAAACTGGTGCAGCACGAAGGTGGCCCAGAGCTCCAGCAGGACCAATGCCGCCAGCCAGCTCAATGCAGCAACCATGCGAGCCAGACTTGCGCGTGCATACCGGGTGTAGTCCACCAACCAACTGCCAGTCAGCCGTGCTTCACTGGTCTGTTGCAGCATGTCCTGCATGCGTTGCGTCAACCGGCGCTTGCCTCGCCACAGCAGCTTCAGGCCCAACCATGCAAACAGCGTTGCGGCCAAAGCATAGGCGATGCCCACGGCCCAACGGGTAGGGTCGGTGCGCTCGCGCGTTTCGTCAACCGCTGTTTGCAAGCGGCGTACCACATCCTGCGAGGCGGCATCGAGCAAGCTGGCGGGGCGCGGCCCCCCCAAGTCGCCGGGCAGCACGAAGAAGAGCGTCTGACCATCCAACTCGATTCGCGCAGCCTCGTCGAGCATCGCCCGGGCAACCTTGCCTGGGCCCTTGGTCTGCAGGGCCTGTGTCAGGGCCAGTTGGGCCAGTGCAGCCCGTTCGGCCGGGGTGTCACCCAGCAGATCGGCGCGAAACGTGATGATCTTGCGGTTGTTCAAAACCACCGTGGAGGCGGCCGTATCCGAAGCCGCTGCACCCGACGCGACGGCTGCGGGCCCTGGCGGGGTGTGGGCCGATTGCGCGTGCAAGCCCTGCGCACCTGACAGACACAACACCATGGCCCAAAGCGTTGGCCATCTGCTGCCTGCCCACTGACACCACCCGAGAGCCTTCGCCGCCAGGGACAGTGCACTTTGTGTCAGCAAAATAAATAGCATGAATATCATGTTTGAAAAGCGATAACACCCTAAACGGCTAAAATACTCTGTAGGCTAGCGCTGCAACGACTGTTGCGCAAGAACCTTTGCCTGCCTCCATAAAAACTCACGCTTGTTGACCATGACTGCACCGCACCCGCGCAGCCCTTGGCGTGTGTCCGTTGCACCCATGATGGATTGGACGGACCGCCACTGCCGCTATTTTCATCGGCTGTTGACGCGCCACACCCTGTTGTACACCGAGATGGTGACCACGGGTGCGTTGTTGCATGGCGATGTGCCCAGACATTTGCGCTTTTCGAACGAGGAGCACCCGGTGGCCTTGCAACTGGGCGGCAGCGAACCGGCTGATCTGGCCCAGTGCGCCCGCTTGGGCGAGCAGTGGGGCTACGACGAAATCAACCTGAACTGCGGCTGCCCCAGCGAGCGGGTGCAGCGCGGTGCTTTCGGTGCCTGCCTGATGGCCGAGCCCCATTTGGTGGCCGATTGCGTGAAAGCCATGGTGGATGTGGTGGCCGTTCCCGTCACGGTGAAGCACCGCATCGGCATTGACCGCGACGAAAGCTACGGTTTTGTCCGTGACTTTGTCGGCACAGTCGCCGAGGCCGGTTGTTACGTGTTCACGGTTCATGCCCGCAACGCCTGGCTCAAGGGCTTGAGCCCGAAAGAAAACCGCGAAATCCCGCCCTTGCGCTACGAGTTGGCGTACCGCTTGAAGGGCGACTTTCCCCATTTGACGATCGTGGTCAACGGTGGGATCACCCGCACCGAACAGATGCAAACCCACTTGCAACAGGTGGACGGCGTGATGATCGGCCGTGAGGCCTATCACAACCCCTGGTGCATGGCAGACTGGGATGCCACTTTCTGGCCTGACGATCCGCCTGCCGATGGTGGCATGGCCATCAGCCGCGAGCAGGTTGAAGAGGCGTTGGTTGCTTACATGATGACCGAGGCGCGTCTTCACGGCACGCCTTGGTCACACATTGCCCGGCACATGCTGGGTTTGCGCAACGGCACACCTGGGGCCCGCAAGTGGCGCCAGGTGTGGAGTGACCACCGGCTCAAGGGGTTGCCTGCCACCGATGTGTGGGCCCGGGCCCGGGCGGTTTTGGGTTGAAAGGGGGCGTGCCTGGGCACGTCAGCGGTTGAAGAGGTCGTGGTCGTGCGCCAGCACCTGTTTGACCAATGGGTGCATGACCTTGCGTTCAGAGCCGATCAGGTAAAAGTGTTCTGACACGCCGCTGGTGTGACCCAGTTGCTGCAACCCCATGCGCTGCGACAAGTCCGCACTGACCAATCCGGGGGAGGGGATCACACCCATGCCAGTTGCCGCAAAGGTGGTCAGCAGCGCACTGTCTTCAAATTCGCCGACCACCCTGGGGTGGATGTGGTGCTGCTCGAACCATTGCGACAGCCTGCGGCGGACAGCAGAGTGCGGGGTGGGCAACAACAAAGGTAACTGCGAGAGGGTGGCGGCGGTGCGGGCGTCGTTTGCCTGACCATCGCTGCCGGGGTCGAGGTGTGCGGTTGCGCTCCAGGCTTCTGCCCAGCGTGCGGCCAGATCCGCCGTGCCAAACCAGGCAATGGGCGATGTGCCCAATGCGTGACTGTAGACGCGCACGTTGTCGTTTGTCGGTGCGGGCCTGTCAGCCAGCACCAGATCCAGCCGGTGCAGCGCCAGGTCAGCCAACAGGTCTTCAAACTCGTCGTCATGGCACTCCAGCCGCAGATTGGGTTGCGTCAGTACCGAACCGAGCAGCAGCGGGATGGCCATTTTGGGCAGGCCGTCGGAAATGCCCACGCGAAGCGCAATCTGAGACAGCTGGGTGGTTGCACGCAGCACCTCGGGCAGTTGTTCGCCCAATTGGAACAGTTGCTCCGCCTGCGCATAGGCTGCTTGACCGGCCTCGGTCAGGCCTACGTTGCGTCCGACAGGCTTGAGGAGTTGATAGCCCAAAGATCGCTCCAGCTCGCGGACCTGTGCGCTGATGGTCTGTACCGCCATGCCCAGCCGCTCGGCTGCGCGTGACATGCCGCCTTCTTTCGCAACGACCCAGAAATAAAACAGGTGTTTGTAGTTGTAGGTGGTCATGGTCGGCAATCAAGGTTCGAATTTTTCGGAATGTAACTCAACTTGCCTTGGCTTTTTTCGAGCGTTGACGGGAGTGATCATGCGCCCTGTTTTTCAACCCACAGGAGTGTTGCCATGGAAGTTGTTGTTCAAGCCCATCATCCCGATGCCCAAGCCTTGCGTGACGAAGCCACCCGGCGAATCCGTTTTGCGACCCAGCGCCTGGCAAGCTTTGTGGTGCGCGTCGTTGTTCGCCTGAAGGATCTCAACGGACCACGAGGTGGCGTGGACAAGGTGTGTCAGGTTCAGCTCAATACGGCCAACGGAGGTGTCATGGTGGTGTCGTCCCGTGGGGTGAGCTGGCGGGCTGCACTTGAATTGGCTCTGGCACGTGCGGCCAGGGCATTGTGGCGCAGGTTCAATGAGCGCAAAACCAAAGTCGCAGTCAAACAGCACGTGCTGCCGTCGAAGACCTGACGCGACAGCTTGAGTATCAGACGGCGGCGTTCAAGCCGTTTGCAAAGTGTTCGCGCATCCGTGCCGTCGTGTTGGGGGCATCGCGGGCTTGAAGCGCCTGCATGATGGCGCGGTGTTCGGCCAATGACTCGGCTATGCGTCCGGTCTTCAGCAGCGAGTTGTGACGGTTGAGCTTCAGCACCTTGCGCAAGTCGGCCACCATCTGGTCGCGCCAGCGGTTGTTGGCCAGGGCCAGCAGGCGCATGTGAAAGCGTTCGTTCACATCGAAAAATGCTTCTGTGTCCACGGCAGCTTCGAGCTGTTCGTGCAGGGCGCTCAGTTCTGCGATGTCATGGTCCGAAGCGGTGGCTGCAACGACGCCCGCGGCATCGCTTTCCAGCAGACTCAGCAGGTGGTACACATCGCGCAGATCCTGTTCTGATACCTCGGTCACGTACGCGCCGCGGCGCACTTTCATCGTCACCAGGCCTTCGGCTGCAAGTACTTTCAAGGCTTCCCGCAGCGGGGTGCGGCTGATACCGAGTTCTTCGGCAATCCTGAGTTCATCGATCCAGCTGCCTGGCTCCAGTTCCCGGCTGAAAATCCGCTGACGCAGCAGTTCAGCGACTTCTTCATAGAGCGCGCGTGAGGTGAGGGTCTGGGCTACCATGGCCGTCATTGTAAGGGATTCACAATTTTTTGAATGAATAATTATGAATAACGTAGAATCCGTTGTTCATTCGATTTTGAGGTGTGCCCATGTCCAAGCCTGATCCAGCCGAGTTCAAATCTGCTTCCTTGTCCGATTGGGAAAAGGCGGCCGCCAAGTCGCTCAAAGACAAACCGCTCGACAGCCTGAACTGGATCACGCCTGACGGCATCACCGTCAAACCGCTCTACACCGCCGCCGACACGGCCAACCTGCCGCATGCCGATACGCTGCCTGGTTTTGAGCCGTTTCTGCGCGGGCCGCAGGCCACCATGTACGCGGTGCGCCCCTGGACCATCCGGCAGTACGCGGGTTTTTCCACAGCGGAAGAGTCCAACGCCTTTTACAAAAAGGCCCTGGCCGCCGGTGGCCAGGGCGTGAGTGTGGCGTTTGACCTGGCCACCCACCGGGGTTACGACTCCGACCACCCTCGCGTGACCGGCGACGTCGGTAAGGCGGGCGTAGCCATTGACAGCGTGGAAGACATGAAGATCCTCTTCAACGAGATCCCGTTGGACAAGGTGAGCGTGTCCATGACCATGAACGGTGCCGTGTTGCCCATCCTGGCGGGTTACGTGGTGGCGGCGGAAGAGCAGGGCGTGAGCCAGGACAAACTGAGCGGGACCATCCAGAACGACATCCTCAAGGAGTTCATGGTCCGCAACACCTACATCTACCCGCCGTCGCCGAGCATGCGCATCATCAGCGACATCTTCGCCTTCACCTCCCAGCGGATGCCGCGCTTCAACTCGATCTCGATCTCCGGCTACCACATCCAGGAGGCCGG
>DDUQ01000045.1 GCA_002344885.1 Comamonadaceae bacterium UBA2334
CGGTGGAAGCCTTCTGCGCCGCCACCGGCTGCCACACCGTGCGCTATGTGCCCGCCCACCCGCCCAACATTGCCGTGGCCCGCAATGCCGGGGTGGCTGCTGCGCGTGGCCGGTTTGTGGCCATGATCGATGATGACATGACGCTCCACCCCAGTTGGTACGAGGGTGTGAGTCACCTGCTGGAAGACAACCAGGTGGATGTGGTGTGCGGCCCGGTGGAACCCGTGTTTGACAACCCCGCCTTGGCCACACCCGCTGCCACGCAGTTTTTCCACCGCAGCGTGGCGCTGCCGGCTGGGGCACCGCTGCTGGTCATGGGTAGCCAGCGCACACGGGGCTTTGTGCCCGCCACGTCCAACAGCATCTTCCGGCGCGACACCTGCCTGACCGACACACCTTGCTTCGACGTGCAATATGGCCGCAGCGGCGGTGAAGATGTGGACCTGCTGTGCCGCCTGCAGCGCCGGGGTCGGCGCATGGTGTGGGCGCCTGGCGCGCGCACGTTTGAAGCCGTGCCGCCGCACCGCTGCAGCGCGGACTACCTGGCCAAGCGCAGCTATTCGGGCGGGCAGATTTTTGCCGCCACCTATGTGCGCAACAGCACCTGGCCTGCATGGGTCGGCCTGAAGGTGGCGGCCATTGCCACCGCGCAACTGCTGGTCAACACCGTTTACGGCTGGGTTCGGCCACCCGTGACGGAAGAACAGCAACACGCCCTGGCCAACCGGCGTGCCGCCATCCAGGGCAAGCTGGCCTGGCGGCACATGTTCCCCATTTACGCCGACGAGCGCCAACCCACAGGCTCCGACACATGACAGGCACAACCCCCCCCATCCGCTGGGCCATTGTGGGCACCGGCCCGGTGTCGCACCAGTTTGCCACCGCGCTCAAGCGGGTGCCCGGTGCCGTGCGGCAGGCGGTCTACTCGCGTGACGGCGCCCAAGCCCACGCATTCGCCAAGCGCCATGGCTTTGCCCGTGCCGCTCAGGTGGGCGACGGCATGTTTGCTGCTGTCAGCGATGTGGATGTGTTCTACATCGCCACGCCCACGGCCACCCACCGCGCGCTGTGCCTGGCTGCCATTGCGGCAGGCAAACATGTGCTGTGCGAAAAGCCCATGACGGCCACGGCAGACGAACTGCTGGAGGTGACCGAAGCTGCCCGCGCCAAAGGCGTGTTTGCCATGGAAGGCATGTGGCTGCGCTTCAACCCCGTGGTGCAACAGACGCACGACGCCCTGGCGCAAGGCAAACGGGGGCAACTTGGCCAACTGCTGGGTGCCCACATGCACGTCGGCTATGCCGAACAGGCAGTTGACCAGCCCGTGCGCGACGGTTTGGCGCGCGATGCGTTGTCTGTGTTCGGCTGCTACGGCTTTTCGCTGGCGCACCACCTGTTTGGCGTGCCACAGGCCATCCGGGCCAGTGGGCAGTGCGACGCCAAGGGCGCGGTGCTGCACGCCAACGTGGCGCTGGCCTACCCCACGTTCGAGTTCAACATGACCACCAGCGTGGTGGCCACCCTGTCCAATACGCTGGAGCTGGTGGGCAGCCAGGGCCGCTGGCTGCTGCCCAACCCCGTGCTCGACCCCTACACCAGCCGCTGGCTGCCACACAGCCAGGGCGGGGCAGCAGGCAAAGTGACCGCACGCCTGCAAGCAGTGGCCCACGCGCTGCGCGAACAGGTGGCCTTTCTGCACCCGCTGCGCGGCAGCGGTTTCCGGGTGGAGATCGAGCAGGTCAACGCTTCGCTGCGCAGCCAGCAGACGGAGCACCCCACCAACCCGCTGGCCGCTACGCTGTTGTCGCACCGCATGCAGGCATCAGCCAGATTGGCGTTGCTGAGCAAAAAGTGGGTGCCCTTTGCACAAGTGGGTGTGGACGCCAGCAGGTAAACCCCGCCACAACTTTGCACAGTGCTCAGGGCGCGAGGCGGTGCTACTTTCGTTCGGCAAATGAAGCCGACTTTGCTTCAGCCCACAAGGTGATAGACCAAGGCGGCAATCACACTGATCATGATGGTCACCAGATAAGCCATGTTGGCGTTCTGACGTTTATCGACAGTGTGGGGTTTGTCCAGCCGAACTGGTATGGGTTTGACCGGACGGGGTACAGGATAAATAGGCGGAACTTCAATCGGCAAGTCAACTTCTTTCGATGGTGTTGTCGCTGCCTCTTCCGAAGCAATCAACGCCTCGGGCGGATTGCTTGTACTGATTTCGGGCTTTGGAACGTCGATCGCCCCTGGAGCCACGGTTTGCTCAGGAAGCCTCAGAACACTTTCACGAATCAGGCGCTTTAGTGGGGCAGATTTTTCCGAAGCCAGAGACTCTCCAACAAGCTCTTGATCGCTGACGTGAATGTTGGGCTTGCGGAGGGCGCCAGCTTCTGGAAACAGTGGCTCCCCGACTGACTTACGAATGCTGACGCGAGTGGTGAGTTCAGGGGGCTCGATACTCGCTGGTTCGAGTTGCTCCTCGATGGGCGTTTGACCGCTTGCGCTTATTTCAGGCTTTGGGACGGCGAACGCGTCGGGCAACAGGGGGGCCTCGGTGGGTCTTTGCTTGCCGATGGGAATTGGGCGTTTTGGACGGTCAACCGCATCTGGAAAATGGGGCTGCTCGACAGGTTTGTGATCGCTCGCGCTGGTTTCAGGCGTTGGGTGGTCGATCGGTTTAGGAGCGATTGGCCTCTCGACAGGTTTTAACTTGCGGGTTCGAGTCGTGGGTTTGGGGAGTTCGATTGCTCCCGGAATCAGGGGCTCCCCGACAGGCTTTTGATCATTTGCACTGAGTTCGGGCTTTGAGGCGTCGATTGCTTCGGGTAACAGGGGCGCCTTGGTGAGTATTTGCTTGCCGATACGAATTGGGCGCTTGAGGAGGTCGCCCGCATCTGAAAGGTGGGGCTGGCCGACATGTTTGTGCTTGCTCGCGCTGGTTTCAGGCGTTGGGTGGTCGATCGGTTTGGGAACGATTGGCCTCTCGACAGGTTTTAACTTGCGGGCTCGAGTCGTGGGTTGGGGGAGTTCGATCGGTTCCGGAAACAGTGACTCCCCGGTAGGCTTTTTTTTGCGGACGCGAATTGCGGGCTTGAGGACGTCGATGGTTGCTGGAGCCTCGGGCTCCTCAACAGACGTTTGATCAATTGCACTGGTTTCGGGCCTTGAGGTACTGCTCGCTTCCTCAGCGTGGGATTCCCCGCCAATTTTTTGCTTACGGACCCGAGTTGGGTGCTTTGGAAGTTCTATCGTTGCTGGAGCAAGTGGCCCCTCGTTGAGCTTTTGATCGCTTGCGCCAGTTTCAAGCTGTTGGATTTCGATCGCTTCTGGAAGGCGGGGCTGCTTGACAGGTTTGTGATCAATCGCGCTGGTTTCAGGCGTTAGGTGGTCGATCGGTTTGGGAGCGATTGGCCTCTCGACAGGTTTTAGCTTGCGGGCTCGAGTCGTGGGTTTGGGGAGTTCGATCGCTTTCGGAAACAAGGGCTCTCTGACAGGCTTTTTATTCCGGACGCGAATTCTGGGCTTGAAGGTGTCGACAGTTGCTGGGGCTTCGGGCTCCTCGACAGGCTTTCGATCATTTGCGCTGGGTTCAGACCTTGGGACGTCAATCGTTGCTGGAGCGAGTGGCGCCTCGATCGGGTTCTGATTGCTATCGCTGCGTTCAGGCGTGGTGAGGTCGAGCGCTTTTTGTGCCACTGACTCCTCGACAGACTTTTGCTTGCGTGCGCCTGTTTTGCGCTTGGGGCGGCCGACCGCCTGTGGAAACAGTGGCTCTCCAACGGGGTTTTGATCGCTTTCGCTGGGTTCAGGCTTGGGGCGGTCTACCACCTCTGGGGCCGACGGCTCCTCGATGAGCTTTGGTTTGCGGGTGCGAATTGAGGGCTCGACGACGTCGATCGCTTCTGGAGCCACTGGCTCCTCGATGCGCTCTAGTTTGTTTGAGCTGTGTTCAGGTGTGCGGCGGCCGATCGTTTCAGTCGCTGAGGGCTCCTCGTCAGGTCTTTGACTGCGGGCGCGTGTTGGGCGCTTTGGCCGTGAGTTGGTTCCTGGGGCTACGAGCTCCTCGACAGGCTTGTGATCGCTTGCGCTGCGTTCAGATTCGGGAAGGTCGAGCGCTTCTGGGGCCACGTGCTCCTCAACGGGCGTTTGCTTGCCGTTGCGAATTTGGGGCTTGAGGACGTCGATCGTTGCTGGAGCCCGTGGATCCTCAATAGGCCTTTGATCGCTTACGTCAGTTTCAGGCTTTGGGGCCATGAACGTTTTTGAAGCCACGGGCACCTTGCTTGGCTTTCTCTTGCCTTCTCGAATTGGGGGCTTCGGGAGGTCGGCAGCTTCTGGAAACAGTGGCTCTCCGTCGGGCTTCTGAATGCTGGCGCGAACTGTGAGCTTGGGAACGTCGGTCGTTTCGGGCGCCAAGGGCTCTTCAGGAGGCTTCTGCGCAGTCTCGTGTGTTGTCAGCTTTGGATGGTCAATGGTTTCTGGAAACAGAGACTCACCGACAGGCAATTGCGCGCTTGCGCGAATGGCGCGCTTGGGAGCGTTGATCTTTACTTCAGCCGCAAGTGCCCCCCCACGCTTACGCCTGAGGACTTCTGCAGCAGGGGATTGATCGCCATCTGTGACAGCTGTCGCCCACGTGCAGCCGCAGCCCATGATGTTCCTGCACGTGCTTGGGTGCAGCGAGGGCATGTCTTCTTTCAGGTAAACGCCTTTGAATGCCCACATTCGAGGACAGTTGTAGGTCTCGTTGACATGCACTTCAAAACCGATGATGGCATCGGTTTTCATGGCTTCAGCAATTTGTTGCTTGAAGGCGTCTCGTGCAAGTTTTCTTTTTGCTTTGGCGTCCATCGGGTCCTGAAGAGTGTTGTGCTGTTTGAAGCCCCTGAATCCTGAATCGTCCCTGACCTATCAATTTTTCCCATCTGTTGGGTATACCGTTTGCGAACTCTACAGGCGTGACGTTACCTTGTGGCTGACTTCTCACCCCCCAACCGGATTCCCCAAGCCCCGCAGCACATCCCGCACCAGTTGCGCCCGGTCTTTCGCCTCTGGCAGTGCGCGTTCAATGCGCAGCTTCTCGTTCCCGGCCAGCTTGATGTGCTTGTTTTTCTGGATCATCTGGAGGATGGCCATGGGGTCCACTGGCGGATCTTTCTTGAAGGTGATGATGATGACGCCGGGTGTGGCATCCACCTTCACCACGCCGTAGGGTTCGCTCAAGACCCGCAGGCGGTGCACGTCGATCAGCGTTTGCGCCTGCGCAGGCAGCTTGCCGAAGCGGTCCACTATTTCTTCCAGCAGCGTGTCGATCTGTTCGTTGCGCTTGGCCATGGCCAGCTTTTTGTAAAAGCTCAGGCGCAGGTGCACGTCGCCGCAATAGTCGTTGGGCAGCAGGGCGGGGGCGTGCAGGTTGATGTCGGTGGCAGCTGACAGGGGTTTGAGCAGGTCGGGTTCTTTGCCTGCCTTCAGGCAGCGCACGGCTTCGCTCAGCATTTCGTTGTACAGCTGGAAGCCCACTTCTAGCATGTTGCCGCTCTGGTTTTCGCCCAGCACCTCGCCCGCGCCGCGAATTTCCAGGTCGTGCATGGCCAGGTAGAAGCCGCTGCCCAACTCTTCCATGGCCTGGATGGCTTCCAGCCGCTGCTGGGCCTGTTTGGTCAGCCCGTCGATGTCGGGCACCATCAAATAGGCGTAGGCTTGGTGGTGGCTGCGGCCCACGCGACCACGCAGCTGGTGCAGCTGGGCCAGGCCAAATTTGTCGGCCCGCGCCATGATGATGGTGTTGGCGGTGGGCACGTCAATGCCGGTTTCAATGATGGTGGAGCACAGCAGCACGTTGAAGCGCTGGGCCACAAAGTCGCGCATCACCTTTTCCAGTTCGCGCTCGGGCATTTGGCCGTGGGCAATGGCAATGCGGGCTTCGGGCAAAAACTCTTCCAGTTTCTGGCGGCGGTTTTCGATAGTTTCCACCTCGTTGTGCAGGAAGTACACCTGTCCGCCACGTTTCAGCTCGCGCAGCACGGCTTCGCGGATCACGCCCTGGCTTTCGGTGCGCACAAAGGTTTTGATGGCCAGGCGGCGCTGCGGCGCGGTGGCAATCACGCTCAGGTCGCGCAGGCCTTCCAGCGCCATGCCCATGGTGCGGGGAATGGGGGTGGCGGTGAGAGTGAGCACGTCCACTTCGGCGCGCAGCTGCTTCATCTGCTCTTTGTGGCGCACACCGAAGCGGTGTTCTTCATCGATGATGAGCAGGCCCAGGTCTTTGAACTGGGTTTTTTCGCTCAAGAGTTTGTGGGTGCCCACCACGATGTCCACCGTGCCGTCCTGCACGCCCTTCATGGCTGCGGTGATCTCTTTTTGGGAACGGAAACGGCTCATCTCGGCCACCTTCACCGGCCACTTGGCAAAGCGGTCCACCAGCGTCTGGTAGTGCTGCTCGGCCAGCAGCGTGGTGGGGGCCAGAAAGGCCACCTGTTTGCCACCGGTCACGGCCACGAAGGCAGCGCGCAGTGCCACCTCGGTTTTGCCAAAGCCCACGTCGCCGCACACCAGGCGGTCCATGGGGCGGGGCGAAATCATGTCCTGAATGACGGCGTGGATGGCGGCTTTCTGGTCGGCGGTTTCTTCAAACCCGAAGTCGTTGGCAAAGGTTTCGTAGTCGTTGGGGCTGTAGCGGAAGGGGTGGCCCACGCGGGCAGCCCGGCGGGCGTAGATGTTCAGCAGCTCGGCTGCGCTGTCGCGCACCTGTTCAGCGGCTTTGCGCTTGGCTTTTTCCCACTGGCCGCTGCCCAGTTTGTGCAGCGGGGCTTCGTCGGCGCTGACGCCGGTGTAGCGGCTGATGAGCTGCAACTGGCTGACGGGCACATACAGCGTGGCGTTGTCGGCATAGGCCAGGTGCAAAAACTCTTGAAGGGCGGGGCTGCCGTCGGGGTTCTTTTCGCCCAGGTCCATGTTGATCAGGCCCTGGTAGCGCCCGATGCCGTGCTGGCTGTGCACCACGGGGTCGCCCACGTTCAGCTCGCTCAGGTCTTTGATGAGGGCTTCCACATCGCTGACCTGCTCTTGCTTTTTGCGGCGGCGGGTGGTGGGCGCGGTGTTGAACAGCTCGGTCTCGGTGACGAAGTCCACCGCCTGTTCCACCCACGCAAAGCCCTGTGTAACGCCTGCGGTGGCGATGCCGATGGGCTCGTCACTGGCCAGAAACTCGGTCAGCGAGTCAAACGCGGGCGGATTGAGGGCGCTGGCCCGCAGGAAGTCGAGCAGGCTTTCGCGGCGGCCATCGCTTTCGGCCAGCACCAGCACCCTGTTATTTGAGAAAAATTGTGCTCCAGCGCTTGTATGTAAAGCGCTGACAGCTATTGAATTATTGTTTTCGCCAGGTTGACCCTGCGCGCCCATGTGCTGCTTCAGCCGGGCCAGCGGATCGTCCGCGCCGCGTACCACGGTCAGGTCGGGCAGCTTTTGCACCCAGGCGCTGTCGGCCACGTCCTCCACGGCGGGCCGCATGGCCAGTTGCGGGTGGGGTTTGGCCCGGGCAAAGAACTGCTCGGCATCCAGAAACAGGCTGGCCGGGGGCAGCACGGGGCGCTCGGGGTCGCCTTGAATCAGGCGGTAGCGGTCGCGCGTGTCTTGCCAGAAGCGCTGGAAAGCGGGCTCCACGTCGCCGTGCAGCACCACCGTGGCCTGCGGGCCAAGGTAGTCGAACACGGTGGCGGTTTCTTCGAAAAAGAGCGGCAGGTAGTACTCGATGCCGGCGGTGGCCACGCCCGCGCCCATGTCTTTGTAGATGCGGCTTTTTGTGGGGTCGCCGTCCAGCAGCTCGCGCCAGCGGTTGCGAAAGCGGCCACGGGCCGTGTCGTCCATGGGGAATTCGCGACCCGGCAGCAGGCGCACCTCGGGCACGGGGTACAGGCTGCGCTGGCTGTCGGGGTCGAAGGTGCGGATGCTGTCAATTTCGTCATCGAACAGGTCCACGCGGTAGGGCACCTGGCTGCCCATGGGGAACAGGTCGATCAGCCCACCCCGCACCGCATACTCACCGGGGCTGACCACTTGGGTCACGTGCTGATAGCCCGCGAGCGTCAGCTGGCCTTTCAGTTTCGCTTCGTTGAGCTTCTGGCCGGTTTTGAAGTGGAATGTGTAGCCCGCCAGGAACGATGGGGGTGCCAGCCGGTACAGCGCGGTGGTGGCCGGCACGATGACCACGTCTGCCCCTTCTTCATGGGTGCCGCCGTGCCCCCGGTTGTGTATGCGCCACAGCGTGGCCAGCCGCTCCGAAATCAAGTCCTGGTGCGGACTGAAGGTGTCGTAGGGCAGGGTTTCCCAGTCGGGGAACAGCGCGCAGCGCAGGCTGGGCGCGAAAAACGCCAGCTCCACCAGCAGGCGTTGGGCGTCTGTGGCATCTGCCGTGAACACGGCGGTGGGGTGGCCCGCGGCCTTTTCGCGTTCGGCCAGTTGTGCCAGCAGCAGGGCATCGGACGAGCCCACAGGGCGGGGCAGGGAATAGCGTTGGCCAGGGCTCAGTTTGGGGAGTTGCATGAGGCGCGGAGAAGAGGGCACGCGAGCAATATGCCGGGGCAGGACAAAAACGCGAATACCCCACGCCGTAAGGAGTGGGGTCGGTTAGCACTGATTTTAATGATGCAGATTGATTCGGCCACGATTCGGATCATCGATACGGATAATCCGGTCTTTGTCGCTTGTCATCCGTTTGCCGTCATGTCCCGTCCCATCAGTTCGTCTGCCGCTTTGCATCTGAATACCCATGCACGGGTATGGGGGGTGGTGCCGTGTGGCGGCACGGGCTCGCGTGCAGGTGGCGATGTGCCCAAGCAGTACCGGCCAGTGGCTGGGCTGCCGATGGTGGCACACACGCTATCCGCACTGGCAGAGGTGTCGAGCATTGGTGGTTTGTTGCTGGCGGTTGCCCCTGGTGACGAGTGGCACAAGCGCCAGATGGAAGGTTTGTCACCGGGTGGCTTGGCTCAGTTGCCAGCCGTCGCCCGGCGTGGCTCTGCATGGCTGCGGGCCATGCCTGTGGCAGGTGAAAGCCGTGCCCACACGGTCTACAACAGTTTGCAGACCTGGCGGTCCTGGGGTGCTGACGAACGCGACTGGGTGCTGGTGCATGACGCTGCCCGCTGTTTGGCCGCTCCAGCACTAATCTACACACTCATCGACGCTTGCCTCGCTGACCCGGTTGGTGGATTGCTGGCATTGCCGCTGCCAGACACCCTGAAGCAAGGTGTGCACAACCGTGCCAGCGTCACGGTGTTGCGGGAAGACAAATGGCTGGCCCAAACGCCACAGATGTTCAGGCTGGGTGAACTGTTGTATGCCATGGAGGCCGCCAAACGCAGCAACTTTGCCCAGATCACGGACGAAGCCAGCGCCATGGAAATTCAGGGTCAGATGCCGCTGCTGGTACAAGGCTCGGCTGACAATTTCAAGGTGACTTACCCCACCGACTTTGCTTTGGCGCAGGCCGTCATCAGGAGCCGAACCGCATGACCACACACACGACAGACGTCTTCTCAGCGTCGACAACAGACGGAAAACAAGCTGTCCAGCCCATGCGCCCGGCGTTCAGGGTGGGGGAGGGGTGGGACTGTCATGCCCTGGTGCCTGGGCGTGTGCTGATGCTCGGTGGTGTGCCCATCGCACACACGCATGGTTTGCTGGGGCATTCCGATGCCGACGTTTTGCTGCATGCGGTGACCGATGCCTTGCTCGGCGGGGCAGGCCTGGGTGACATCGGCAGGCATTTTCCGGACACCGACCCTCGGTTCAAAGGTGCCGATTCGGGCGTTCTGTTGCAGGAGGCCATCTCACGCGTGCGCGCCTCTGGCTACGACTTGCTGAATGTGGATTGCACCGTGGTGGCGCAAGCCCCCAAGCTGGCTGGTTACATGGCCAGCATGGTTCAACGCATGGCTGACCTGATGGGCGTCCACCCCAACTGTGTGAACGTGAAGGCAAAAACGGCCGAGCGGCTGGGACCGGTTGGCCAGGGCTTGAGCATGGAAGCCAGAGCGGTGGTGTTGCTGTCAGCCCATGCGGAAGGCGCTTGATTTACGCAGGCTGATCAGCACGAACAGACCCGACCCGCCGATTTGGGTGGCTTGCATAGCGGTTGGTGTCAACCACTCGGCGGGTGTCGGGCTGTGCAAGGCCAGTTTGCCTCCCATGCGCGCCAACATTTTTTCAACCACTGCCAACCCCAATCCGGCACCCGATGCCTGGCTGCGTGCGGCATCAGCCCGGAAAAAGGGCTGAGTGAGGCGAGCCAGGGTCGGACCATCGACGCCCGGACCGTTGTCGCCTATGCCCAGGTGCACCCAATCGCGATCTGTTTTGACCTGAATGTGAACGTCCGCAGCATCTCTGCCGGGCGTGGTGCCGTAGCGGCCAGCGTTCTCCAGCACGTTTTGGCACACACGGAAGAGGTCAACCGGATCTGCCATCACCCAGACGGGACCATCCAGAGGGGCCAGTGTGAGTCGAACTTTGAACAGGTTTGCGGTTGGTTGCCGCAGGGAGCTCAGCAACTCGCCCAACTCGACTTGGCCAGTGGTTTGTTGCCCGGGGCGGGCATAGTCCATGAACTTGGCAATGATGGCTTCAACCTGGCCAATGTCGTTGCTCATGTTCTGCAAAGCGTCTTGATCTGGGACGCTGAGCTCAGCCTCCAGCCGCAAACGCGCAAGCGGGGTGCGCAAATCGTGTGAGATGCCTGCCAGCATGAGCGCTCGGTCGCGTTCGATTTGTGCCAACTGGTTCGCCATCTGGTTGAACCCGATGTTCACATCACGCACTTCTGTCGTGGCCACTGTTTCGTCCAGACGGGTCTCGCTGAACTTGCCGTCACGGATGTGTGCCGTGGCTTGTGACAGGCTGCGCAACGGCTGGTTGATCAGTTGGGCAATGGCGGCCGCACCTGCCAGTGACAAGGCGGCTGCAATGGCCATCCAGATGACCCAGGTGCTGCCATGTATGGTGTTGACACGTCCCGGGTCCAGCAGCAACCAGTAGGTGTCTTTGCCCATGGTGAAGGCGATCCAAAGCCCTGACTCGCCATTGACCTCGCGGGCCACGATAGTGTCGCTACCCAGCGTCTCCGACAACGCATCGGCCACTCGGCGTGCAAAGGGGTTGGTGCTGAAGCCCGAGAAGCTGTCGCCAGGCTCACGCGGAGCGATGCTCATGCGCTCTTCATCGGCCAGGGTCTTGAGCAACGATACGCGGGAAATCGGGTCTGCGTGTTGTAGCGCTACACGGGTGAGATTGACCAGTGACGCTATCTGGCGTGCACTTTGGACGGCCTGTGGTTCGAACTCAAGTGACCTGAACGTTTGCACCCACGCCAGCAGGCAGACGGCGAGCAGCAAGACAAGGGAAAGGAAAGTTCGCCAGAACAGGCTCAGACGAGGCATCATGCGGCGCGGCATCGGTGCGGTTCACCGTGTATCAGGCTTTGTCGTCGGGTATGAACACGTACCCCACACCCCACACCGTCTGGATGTGGTGAGGGTTGCCCGGATCGGTCTCGATGAGTTTGCGCAAGCGGCTGACTTGAACGTCCAGGCTTCGGTCATAGGCTTCCAGTTCACGGCCGCGCGCCAATTGGGCGAGGCGCTCGCGTGTCAAGGGGACGCGAGGGTGACGCACCAAAGCCTTGAGCATCGCGAACTCACCGGTGGTCAGTGTGATGTCTTCGTTGTTTTTGCGCAGTTTGCGTTGGCCCAGGTCAAGCTCGAATGCGCCAAACACCGCCACGCCCTCGTCGGCGGCAGGGCCGCCTGGCAGCTCGGTCGGAGGACGGCGGCGCAACACCGCATGGATACGCGCCAGCAGTTCGCGTGGGTTGAATGGCTTGGGCAGATAGTCATCAGCCCCCACTTCCAAGCCGATGATTCTGTCTGTTTCGTCCCCTTTTGCGGTCAGCATGATGATGGGGGTGCGCTCACCCGCTGCGCGCAGTCTTTTGCATATCGAGAGGCCGTCCTCGCCGGGCATCATCAAGTCGAGGATGATGAGGTCAACCCCTTCGCGCTGCATCACCTTGTTCATGGCAACGCCACCATCGGCCACGATGGCCACAAAGCCTTGCTGCGTCAGGTAGCGGCGCAGGAGGTCTCGAATCCGTTCATCGTCATCGACAATCAGGATCTTGTCTGCACGCATGGGTGCGGTGGGCGAAGTGGTCATGTGGGCGTTGGAAGGAGTGAGCCGGCAAAACCCCCGGCAGGCGCAGCCATTCTGGAGCTATAAACCGCATGGGCCACTCGCATGCCCAACGCACACCCTCCGAATGGACACATCCGCTTACAGATCGCACCTCGCCGCTACGCAGGGAAGAATCTGTCCCCTTTCACGTCGGGCCGTATTTGCGAAATATCTCCAACCGGAAGGGCACACAAGCAGTTTGCTTTACTGTGCGGTCCAGCCACCGTCCATTTGCCAAGCCACGCCACGCACGTTGTTGGCTGCGGGTGAGCAGAAAAACACAGCAAGTTCACCAAGCTCTTCAGGTGTGGTGAATTGCAGGGACGGTTCTTTTTCAGCCAGCAATTGACGCTTGGCCTCTTCGTTCGTCAAACCACCCGCAGCTGCCTTGGCGTCTACCTGCTTCTGAACCAATGGGGTCAGCACCCAACCCGGGCAAATGGCGTTGCATGTCACGCCAGTGGTGGCATTTTCCAGAGCTGTGACCTTGGTCAGACCGACGATCCCGTGTTTGGCTGCCACATAGGCGGATTTTTGGGCAGATGCCACCAGGCCATGGACCGATGCCACATTGATGATGCGGCCCCAGCCGGCTGCCTGCATGGCTGGCAACGCCAGTCGGGTGGTGTGAAAGGCGCTGCTCAGGTTGATGGCAATGACAGCATCCCAACGCTCCACCGGAAAACTCTCCACGGGTGCCACGTGCTGGATGCCCGCGTTGTTGACCAGCACGTCCACGCGGCCAAATTCAGCAGCTGCAGCGGACATCATGGCTTCAATGTCTGCGGGTTTGCTCATGTCTGCACCGTGGTAGCCCACCTTGACACCCAGCGCTGCAACCTCTGCCTTGGCAGACTCGACATCGCCAAAACCATTCAACATGATGTTGGCACCCTGGCGTGCCAGTGCCTTGGCAATGCCCAGACCGATGCCGCTGGTTGACCCGGTGACCAGCGCAGTTTTGTTGTTCAACATGAGGTTCTCCGATTCCATTACGATTTGACGATTAAATTTGAAAGCTGTACTTGCGTGCGAGCTTCGCTGCATTATCTCGGATGCGGTGTTGCAGTCTGGAACTCGCAAACATGTTCGCAGTCACTTTGCCATGACATACCAACCTGTGCTTCGTTATGTGGATTGTGTGAGTCCACCTTTTCAGACTGTTGACGCATCGCATGGCATGTCCACGGTTTCGGCCGATGTCAACACCAGCTCACCGGAGGACATGCACCGGCGCATGGCGTATTGGGATTGGTCCTCTGCTTCCGGGAACGAACAGCATGTTGTGATTTGTGTCCACGGGCTCAGCAGACAGTCGCGGGACTTTGATGTACTGGCCTCTGCTTTGCGGCGGGATGTCCGGGTGATTTGCCCCGATGTGGCAGGGCGCGGACACAGCGACTGGCTGCAGGATCCGATGGCATACCAGTTGCCCACATACGTTCAGGACATGGTGGCCCTGATTTCCCAGTTGCGAGAGCAGGGCGTACACACCATTGACTGGGTCGGTACCAGCATGGGCGGGTTGATTGGTGTCGTTGTGGCTGCACAGCCCGAACTGAACATTCGTCGCCTGGTGCTGAATGATGTTGGGCCCACCATCGAAGCAGCGGCGTTGCTGCGCATTGGGTGTTACCTGGGCAAAGACATCGAATTTCAGGACATGGGTGCGGCAGCTTCCTATCTGTGGGAAATTTCTCGGACGTTTGGGCCCCATTCCGAGCAGGAATGGTTGGACCTGTCCGCCCCCATGTTGCGCGAAAAAGGCGACAAACTCATCTTGCATTACGACCCCAAGATTGCGGTGCCCTTCAGGGCGTTGACGGCGGAGTCTGCCCAAGCTGTCGCCGAGCACAGCCAGGCGGCGTTCTGGGGGCTGTATGAATGCATCCAATCGCCCACCTTGCTGCTGCGCGGTGCCGAGTCCGATTTGCTGAGCCGCGCTACTGCCCAAAGGATGACCGAAGCCGGGCCATGTGCAACATGCGTTGAATTTGCAGGGGTGGGCCATGCACCTACGCTGGTCAGCCCGGATCAGGTCGATTTGGTGGCGACCTATTTGCTGGCAGCGTGATGAAGAGCCTTTCCAACGACCCCTCCAGCGGCCAACGCCTGCAATCCAACCGCCCTGACGTTATAGCTGACCCGCAGCGGCCGCCCAGCCCATTCATCGTGGCGGCGACTGCAGGGACCGAGTTGGCCGAGCCCGTGCCTGTGGCGAGGGCTCGTGCCTTTGCCGAGCCACTGGTCGGTGCAGCCACCCTGGACACGGGCGAGAATGTGCTGGCGCATGCCGATGCGATGGTCGGTTTGCTGGCAGTCATTGGTGGCTCCGAGGCCATGAAGACCGCCTGCTACCTTGTCTACACATGGGACTATTTGCAAAAGCCCAAAGAGGTCATTGCCAAGGCCTTCGGAGAAAGTTTTGCTGACCTCGCCTCGGAGACTTCAAAACTGGTGCATTTGCAACGCCAGACGCGCGAGAAGGCCCAGCGTGCGCGTGCTGAAAAGGCGCTGCTTGCCAATTCGTCGGTTTCATCAGGAGGGAAGTCAGCGCCATCCGAACTGGCGGCGAGCCAGACCGAGAACATCCGGAAGATGCTACTGGCCTTTTCCCGCGACCTCAGGGTGGTGATGCTCAGGTTGGCATCTCGCTTGCAGACGTTGCGCTATTTCGCGGCGTGCAAACAGGTGCCACCCTACGAGTTGGCCTGGGAAGCTTTGCATGTGTTTGCGCCCCTGGCGAACAGGCTGGGCATATGGCAGTTCAAGTGGGAGATCGAAGACCTTGCCTTCCGGTTTCTGGAGCCGGATGCGTACAAGCAGATTGCCAAGCTGCTGGATGAAAAGCGGGTCGAACGCGAAAGCTACATGCTTGAGTTGCGGGACCGCTTGCAAACTGCATTGGCCGAGCAAGGCATATCGGTTCAGGTTCAGGGCAGACCGAAGCACATCTACAGCATTGCCAAAAAAATGCGGGGGAAGTCACTCGACTTCGATCGGGTGTTCGACATCCGAGCATTGCGTGTTGTGGTGACAGATGTCGCGGCGTGCTACTCGGTTTTGGCATGGGTGAACAACACGTTCACGCCTGTTGTTGAGGAGTTTGACGATTACATCGCCCAACCGAAGCCCAATGGATACCAGTCGCTGCACACCGTGGTCCGCGACGATGAAGGTCGCGCAATCGAGATCCAGATCCGAACCGAGCTGATGCATGAGCATGCAGAGCACGGCGTTGCAGCGCACTGGGCCTACAAAGAGGCTGGAACGAAGGGCTATGAGGGTGTGTCGGCGTCGTCCGAGTACGACAACAAAATAGCTGTGCTCCGTCAATTGTTGGCGTGGGAGCGGGAACTCAGCAACGAAACACAGGCTTTGTTCGATGACCGAATCTATGTGTTCACGCCTGAAGCGGCTATCGTTGAGTTGCCTGCACAGGCCACACCTGTTGACTTCGCCTACACCGTGCATACCAGTCTGGGTCACCGCTGCAGGGGAGCGAAAGTTGACGGTGTGCTGGTGCCCTTGAACACACCGCTTCAAAACGGACAAACCGTCGATATTCTCCCGGCAAAGGAAGGGGGGCCGTCGCGCGATTGGTTGAATCTGGAACTGGGTTATCTGGTCAGTTCGCGCGCCCGAGCCAAGGTAAGAGCTTGGTTCAACAACTTGGCGTCCGAGGCGACGATTGCCAGAGGACGGGAGGCGATTGAAAAGCTGCTGCAACGAGAAGGCAAAACTTCGCTCGCCCTGGATGATCTGGCAGCCCAGATGGGGTTCACGACAAGCACCCAGTTGTTTGAAGTGGTTGGCAAAGACGAGTTGTCCATCAAGGCTGTCGAAAGCCAGTTGGCTCCCGCTGAACCCGTTGCAGCCGATGACGAACTTCAATTCGTCAACACCAACAGACGAAGTGACAAATTTTCCGGCAGCCACGTGCTGGTCGTGGGTGTCGACTCCATGCTGACGCAGTTGGCCAAGTGTTGCAAACCCGCGCCCCCCGATGCCATCGGGGGCTTCGTGACCAGAGGCAAGGGCGTGAGCATTCACCGGGTTGACTGTCCGGATTTCCGACATATTGGTCGAATACATCCGGAGCGCGTGATTGCGGTGCAGTGGCGTGGCGGCAAGGTCAACCAGGCTGCGTTTTACCCAGTGGATGTGTCGGTGGAGGCCAAAGACCGGCAGGGCTTGCTGCGGGATATTTCAGAGGTGTTCTCAAGAGAGAAGATCAACGTCATTGGTGTTCAGACCCAGTCCGTCAAAGGCACTGCCTGGATGACGTTTACCGTCGAGTTGTCGGATGCGTCCCGTCTCAACCGGGTGATTGCATCGCTTGTAGAGGTTGAGGGTGTGCTGAATGCCCGGAGAAAGTGAATGTGACGCTTTTCTTCGTAGTTGTTGCAAAGGGGATAAAAATAAGGCTATAATCCGAGCTTCGAATCGTTTGTAGGCGCGTAGCTCAGCTGGTTAGAGCACC
>DDUQ01000145.1 GCA_002344885.1 Comamonadaceae bacterium UBA2334
GCCGCGTCCAGCGCCTGGCCGGGCTCGGCCAGCCGGTTGACGGGGCCCAGGGCGTGCAGCCGTTCACCGCTGACGCGCTCGCCGGTCAGGCACAACTCGGTCAGCACCTGGCGCGAGACGAACTCGGCCAAAAACGCCGTGGCCCCGCCGTCGGGCGTGAGGCCCACCTTCACATACGCCACCGAGAACACCGCGTTGCGGGCGGCCACCAGCATGTCGCAGGCCAACGCCAGCGACAGGCCAGCGCCCGCCGCCGCGCCTTCCACGGCGGCAATGACGGGTTTGGGGCAATCGCGCACCGAGCGGATCAGGTCGTGCAGGCCTTCCAGCCGTTCGCGGCGTTCGCTCACGGGGAGCTCGCGCCGCTTGATGAGCTGGCGCAAGTCGCCCCCGGCGCAGAAGTGCCCGCCCTCGCCCGTCAGCACCACCGCNNCTCGGTCTCCCAGGCGTCGGCCAGCGCGGCCGCGGTGTAGTCCATGCACTCGCGTGGCGGACGGCCGATCACGTCGTTGAACAGCTTCTTGGTCGAGGCGATCGAGGCGGCCGGCAGCGCCAGGATCAGCGCCAGTTCTTCTTCCACCGCGCTGTCCAGTTCCTCGGGCTCGACGACGCGGTCGACGAGGCCGATGCGCTCGGCCTGCGCCGCGTCGATGAACTTGGCCGTCAGGCCGTAGCGGCGCGCCCGCGCCAGCCCCAGACGGCGCGCCACATAGGGGCCGATGTTGGCCGGCAGCAGGCCGAGCTTGGCCTCGGTGAGCGAGAAGCGCGCGGTGCTGGAGGCCACGGTCACGTCGCAGATGCAGGTCATGCCGAAGCCGCCGCCGGTGGCCGGGCCGTTGATGCGCCCGACCACCACCTTGGGCAGCGTGTCGAACTCGTAGAACAGCTCGGCCAGCACGCGCGACTCGGCCACGCGCTCGGCCCGGCTCTGCTCGAGCACGGTCTGCATCCAGTTCAGGTCGCCACCGGCGCAGAAGGCCTTGCCCTCGCCCGTCAGCACCACCGCGCCCACCGTGGGGTCGGCGGCAGCGGCTTGCAACGCGGCTTTGACGCCCAGGTAAAACTCGATGGTGAGCGCGTTTCGCGCGGCCACGTTGTTGTTGGACAGGACCAGCACGGCCCCGTCGCAGCGGGTCAGCAGAGCGTCGGACACAGCGAGCGTGGGGGTGGTCTGGGCGGTCATGGTGGACACGTCAGTCATGGTGGTTCAGGCCTCGGCCATGTCGACATCGACGGCATGGCCCAGCGCGATGAAGCGCGCCAGGTGGTGGTCTTCGTCGCCAAACTGGTGGTCGATCATCACCAGCCGTTTGGCGTAGTGCGACAGTGGCAGCTCCCAGGTCATGCCGATGCCGCCGTGCATTTGTATGCTTTCTTCGGCCACCAGCGTGCCGATGCGGCCCACGCTGTATTTGGCGGCTGACAGCGCTTTTTCACGGGTGATGCGGTCGGTCTCGTCCACCGCCGCCGCGGCATTGATGACCGCCGAGCGGGCCTGTTCCACCTCCAGCAGCAGGTCGGCCATGCGGTGTTGCAGCGCCTGGAAGCTGCCAATGGGCACGCCGAACTGCTTGCGGGTGCGCAGGTACTCCAGCGTCTGGTCCTTGGCCACGTCCATAGCCCCCAGGCTCTCGGACGCCAGCGCCAGCAAGGCATAGCCGCTGATGCGTTCCAGCACGGCCAGGCCTTGGCCCTCGGTGCCCAACAGCGCGTCGGCACCCACGGCCACGTGGGCCAACGTCAGCTCTGCCGTGCGGCCCCCGTCGATGCGGCCATTGCCGCGCTTGGACAGCCCCACCGCCGTGCCCGGCACCAGGAACAGGCTGATGCCGTCGTCGTCCTGCGTGCTTCCGGAGGTCCGGGCCGACACCAACAGCAGGTCGGCGGAATCGCCCACGGGCACCACGGCCTTGGTGCCATTCAGCACCCAGCCCGTGGCCGAGCGCTGGGCCGTGGTGGCCACATGGCTCGGCTCGTAATGGCTGCCGGGTTCGTCGTGCGCCAGCGCGGCCACTGTGCTGCCGGCCATGATGACCTCCAAGTGCGCCCGCTGCGCCTCGGTACCCGCAGCCACCAGCGCCTGCCCCACCACCAGCGCGCCCAGCAGAGGCTCGACCGCGAGGTTGCGGCCCAGGCATTCGAACACCACGCTCACGTCAAAACCCGTGCCGCCAAAGCCGCCCGCGTCTTCCGGGAACAGCGCGCCAATGGCCCCCAGCTCGCCCAGACCTGCATACAAGGTTTTTGAATAACCAAAAATGCCTTCAGCGCTTGCATGGCGTCGTTCAATGCTATTGTTTTCTAAAAGATAGCGATTCAGAGAATCCGCCAGCATGCGGCGGTCTTCGGTGTGTTGGAAGTTCATCGAGACAGCCTCACAAGCCAAGAATCATCTTGGAGATGATGTTTTTCTGGATTTCGTTGGACCCACCGAAGATCGACAGCTTGCGGTAGTTGAAGTAATTGGCCGCGGCGGTGGCAGCCTCAGGCTCGCCCAAAGGCGGTTCGGCATAGCCTTCGTACTGCGCAGCTTCCACAAACGGAATGGCGTTAGGCCCCATGGCGCGGCGGATGAGCGACAGAATTTCCTGCCGGATTTCGGTGCCCCGAATTTTCAGCATGGAGCTTTCGGCCCCCGGCACGCCACCGCCAGCCACAGCAGCAATGACGCGCAGATTGGTGGTTTTCATGTTTTCCAGGTCGATTTCCACGCGGGCCATGCGGGCGGCAAACAGCGGGTCCTGAGCCAGCGGCTGGCCGTTCTTCAACACGCGGGCGGCAATGACCTTGAGCTTGGCCAGCGCGGCCACGCAAAAGCCCACGCCCGCAATGCCGGTGCGCTCATAGGTCAGCAGGAATTTGGCGTAGGTCCAGCCCTTGTTTTCTTCACCCACCAGGTTTTCGGCGGGCACCTTCACGTCGGTGAAAAACACCTCGTTCACCTCATGGTCGCCATCCAGCGTGCGGATGGGGCGCAGCTCCACGCCGGGGCTGTTCATGTCCACTAGCAAGAAGCTGATGCCCGACTGGGCCTTGGCTTCGCGGTCGGTGCGCACCAGGCAGAAGATCATGTTGGCGTGCTGGCCCTGGGTGGTCCAGGTCTTCTGGCCGTTGACGATGTAGTGGTCACCGGTTTCGTCGGTGACGCGAACTGCCGTGGTTTTGACCGACGCCAGGTCAGACCCCGCGCCGGGCTCGGAGTAGCCCTGGCACCACCAGTCCTCCCCGCTCAGGATGCGGGGCAGCCAGTAGGCCTTTTGCTGCTCGTTGCCGTATTTGATGAGCACCGGGCCCAGCATGTTCACGCCAAAGGGCACGATGCGTGGGCCACCGGCCAGCGCGCACTCGGTGTCGAAAATGAATTTTTCCACCGCGCCCCAGCCTGGGCCGCCATGGGCCTTGGGCCAGTGGTTGGCCAGCCAGCCTTGCGCGTTGAGGATGGCATGCCATTCCTCCTGATCGGCCTTCGACAGGCGTTGCCCAGCCTTCACCTTGTGGGCAATGCGGGCAGGCAGTTTGTTGTGCAGGAACGCGCGCACGTCGTCGCGGAAGGCCAGTTCCTGCGGGGTGAATTGAAGGTCCATCCGGGTGACTCCTGGGGAAGGTCTGGTGTGCCACACGTGGGGCACAGGGCTGAATCTGGCTGGCGCGCTCAGCCGTGCATCTGGTTGAGGCTGTCGAAGTTCTTGCCTGCGGCCAACAGCCCCTGGCGCACGGCGGCGCTCAGGGCGTTGACGGGTGGGTTGTTGACGGTGATGACCAACACGTGGTCGTGCCGTTGGGTGGTCACTGCGGGTGACTGCGCTTCATTCGCCATGCCTGTGTCTCCGGAAATGCTGTTTTGTTGCCGCCACATTCTTTGGGAGGGCCGAAATTTTTACAATCCCAAAAAATGTTGACAAACTGTCAAGCACGATTTGACACACAACCCCTCTGCCTTGCCCTGCGACCATGAGCCTTGACCTGTCTTCCCTGACCCTGCTGGTGGACATCATCGACGCGGGCAACCTGAGCCAGGCGGCCCGCAAACTGAAAATGACGCGGGCCAATGTCAGCTACCACCTGAGCCAGTTGGAAAAGGCGGTGGGGTTGCAACTGGTGCACCGCACCACCCGCCGGGTGGAGCCCACCGAAGTGGGGTGGCGGCTGTACGAGCACGGGCGCACCATCAGCAACGAAATCGTCGCGGCCCGAGAGACCATCGGCAGCCTGGGGCAGGGGCTGCAAGGGCGGGTGGGCATCAGCATGCCCAGCGGATTCGGGCAGATGGTGATGTCGCACTGGCTGATCGAGTTCAAGGGCCTGTACCCCGGCATCGTGCTGGATGTGGTGTTCGAAAACCGCGTGGAAAACCTGCGCGACGAGGTGGACATTGCCATCCGCATCCTGCCCGAACCCCCACCCCAACTGGTGGCACGCGAGCTGGGCACCGTGCGCTATTTGGCGTGCGCGTCCAGGGGCTACGCCGACACCCACGGCCTGCCGACCGAGCTGGCGCAGCTGCGCACACTGCCGCTGATCACCGCCAACGTCGTGGGGAGGCAGCTGTCTTTGCGCGGCTACAAAGGGGCTGACCGGCAGGAGGTGCTGCTGGCCCCCTCGCTGATTTCAGACCACTACCCCTTCCTGCGCCAGGGCATCCTGGCGGGCCTGGGCATCGGGCTGGTGCCAGACTATGTGGTACAGGACGTGATCGCCAGTGGCGAAGTGGTGACGGCGCTGGACGACTACCGCCTGAGCATTTTCGGCACCCACATGTACCTGCTGTACCTGCCCAACCGGCGGCAAACGCGTGCGGTGCGCACCTGCATCGACTTTCTGCTGGCCAAGGCCAGTGTGACGGCGGGTTGACTGCGTCCGCTGCTGTCGACTTTGTGGGAGTGTGCTGATCGGTTGTGGACGCCGTTCGGCGTTGCGGGCGATGATGCTGATGCAATGTGGTCAGGTTCTCAGGCCAATCGTCGGTTGTGCAGCGGTTGCTGCCTTTGATACAGCACTGCGGTGCTGACCGCTGTTTAGACACCACACGACATTCAACGACCTGCTGATGGTTATCCCTCTCGGGACCCGCCTTCTGACTTTGTCAACTCACGCAGCACAAGGTCAGACAAGATCTGGATCGGGGCATGCGACGTACGCTTCAGGCCCTCGACGGTCCCCAAGCGATCCTGTTCGTCCTCATCCTGGCTGACCTTGAGGCGCCCCTCCAACCGCTCGATCGTGATTTCAATACCCACCACCGCTCGCAGCATCTGGTCGATGTAATCGGATGGCGCGTCCGACACCTTCCATCGCATATCGCGCCGAGACTCCTGGGCATCGGTCAACCTGTTGATCACGTCAAGGATCCATTCGGTGTCTTCAATGGCGCGAGCCATGCCGTGCGCATGAACCGTCACATAGTTCCAAGTCGGGACGACTTTGCCATGTTGATGCTTGCCTGGGTACCAAGATGGCGTGATGTAGGCGTTTGGCCCCATGAACATCACCACCGAAGGCGCGCCAATGGCCAGTTCACGCCAGACGGGGTTGGCACGGGACACATGCCCCTGTAGGCGTCCATACGGTCCGAGCTGCACATCCAGCACAAAGGGAATGTGGTTGGCCATCAGTTGGTTCTGAGCCGTGCACACCCAAGCCCCCAGCGGGTGGTCGGCGATGTGAGCGCGCATCGCTGCAATGTCGGTCAGCGCGTGGTACTTCGGCGTGTACATCTGACCTCCTAGAAGCCGGTGAGGGCATGGCGAACCATCAATGCGGACAACACCCACATCGTCAGTCCGATCAGGCCGTCCAGGACTTGCCAAGCTCTCGGATGGGCGAACCAGGGCGCCATCCAGCGTGCGCCAAACCCCAACAGGCTGAACCAGGTGGCACTGGCCACGGCCGCCCCGGCCACGAACCACCCCTGCAAGGGTGGGGCTTGCTGTGCGCCCATGCTGCCCACTAGCAACACGGTGTCCAAGTAAACGTGGGGGTTCAGCAGTGTGAAGGCGGCAGCTTGCGCCATGGCCGCTGCCCTCTTCAAACCCTCGCCGCCTGAAGCTACCTGCAGGCGATCAGGGTTGCGCATCCGCATCAACGCCCTCCAGCCGTACCAGGCGAGAAACGCCGCGCCGGCCAGCGCCAGGGCGCGTGCCCACTCGGGTCGGTCCCCCAGGGCCTGGGCCATGCCGAAGACGCCGGCCATGATCAGAAGCGCATCAGCAGCGGCACAAAACAGCACCACGCTGCCGACGTGCTCGCGCCGCAGTCCTTGCCTGAGCACAAAAGCGTTCTGGGCACCGATGGCGACGATCAGACCGAAGCTCAGTGCCAGTCCCTGGAAGAAGACCGGCCAGGCGGCCGTTGAAGTGGGTGCAATGGGGTCCATGTGCCGAGATTGCCACCGCAATGATGCTTAGACAAGCTACATTTACTAAATCAACATTAGCTGAACTACATCGTGCTGGACTACCCCTCCCTGTTTGCGCTGGCGGCCGTGGTGAGAGAGGGCAGCTTTGAGCGGGCTGCAAAGGCGTTGCACGTGACACCGTCTGCGGTGTCCCAACGCATCCGGTTGCTGGAGGAGCGGCTGGGCTGTGCCCTGGTGGTGCGCGGACAACCCTGTTCGGCCACTGAGACAGGGCGTCGCTTGTGCCAACACATCGACCGGGTGAGTCTGCTGGAACATGAACTACAGGCGGATATGCCGTCATTTCTTCAAACGGAACCGACGCGTGTCAGTGTCCCACTGGCCGTCAATGCCGACAGCCTGGCCACCTGGTTCACCACAGGTATTGGCGCCTTCGGGCGGGACGGACCGGTGCTGTTGCAGATCGCGGTTGACGACGAAGGCCACACCGCCGAGTGGTTGCGCAGCGGGCAGGTTCTGGCTGCCGTGACGGCCAAACAAGAACCTGCTGCCGGTTGCAACAGCCTGCCTTTGGGCGCCATGCGCTACCTGGCCGCAGCCAGCCCCACCTTTGTGGCCCGGTACTTTCCACAGGGTATCAACCCGGAGAGTCTGGCAACGGCTCCCAGCCTGATGTTCAATGCCAAGGACGAGTTACAGCAGCGGTGGGCCGAAAGGCAATGCGGGCGCACCATCCAGATGCAACGTCACACATTGCCCTCACCTCAGGCGTTTGTGACAGCGGCGCTGGGTGGGCTCGGTTGGGCCATGCACCCAGAAGCCCTGGTGCGTGAGCATCTGGATAGCGGGGCCTTGGTTGAACTCCAGCCCAACAGTTCACTGGACGTCCCGCTGTTTTGGCAGCACGCCCGGATGGCGTCGACACTGCTTCGCGCGCTGACGGCGGCGGTGTCTGACGCGGCGAAGAGCGGGTTGGTACAAGGCGAATGAGGCGCCAACTTCGCATCCATTCAAAAGGCCGCTACTGCTTGGAACCCGCCGTTAAGCAACTGGCGAACAATGGCTGCTTTCAGCCTTCAAGCGACGTTCATGCCCGCAAATCAAAGGTCGCTCCTAGCTGACCGCCATCAGCCACCGACCACGTGGACACTGACAAGGCGACCGCCTGAGTGCTCACATCCGCACCGACCGTGTCATGTCCAGCCAACACACCCGATCACTCTCAGCGGTACCGAGGCGATTTCAGGCGCATGGAACGGCAAGAAAAATATAGCTACTCACGCCCTACACAAAAGCGCTGAAGGCACTTTTCATCAATAGCCTATCGAAAATCCCTTCACCGCTTGACCGACAACGCTTTTCAGCTACGGATTCAGGGCCGTTCGCCAGCAGCCAACCGTTGCTCGATCAGCGCCAGCGCAGGCAACAGATCGGCCACGGTGTCGATGACCAGATGGGCACCCACTTGCTTGAACACACCGCTCACGCGGTGGCGCGTGGCTTCGCGCTCGGCAGGTGTGGCCGCCTCAAACTCGGCCAGCGTCCAGCCTGCGGGGCTGCCTGACAGCGCCAGGCCGATGGTCCACATGCCTGCGTTGCGGCCTTCGGCAATGCCGGGCACGGTGTCGTCCACCTTCACGCAATGCGACACGGCACCAATGGCCAGTCGCTGCACACACTCCAGCGCCATCCACGGGCCGGGGCGGGCACCGGCGGGCAAGTCGTCAGCGCACAGGGTGCAGTCGGGGGTGTAACCCTGCTCGGTGGCCAGGGTCATCAGGCGCGTCATCACCTGGCGCGGATAGCCCGTGGTGGAGCCGATTTTGTAACCTTGCTGGCGCAGGCTTTGCACCACGTCCAGCGCGCCGGGAATGAGCGCGCTGTGCAGGCCCACACGCTCCACCTGCAAGGGAATGAAGGTCTCGTAAATGTGGCGGATGTCGGCCTCGCCCATGGGCTTGCCGAACCGGGCTTGCCAGCGTGCGCCGATGACCGGGTCGTTGCCCAGCGCCTCGATGTGCTGCCACTTGCCCAGGCCCATGGGGCCACGGGCCTCGTCCAGCGTCAGGTCAAAGTCAAACGCGGTTTTGAACGCGTCTACAAAAATCTGGGTGGGGGCAAACGAGCCGAAATCGACGATGGTGCCGGCCCAGTCAAAAATGACGGCTTCGAGGGTGCGTTGCATGGTGTGTCTCCAAAAGGTTGTGGCGGTTCAGCCAGATGTTTTGCTTGCCCGTGCGGCGGCACAGGCGGCAAGGAAATCGGCGGCGAAGGGGTCGAAATGGCCACGCCGCCCTGGCGCGCAGGGCAACGGGTTGACGAAGGGTGGCGTGCCACGAACCAGCTCGCCCACCAGCCGCCCCACCCCACCGGCAAAACTGATGCCCGAGCCGTTGCAGCCGCTGGCCACGAACAAGCCTTTAACGTGGGGCGCAGCACCGACCACCAGTTGGCCGTCGGGCGTGTAGTTGCTGGGCCCGGTCAGGTAGTGGGCAATGCCCAGGGTGTTCAGGGCGGGGAAGTAGGGGGCCAGTTCGTCGGCACCGTCGGTCAGGTTGCCCCAGCCGTCGGCATCGCGCGTGTCGAACACAAAGCCCGTCAGGTCGGCTGGCAAGGTGCGTGGGTCGGCCACTTGCTGCTGGCGCTCGCGCATGCCGAACAGCAAAGCGCCAACTTCGGGTCGGGCATAGGCGCGCACGGCAGGCATGAGGACGATGGCACCGTCACGCGGGAACAGGGGTGACGGCTCGGTGATCCAGTACTGGCTGCGCACAGGTGCCATGGGCAGCGGCAGGCCAAGCGGGGCGCTGAGCAGGTTGGCCCACGCACCGGCGGCATTCACCACAGTTCGGGCAGGCAAGCGGCGGCAGTCGGCCAGACCAACGCCCTGGATGCACAGGTCTTCCACCAGGATGTGCGTCGCCTCGGCCGCTTCAACCTGCACACCTTGCGCGCAGGCTGCACGAAGCAGTGCGGTGGCAAACAAATAGGGTTCAACGTAGCAATCGTCCGGGAACAGCACAGCATGGTCAAACGACGATGGCGCCAACCAGGGTGCCCGCGCCAATGCGTCTGTGTGGCTGAGCCAAGTGCACGCAATGCCGTGCGCAGCAGCCAGGTCGGCACGGGCTTGCAACACATGGAGATGGCTGGTGGGTGCCACATGCAGGGCACCCACGGTGTGTCGCCCAATGTCTTCGTCGTACACCTGCTCCAGCTCGGTGATGGTTCGCAGTGTCTGTTGGGCCAGCACCATCTGGTCGGGCTTGTCGCGTACCTGCGTGACGAGCGCGGCCGCTCGGCTGGTGGCACCGGCTGCGGGTTGCAGCCGCTCCAACAGCAACACACGCTCGCCCAGCCCGTTGCGGGCCAGGTCATAGGCCACCGCAGCGCCAAAAACGCCGCCGCCGATGATCAGGATGTCGCGGTCAGTTGCGGAAGTACCCATGCCTCAGTTGCCCACGGCCACCTTCATGTCGCGCAGTGTGGCGCCCACGGCATCGACCACTTTTTGCATGTCGAGCGGTGTCAACGCGCCGATGCAGCCCACGCGGAAGGTGTCCACCTCGGTCAGCTTGCCCGGATACAAAATGAACCCGCGCGCACGCACGGCCTGATAGAACGCCTGAAAGTCGTAACTGCTGCTGCCAGGCGCGTGGAACGTGACGATGATGGGTGCCTGGTGCGCCGGTGCCAAAAAAGGGCGCAAGCCCAGCCCGGCCATGCCATCGACCAGCGCACGGCAATTGGCCGCATAGCGGGCGTGGCGCGCGGGCAGGCCACCTTCTTCGGCGTATTGCTCCAGGGCGCTGTGCAGGGCCACCACCACATGCGTGGGCGGCGTGAAGCGCCATTGCGTGGTCTTTTGCATGTAGGCCCACTGGTCGTGCAGGTCCATGGCCAGTGAATGGCAGTTGCCGGCAGCAGCTTCCAGCGCCGTTTTGCGGGCGATGACAAACGCCATGCCGGGCACGCCTTCCAGGCACTTGCCCGACGCTGCCACCAGCGCGGTGATGGGGGTGGTGCGCAGGTCAATGTCGATGGCGCCAAACGAGCTCATGGCATCCACAATCAGCTCGCGCCCCTGGCGGGCTACGGCGTCGGCAATGTCGGCCAAGGGGTTGAGGATGCCGGTGCCGGTTTCGCAATGCACTTGCGCCACGTGGGTGATGGACGGGTCAGCGGCCAGTGCCACCTCTATGGCCGCCGGGTCAGCCGGTTGGTCTTCGGCAAAGCGCAGCTCCACGGCGCTGCGGCCCAAATAGCCGAGGATTTTCAGAATACGTGCGCAGTACGCGCCGTTGTTGGGCACCAGCACTTTGCCGTTGCGCGGCACCAGGGTGCCCAGCGCGGCTTCCACTGAAAACGTCCCGCTGCCTTGCAGGGGCACGCACACGTGGGTGTCTGCGCCGTGGGCAATGTCCACCAGCTGGCGGCAGACGTCACCCGTCATGCGGTTGAACGCCGCGTCCCACGAACCCCAGTCGTGCAGCATGGCCTGCTTGGTACGCAAGGTGGTGGTCAGCGGGCCGGGGGTCAGCAACAGGGGATCGCGGTCAATGAACATGGACATGGTCAGGTCAGGCACAAAGAAATGAAAACGGGCAACGGGGTTGCGGCAACTCAGCGCGATGCCGTGCGCCAGGCCTGGTGGCGGCGCAACAGCAGGTGGGTCAGGCCCGCATGCAGCAGACTGAAAACGGCGGTGGTCAGGATGATCAGTGTGGCCATGGCGGCTGCGGGGCCGAGTTCCCCGGCCTCATCCAGGTTCAGGATGGACACGGCGGCGGGCAAGGTGTCAGGCGAATAGAGAAACACCAGAGCCGACACGGTGGTCATGGCGTTGATGAACAGGTAACGCGAAATTTCCAGCACGGCAGGCAGACACACCGGCAGGGTGACCCGAAAGAAGGTGACCAGGCGCGACACTTTCAGCGAGGCGGACACCGCTTCAAATTCCCGGTCCAGGCTTTTGAGTGCGGTCAGTGCAGTCAAGTGGCAGGCCGAGTAGTAATGCACCACGTTGACGATGACCATGATGGCAAACGTGCGATACAGCGCACCCAGCGGGTTGTCGGGGTGGTTGAAAAACAGGATGTAGCCAATGCCCAGCACCAACCCCGGCACGCCCATGGGCAACGATGCCATGGCCTGAATGGCTGAACGCAAAGGTGAGTTCGGTTGCCCGGTTTTGTCCAGCAGGTAGGCCGTGACGAAGATGAACGGTGTGCCCAGCAAAGCTGTCAGCAACGCAATCCACAGGCTGTTGAGGTAGGCGTTGCCCACGCCGGCATCGGCCAGGCCGTAGGTGTAGTGGCCCAGCGTAGGGGCCAGGTTGTAGGGCCAGAAGGTGATGACCGAGGTGTACATGGCCATGCCCAGCACAGCCAGCATGGCGAAGGCCACCGTGGCGGTGAACAGGGTCAGCAGGCTGTCGCGCAGCACATCGCGTTTGGGCTGGTAGGGCACGGCGCGCGCCGTCATGCTGGCCTGCTGGCGGCGCTGCACCTGGCGGTCCACCACATACGCAAACATCACCGGTACCAGCAGCATCAGCGCCACCACGGCCCCGTGGCCCAGGTTCTGCTGGCCCACCGTTTGAACGTAAATTTCAACGGCCAGCACCTTGAAGTTGCCACCGATGACCTTGGGAATGCCGAACTCGCTGACCGAATAAGCAAACACCAGCATGCCGGCACTGATCAGTCCGTATTTGGCGGCGGGGAGCGTGACGGTGACAAACTTGCGCCAGCGCGAGGCACCCAGCGCATCGGCGGCTTCAAACAGCCGCCCGTCTGCCGTGGCCAGCGCCACGATGAGCACCATCAGCGCATGCGGAAAGCTGGCAAACACCGTCGCCATGATGATGCCCAGCGGGCCATACACCGAGGTGTCACCCAGCCACGACTTGAGCAAACCCTGCGTGCCAAACCACTGGATGAACGCAATGGCCCCCACCAACGACGGTCCCAACAGAGGTGACAGGCCCAGCATGCGCCACAACCCCTTGAACGGCATGCACGAGCGCTGAATGGCATAGGCATACAGGAAGGCCAATGGCACGGTGATGGCCGTGACGGCCAGTGCCACCCAGAATGTGTTCCAGGTGGCGTCGGCCATGCCAGGGGCCGTCAGCACGTCATGAAAACGCTGAAAGCTCCAGTTGCCCTGGGCATCCAGCACGCTGTGGCCCAACAGTGCCCCCATGGGCAACAGCAAAAACACCGCCAGCACCAGCGCGGCCAGCACCAGCAGCAGGCCACTGGCGTTGACACGTGTAGACACAGACGGTGAGGTTGCCGCAGCGGTCAGTACCCGCCCCGAGGCGTTCACGCGGCCTCCTGCATGGGGTGCAGCCGCTCTTTGGGCAGGCCGATGCGCACGCGGGAACCGATCTCTATCGGTCGTCCATCCAGGTAGTTGCTGGAAAACTGCGCCACCAATGCTGGCATGCCGGTGTGCAGCGGGTTCAGCGTGACCAGCGTGAACGCACCCAGGAACTCCTGCTTGTCCACGGTGGCCAGCAAACTGTTGTGGGTGGCCTCCAGCGGGTCCAGCAGGCGGATGTCTTCCGGCCTCAGGTAGAAGCGGTAGGCCTTGCCGGGCTGCAGCGTCGCATCGCACTGCAGGCTCAGGCCGTGGTGGACGATGGTGTCAGCCGCCGACGCCTCTCCCTGAATGAGGTTGCCACGGCCAATGAAATCGGCCACAAAGTCGTTGGCGGGGCGGTGGTAAATGGTTTGCGGATCGCCCATCTGCTGTATGCGGCCACTTCGCATGACCACAATGCGGTCGGCCATCGACAAGGCCTCTTCCTGGTCATGCGTGACCATGACGGTGGTCACGCCCAGGCGCTGCTGCAGTTTGCGGATTTCGGTGCGCAGGCGCACCCGCTCGATGGCATCGAGCGCCGACAACGGCTCGTCCAGAAACAGCAAGTCGGGCCGCGTGGCCAGCGCACGCGCCAGGGCAATGCGCTGCTGCTGCCCGCCAGACAGTTGCGCGGGGTACTTGTTTTCGGTGCCGGGCAAGCCCACCAGGGCCAGCATCTCGTCCACACGCTGGCGAAAGGCCTCACGTCCCTGGCGTTTGTTGTTCAGCCCATAGGCCACGTTCTGGCCCACGTTCAAATTGGGAAACAGCGCATACGACTGGAACACGATGCCATAGTCACGCTGCGCGGGCGGCAGGCGGGAGATGTCCCGCCCGGCATGGATGATCTGACCCTGGTCCTGCATTTCCAAACCAGCCAGGGTCCTCAACAGGGTGGTTTTGCCGCAGCCCGACGGGCCCAGCAACACCACAAACTCACCTTTCTGCACATCCAGGTCAATCGCGTCGAGCGCCACGAATGCGCCAAATCGCTTGCCGATGCCGCGTACCTGCAAATGGCTCATGTGACGCTTCTTTCAGATGGAGCTGGATGCACGGGTGCGCTTACCTGCGGGGCTCAGACTTGGACGCGTAGCGCTTTTGCCACTCGGCCAGCACTGTGTCGCGGTTCTGGGCCATCCACTGGAAGTCGTTCTTGACCAGACGCTTTTCATAGTCAATGGGCACATGCTTCAAGCGTGTGGCGATGCCCGGAATGGCGGTGATGGCGAAGTTTTTGGCGTACAGCTCATTGGCTTCTCGGGTCGAGGCCCAGTCGGCCAGCTTTTTGGCGGCGTCGAGCTTCGGTGTGCCCTTCACGATGCCGGTGGATTCCAGGTCCCAACCCAGGCCTTCTTTGGGGAACAGCACGTCGATGGGCGCGCCTTTTTCGCGGATCACGTTGGCACGGTATTCAAACGAAATGCCCACCGGGAACTCGCCGGCACCGGCCATCACGCAGGGCTTGGAGCCCGAGTGGGTGTACACGGCAATGTTCTGGTGCAAGCCATCCATGTACTCCCAACCGCCTTTTTCGCCAAACATTTGCAGCCACGCGGTCACATCCAGAAATCCGGTGCCCGATGAGGCGGGGTTGGGCATCACGACCTTGCCCTTGAATTCGGGGCGCAGCAGGTCTTTCCAGCTTTCGATCTTGGGCAAACCCTGCTTCATGGCCTCGGCCACGTTGTAGCAAATGGCGGCACCGAAGACATTCATGCCCACCCAGGAAGGGTTGGCACCGCCGGACGTGAAACGGGGGTTGATGGCTTTCAGGTTCGCGGGCGCATAAGGCTGCAGCAGGCCCTCACGTTCAAACACGGCCATGCTGGAAGCGGCCACGCCCATCACCACGTCAGCCACCGGCTTGGCTTTTTCGGCCAGGAACTTGGCGGTGATGATTCCGGTGGAGTCGCGCGTCCACTTGATTTCGATGTCGGGGTTCGACTTGTTGAAGGCCTCCTGGTAGGCCTTGATCTGGTCGGTTTCCAGCGCGGTGTACACGTTCAGCACGGTTTTCTGCGCGAAAGCGGGCAAGGCCACGGCTGCCGCCACGGCAACGGCCAACAGTGGCCTGACAAAAGATTTGACGTTCATGGAAATGCTCCGGTTGGTAGGGATGTGACGGGCCTGTTCACAAGGCTGACATGTGCTGTCGGCACCATGCAATGGGCTGAACCGGGCGCAAGCGTATCCTTCAAATGTGTCAGATTGTTGACAATCAACAATCCTTGAATCTGCCTACAATGCCAACCGGATTCACTGCCCACCGACCACATGAACACTGCTGCCAACGCGTCCCACACAGGGTCATCCGAACAGGCACTTGCACTGGTGCAAAGCACTTCACTGACGCGGCTGGTGGCGGAATCCATCGAAGAGCAGGTGCTGACAGGTGAGCTCCGCCCCGGCCAGAAGCTGAACGAAATGACACTGGCACAACGCTTCGGCATTTCGCGCGGCCCGCTGCGCGAGGCGTTGAGGCTGCTGGAGGAAACGGGCCTGATCCGGCAGGAGAAGAACCGGGGTGCCCATGTGCGGGTGATTCCGCTGTCAGAAGCGGCTGACCTGTACGACGTGCGTGCAGGCCTGGATGCAACCGCAGGCCGCCTGCTGGCCGAGCGCATCACGCCCGAACAGCTGCGCACGCTGCGCGACATGACCGAGGCCATGAAGGCCGTGCCGCCCGATGCGGTAGACCGGTTTCACGAGCTGAACCTGGGTTTTCACGACTGCATCGTCACCATGACCGGCAACCCGGTGCTGTGCGACCAGTACCGCAGGTTGACCAAGCTGCTGGCCCTGTTCCGCCGCCGCAACCTGATGGCACCCATGGCCATACCGCACTTTGCAGAGGAGCACAGCGCCATCGTTGACCTGCTGGCGGCCCGCAACGGCCCTGCTGTGGCCGAAGCCCTGTTTGCCCATGCACAGGGTGGCCGACAGCGCATGCTGCGCGACGGCGAACTCGCCGCAGCCCAAGCCCACGGCGACACCACGGTGCGCCCATGACCGAACCCGACCGCAGCGAAGGCGACATCAACCTGAGCGGCCGCCGCACCGCCTGGCAAGCCCAACACCTGGACGATGCCACCCGGCAATTGCTGGCCGAAGACGCCCGCTGGTTCTTGCACCAGTCCATGTCCACCCCCTGCCTGAATGCGCTGCAAGGTGCACAAGGTGCGTGGCTGACGGATACCGCCGGGCGGCGAATTCTGGACTTTCATGGCAACAGCCTGCACCAGATTGGCTACGGCCACCCAAGCGTGCTGGCAGCCATGCGGGACACGCTGAACACCCTGCCCTTCAGCCCCCGCCGCTACACCAACCAGCCTGCGGTGGACCTGGCCCGCCGCCTGTGCCAGGCCGCGCCCATTCAGGGTGCCCGGCTGCTGTTTGCACCGGGAGGCACGGCCGCCATCGGCATGGCGCTGAAGCTGGCGCGGCTGGCCACCGGGCGGTTCAAAACCATCTCGATGTGGGATGCGTTTCATGGCGCGTCGCTGGACGCCATTTCCATCGGCGGCGAAGCCGTGTTTCGCAAAGGCATCGGCCCCTTGCTGCCGGGCAGCGAACACGTGCCCCCGTGCGACCCCGGCCATTGTGTGTTCGGCTGCGGCGGCAGTTGCGCGTTGCGCTGTGTGGACTACATCGACTACTGCCTGCAAAAGGAAGGCGACGTGGCAGCGGTGATTGTCGAAACCATCCGCTGCACGGATGTGCAGATCCCGCCAGCTGACTATTACCGACGCTTGCGCCAGATCTGCGACCGGCATGGCGCACTGCTCATCCTGGACGAAATTCCCATTGCGCTCGGCCGCACCGGCCACCTGTTTGCCGTGGAGCGCTATGGCATCGAGCCCGACATGATCGTCATCGGCAAAGGCCTGGGCGGGGGCAGCATGCCGCTGGCCGCACTGATCGCCCGTGAAGGCCTGAACGTGGGCCAGCACATGTCACTGGGCCACTACACCCACGAAAAAAACCCGCTGGCCTGCGCCGCCGGGCTGGCCGTGCTGGACGTGATCGAGCAGGAAGACCTGCTGGCGCGCAGCCGCCGCCTGGGCGACGACGCTTTGCAGCGGCTGAACACACAACTGGCAGACCAGCCTGCCGTGACGGACATACGCGGCGCGGGTCTGCTCATAGGCATCGAACTGAACGATGCCGACCTGGCCGAAGCCGTGCTGTACAGCTGCCTGTCGGCGGGCCTGTCGTTCAAAGTAGGGCAAGGTCAGGTGCTGGTGCTGGCACCGCCGCTCAACGTGGATGAAGCCGACCTGCACTGGGCGCTCGGCTGCGTGGCACACGCCATACAGGCACAGGCGCAAACCCGTGCCTGAAGGCAGGGCATGAGCACACCCGTGCCACTGCAAAGACACTACGCAACGTCAGCCCTCATTTTCTGGCTGTCCATCAAAGAAAACAAACTAAAAAATGTACTCTAGCGGTTTTCTGTATTGTGTTTGTAGCTATGATTTTATTTACTCTCTGCAGACGCCAGATGCTGTTCAATGCGCCTGCTCTGACGCAATCAAGGTGCTGGACGACGATCACTTGAGCATTTTCGGCAAGCGTATGAACCAGGTGTGCTGCCGCAAAAAAGGGCTCAAGCCGGTCTCGAATTCGCATCAGGAACGAAACAAGCCACACAATTGCGCCCCGCTCCTTTGGCGGCATAAAGGGCCCTATCCGCTCCCTGTATCAGGCCTTCATGGTCATTGGCGTGGTCAGGGTAGCCTGACACCCCAGCCGAAATTGTGAAACGCATGCTGAAGTCGTCATGCTTCACCTGGGTTGCTTCCACTTCCTTGCGCCATTTCTCCGCTCGCATCAGTGCCGCGTCAATGCCCATGTGGGGCAATACGATGACAAACTCTTCGCCACCGTAGCGACAGGAAATATCGCCTTCTCGAGCCCCGTCCCTGAAGACCGCCCCGAGTGACTTCAGCAATTCATCTCCACCAGGGTGGCCGTAGGTGTCGTTGATCTTCTTGAAGTGATCCACATCAAGCATGATGACAGCCAGCGGGTAGCCTTGGCGTTTGGCCCGCGCCAATTCTCTCGGCAAGGTTTCGTCAAGGTAGCGGCGGTTGAAGAGCCCGGTCAGGCCATCGCGAATCGCCTGCTCCTTCAGGCGCGACTGCAGTTCCTGCACTTCTGTCAGTTTCTGGGCCAATTGGCGGTTCGCTTCCTCGCTGACCGCAAATTCGCGCTTGAGCCTGCGGCTGAGATGGACGTTGCGGTAGACGAGCAGAGACAGCAACAGGATGACCAGCCCAGCCATGGCAGCCGTTGGGGTCAACCAGGCTGGGAGATGCCGCTCCACGTTGCTGTACAGAAACCCCTCTGGGAGTTTGCTCCGGGGCATGAGTCCGAGATCTGCATACACATCGGCAATGTGTTGCCAGCGGCCCGGGTTCATGTAACCCATTTCAACCAAATCCGCCTGCATCAGTTGCGCTGTGCGGTTGGCCTCGAAAGCAAGCATGTTCCGATCCAGGCCCTGGGAGTTGTAGCGAGCAAGGATCAACGCAATGATTTCCTCCGGATGCTTCATCGCGTATTCCCAGCCCCTCAGGGTGGCTGCACGAAATGCTTTTGCGCGCTCAGGGTAGAGCCTCAGTTCCTGCGCCGATGTGAACAGGTTGTCACCGTAGAAGTCGATGCCAACCGCGCGGGGAGAAAACTCCATGGTGCGTATCCTTGCGCGACGCAGCAGGTACGGTTCTGTCGTCGAGTAGGCCGACATGGCGGCAATCTTGCCGCTGATCAGATCCTCGATGCCTTGACGGTGGGGCAGCAGTTGCAACGATTCGGGGGCCACGCCCTCCTGGCGAAGGTAGGCGAAAAGTTCTTCGGCATGCGCCTCGATCATCACTTTCTGGCCGGCCAGCTCGTGCAGGTTGCCAATGGTGTCTTCGCGTGCTAGCAGGATCAGGGGCGAATGCTGAAAGATCACCGCCAGAGCGACAACCGGTGCCTTTCTTTGCGCAAGCACCAGTTCACTGGTGCCAACGCCGTACTGTGCGCGCCCGGAGACCACCTCCTCGACCACATTGGTTGCCGCTGTTGCCTCCAACAGCGTGACCTGCAGGCCTGCATCCCGGTAGAAACCTTTGTCAAGAGCCGCGTAATACCCGGCAAACTGAAACTGGTGGCGCCACTTGAGTTGCAAGGTGACGCTCTCCAGGGCATGGGCGCCACCAGAAAAAACAAGCAACAACAACGTGAGGAGGCGGATCATGGATGGTCGGTCTCTGGGGCGAGGAACTGACACACCCATTCTAGGGCTGATAACCCAAGTACCGGTACAAGTATCGGTTGAGTGTCTGCGACTTGGCCATGGCATGCGCGACCCGGTTTCCTTCCGGCCCGTTCAATTTGTGGCTCCCGAATGTCTTGTACTGGAGCGCTGGCGGGCAGCCTCGCATTCGGCGGGGGTGGCAAATCCGGCGGAAGCAAAAATCCGCCTCTGCAATTTCACACCTGCCCGGACTCGATCAGCTCCGCCACCAGAAGGCCCTGTACCAGTTTGTCCTTGAAATTCGTGGGGTGCTCCAGCTGCATGCGCCGCAGGAAGGGCAAGGCAGCGGGCGGGATGTCGTGGCCACGGATGACGTTGAAAAGGCCTCCTGCCACCGTGCCCACCTTGTTGGCCATCTTGGCCTTGAGGCCCTTCAAGGCCTTGCCCAGCACGAGCTCCTCATCCGTGAAGTCATTGCCAAAGGGGAAGGCCGGGAACAGCCCACCCGCGCGCCAGGCCTGGAAACGGGCCTGCACCACCTCGGGGAAATTGTTGCGGTACTGGGCCGGAATTTCGTAGTCCGCCGGCATCTTGCCCACCGCCTTGGCTTTGGCCAGCAAATCGTCCTGAAAGCGCGAGTCGGCAATGTTCAACAGGGCAGCCATGACTTCCTTGTCGGTCTTGCTGCGCAGGTTGGCAATGCCGTACTCGGTGACCACGATGTCGCGCAGGATGCGCGGAATGGTCATGTGGCCGTAATTCCACACGATGTTCGACATGGCCACGCCGTCCTTGGTGCGGTGGCTGCGCAGCATCATGATCAGGCGTCCGTCCTGCAAGGCATGCGACATGGACACAAAGTTGTACTGCCCGCCCACCCCACTGACCACACGCCCATCTTCCAGCCCGTCGGACACCACGCCACCAGAAAGCGTCACCATCAAGCAGGTGTTGATGAAACGGCCGTCCTTGCGCTGGAGCGACTTCAGCTCCTGGTCGCCATACAGGTGGTTGACGTTGTCCACCGTGGTCATGCAGAACTGGCGGCTCTCGGCCTCGTCCATGGCATTGAGGGTGTTGTAGAACGCCCGTGGCCCCAGGAAAAAACCGGCATGCAGCAAGATGCCACCTTGCAGCGTGGTGCCCAGGCAGTGCGCCACAACGTCGGCCAGGTTGGCTTCGTCGCTCAGGTCGGCACCGATGTCATGGCCGTCGCCCGTCAGCAAACGGCCATTTGCCAGCCTGATGTCTGACTTGAAAATGCCATAGCGCTGCAAAAAAGCCAGGTCCCGGGGTTTCAGCAGGGGGCGGATGACTTTGTGCACCAGCAGTTGGTCGAGCATGGCCGGCGTGACCTGCTCGGTGACGTCTGCATCGTTGAGCAGGCGCTGCAAGCCGGCATGGTCGTACACCTTGCGGCGCAGGATGCCTGCCTTGTACAACTCCAGCAAACCATTGACGAACATCTCGGACGAGCCGTACAGGCCCTTGCCGAAGGCGTCCAGGCCACCGATGCGCCTGACCAGGTCTCCGCTCTTGTCCATGACGCCCAGGTCAGCAATGGCTGAACGGTAGGCATCGTTCTGCGTGTGGCGCAGGATCATGGAATACGCAATGGCATCGCCCAGCGAACCGATGCCCACCTGCAGCGTGCCCCCATCCCTGACCAGGCTGCTGACGTGCATGCCGATCAGGTAGTCCTCTTTCTCGACCGACATGTTCGGCGTGCTGAACAGGGTGTAGTCGTAGGCCGGGTTGTCGATGATCATGTCAAAGGCCGAGGCGGGCACCATAGCATCGTGGTACATGAACGGCAAACGGTTGTTGACGGCCCCCACCACCGCAATCTTGTAGCCGGTCTTGGCCTCCAACTCGCGCATCATGACGGCCAGGTCGGGCGACACATCGGGGTTGCACGACAGGCTGTAGCTCACCTCGCCATCCACCTCTTTCTTGCTGACCATCTGGGCAATGACGTTGACGCCGTTTTCCAGCATGTCACGGGCAATGTGGGTGTAGTTGCTGGAAATGTAGTTCTGCTGCTCGATCGGGTTGTCCAGGAACACCCCCGCCTTCATGAAGAATTCCGACACTTGGATATTGGGCGGCAGGCTGTTGCGGCGCACGTCTTGCAGGTAGGTCAGGGCCGGGTAGTCACCCCAGATGCGCTCGACAAACGGGTCAAGAAAACGCTTTTCCAGGTCACTCTTGCCAGCGGGGACTTCAAGCGACAGCGCCGTGAGGATGCGCAGGCTCATGGTCGGGTCGTTCTTCACCCGCTGGTACAGCGCATTGGCCAGCAGGTTGGGTTTGCCCAGCCCCAGAGGCATGCCGAACACGATGTCTTTGCCCACCTTTTCCACGATGGCATCGACGCACCGCTCCACGTCGTCGAAATACGCCACCGGCCGCTGTGCTTTGCTGACTTTTCTGATCATTGCCATCCCCTGCCATCAGAAACGGAAGTTCACCAGGTCGAGCACATCGGTGACCGACTGCGTCTCGTCCAGCAGCTTGAGCGCCACACCGACACCCAGCCACTCCTCGACGGAGGTGGTCACGCCTTCGATCGCGTTGAAGCGCTCGTAACGGGCCTGGAGGTAGGCCATGGCCTCATCCGCGCGATCGTCATCAAACTCGTAGATACTGATGGTGTGAATGCCCTGCTCGATGTTGCTGCGGATGAAGGGCCCGGTGAGCTTCATGTAAGCGGGCACGGCAGGTGCCGACCCGTAGGTGTCCGCCACCGACATGCCGCAAGCGGGGGTGAACTGGATGTGTCCGAAGATGATCATCTGTGCCTTGCTGAGTGCAGCACCATGTGGGTGGTGCCCGCCCTGTCAATGGTGGCCGCCCTACCCCGTGCCCCAAGGGCCCGGTCAGACAGCCGGTTTGATTCTAGACCTCGGGTTCACGCGCCCCTTTGCTGCGTGCTGGCCCACTGTGCCAGCGCGTGCCGGGCGGCTACCCGTTGGCCTTGAGCCAAATGAGGAAGTCTTCTGGCGACATGGGACGGGCAAAGTGGTAGCCCTGCGCCACGTCATAGCCCATGCTGCGCAAGTGGTCGCCAGTGGCTTCGTTCTCCACCCCTTCGGCAATGGTCTTGAGCGACAGCTCCTGCCCCAGGCGGGCAATGGTGCGAACGATGCGCGTGCCCCGCTCGCCCGACAACGAGAGCACAAACGACCGGTCGATCTTCAGGTGGTCGATCGGGAGCTGCTCCAGGTAGTTGAGCGACGAGTAACCAGTGCCGAAATCGTCAATGGCAATGCGGATGCCAGTGGCGCGCAGCTCGGTCAGCAGCGGAATGACCGCATCCAGGCCTTCAAGCGCCACAGACTCGGTGATCTCCAGCTCCAGTTGCCGTGGCGCCACGTCTGCCTGATGCAAGGCATCGTGCACCTGCTGACAGAAACCCGGCTGGCGCAACTGGACCGACGAGATGTTGACGGCCATGCACAGATCGGTGAAGCCTGCGGCGTGAAACGCCTTCAGGTTGCGCAGCGATTCGGTCAACACCCAGTGGCCGATGGGCACGATCAACCCCGACTGTTCGGCCAACGGAATGAAGCGGTCGGGCGGTATCCATTGCCCGTCAGGATGCTGCCAGCGCAACAAAGCCTCGGCACCCTGGACTTTGCCAGCGCTCAGATCAACCTGCGGCTGGAACACCAGCTTCAGTTGCGAACCGGTCAGCGCCAGGCGCAGGTCACGCAGCAACTGGGTACGCTGGCGCGCCTCGTCGCCAATGTCGCGCGAGAAGGTCACGCTCTGGCCCAGCCCCGCCCCCTTGGCCCGCCGCAACGCGATGTAAGCATTCTTGAGCACGTCCACGCCTGTCTGTCCATCGGCCAGGTGGCTGATGCCCACACACACCGACACGGTATGCGAATGGTCTTCCAGAAAAAAAGGCCGGGCAAACAGCGCCTGCAGCGCTTCGGTTGCCAGCAACGCCTCGGGGGCGGCCACCGCAAACGCATCACCGGCCAGCCGGGCAATGTAGCCCTGCTCGGCAAACCGGGTGCGCAGGCGCTGCGCAGTGGCCTTCAGCAGGGCATCGCCAAACACATGTCCCAGCATGTCGTTGATGGCGGCAAACTGGTCGATGTCGATCAGTGCAATGGCCCAACCCGTTTGCCCGGCAGACAACAGCCGGTCCAGCTCGCCGATGAGCGCATTGCGGTTGGGCATGCCCAGCTGACGGTCCAGCATGGCATCGCGCCGCAGGTCAGACACCAGGTCGATGTTTTTGGCACACAGCGCAATGTTGGTGCAGAACACCTCCAGCAGATGCTGGTCAACCTCTTTGATGGGCTCGCCCGACTCGATGTAGGCAGCAAAGCCTTCCTTGGGTGTCTTGCGGAAGTACAGCGTGACATCCCGTTTGCCGATGACGCTGCGGCCTTCCCGGAGCGCCTCGGCCAGCGACTGCGCAATGTGGGGGTTGTCGATCTCGTCCAGCCGCTGTTGGATCAGGTGCCGGTAATGGCCCGCAGCGGCAATGACGCGGTACTGCCGCTGCTGACCTGTTTCAGCCGATACAGACTCATCCGACGCACACACGACCCCCTCAGGTTCAACGTCCATCAGGCTGGCCAGTTGTGTGATCACACCCTCTGCGAACGCATGCAAACCTTGCTCGGCTATGAACTGGTTGCTGGCCGACACGATTTTTTCCAGCCCTTTGCGGCTGGCGTCCAATCGCTGCAACTGGTTGTAAGACCGGATGGCTGCCGTCAGCGTGGTGAACAGCTTCGACTGTGTCAGCTCGCTCTTGGTTTTGTAGTCGTTGATGTCGTAGCGGGTGATGGTGTCGTGCTCGGGTGCCTGACCGGGTTGCCCGGTTCGCAGGATGACGCGGGTGTTGTGGATCTTCAACTCATTGCGGATGGCGTCGACCGTGCGCAGGCCTGCATCGTCACTTTCCATCACCACATCGAGCAGCACCACCGCAAAGTCGGGCCGGGTCGCCAGGAGGGCCAGCGCTTCTTCGCCGGAATGCACATGCGAGAGTTGCAGGCGACGCCCCAGGATGACGATGCCTGCCAGTGCAAACCGCGTGGCCTCGTGTACATCTTTGTCATCATCCACCACCAGAATGTCCCACACCTGCGCGGGAGGCGACAACGTGTCCTCGGCCGGATCGTCGTCGATAAAAACCAGATCATCAGAAGAATCTGTCATGGCGGGCATCCCAGATGGAAGCGGCCGTCACGTCTATGTCTCATTGCGGCCATGCCACAGTATGTCATGTGGCACCCAGTCTGTCAGCGACACAAATGACACATCGCAAAATCTCGAATTCATAGCATCAGATGCTCGATAATGATGCGCTGAAGCCATTTTTTACTTGAGTTTTTGAACATGCCCGCCCACGTCCCCCGTACCCCCGCACCCTCTACACACGACACCACCCGCATCGACGATGTCCGCATCAGCGCCGTGCGACCGCTGGTCACCCCTGCCCTGCTTCAGGAGTGGCTGCCCGTGCCCGATGCCGCGCAGGCGCTGGTTGAATCCAGCCGCGCCGCCATCAGCCGCGTGCTGCACGGCCTGGACGACCGCCTGCTGGTGGTGGTGGGCCCGTGCTCCATCCACGACCACGGCCAGGCCATTGAGTACGCCCGCCGCCTGAAAGTAGAGGCCGACCGCCTGGAGGGCGAGCTGCTGTTGGTCATGCGCACCTATTTCGAAAAGCCCCGCACCACCGTGGGCTGGAAGGGCTACATCAACGACCCGCACCTGGACGGCAGCTTTGCCATCAACGAAGGCCTGGAAATGGCCCGCCAGCTCATGCTCGATGTGCTGGCGCTGGGTCTGCCGGTGGGCACCGAGTTTCTGGACCTGTTGTCGCCCCAGTTCATTGCCGACCTGGTGAGCTGGGGCGCCATCGGCGCACGCACCACCGAGAGCCAGAGCCACCGCCAACTGGCCAGCGGCCTGAGCTGCCCCGTGGGCTTCAAGAACGGCACCGACGGCGGCGTGAAGGTGGCGGCCGACGCCATCGTGGCCGCTCAATCGGGCCATGCGTTCCTGGGGCTGAACAAGATGGGCACGGCCGCCATTTTTGAAACCCGCGGCAACCCGGACTGCCACGTCATCCTGCGCGGCGGCAAGGCCCCCAACTACAGCGCCGCCGATGTGCAGGCCGCCTGCCAACTGCTGGAAGCCAACAAGTTGCGCCCACAGGTCATGGTGGACCTGTCGCACGCCAACAGCAGCAAACAGCACCGCCGCCAGATCGACGTGGCGGCCGACGTGGCGGCGCAGATGGCAGCGGGCGATGCCCGCATCACCGGCGTGATGATCGAAAGCCACCTGAACGAAGGGCGGCAGGACATCGTGACCGGCCAGGCATTGGCCCACGGTGTGAGCGTGACGGATGCCTGCATCAGTTTCGAACAGACCGTGCCGGTGCTGGACGGGCTGGCTGCGGCGGTCAAGGCGCGGCGCAGCGGGAAATGATGACGCTGTTTCGATAGCTTGAACACCACACCAGTCAGGCGGAAAAAGCCACCCAACCCCCTGGGCCACGGCCACCGGATGGATGCCGATGTGACTGTGCAGGAGCGCCGGGTTTGCGGGCAAATCCATCCGGGGCAGTGAACGGCCACATTGGCTGCAAGCGTTTGGTTGGAAAGGAGTTTCAGGAGATGCTATGGAT